>DMFQ01000265.1:12647-13223 GCA_003450555.1 Ktedonobacter sp.
GCGGTATGCTGAAAGGCAATAGCAGCGAGCCGCCTGCGTGTCTCCTGGCTGACTTCACCTAACTCGTCCCACTCTTGCATTACGGTTACATAATCCTGTGGGCGTACAATTACGATTACGTCCTGGAAATTTTTTGCTGCCGCGCGAATTAATGTCACACCGCCAATGTCAATCTGCTCCTGCGCATCGCTCAGGGTGGTATCCGGGTGCGCGATAGTCTCGGCAAAGGGATAGAGGTTGACTACGACGATGTCTATTGGCACGATTGCATGTGCCTGCAGCTCTTTACTATGTTCGGGTAGGTCACGACGTGCCAGAATACCTCCTAAAATAGTAGGGTGGAGCGTTTTGACACGGCCGCCAAGTATTTCTGGGAATTGGGTGAGGGTACCAACGGATTCGGCTTCAATGCCCGCTGTTTTTAAGTAATTGAGGGTACCGCTGGTTGAAAAAATGTTTACGCCATGTTTTTGCAGATCTCGTGCGAGTTCTGGAAGTCCTTCACGGGTAGCTACGCTGATTATCGCTCGCATAGATTATCCTTTCATAGTCCGTCAGGGCAGGGGCAAGCCCTGC
>DMFQ01000265.1:13376-16976 GCA_003450555.1 Ktedonobacter sp.
CAAGCCCTGCCCGTACATTTCACTTAAGTATATCTTATACGGGATCTTTGTATCGTTCATATTTACCAAACAAAAAAGACAATGCTAGCGGTTTGCCAGTATTGTCTTTTTTACGAGTGTTGATTACTCAGGCCTGGGCAGCCGTAGCGGCAGTGATGTCCGCAGTTTCGGCTGCTATGATTTCGTTTATCGAGGGGCGACCAGGGAACTCTGTGTAGATGCTGACCTTACGCCTCTCGCGAGAGTCGTGGCCGAACTTGACATAGCCGTCAATGAGAGCAAAAAGGGTATGGTCACGACCAACACCGATATGATCTCCAGGTTTAATTTTTGTGCCACGCTGACGAACAATGATGCTACCGGCGGTAACTAACTGCCCATCGAAGCGTTTTACACCTAACATTTTGGGTTTACTGTCTCGACCATTGCGAGAGCTACCCACACCTTTTTTATGTGCCATGATTTACTCTTCCTCTGCTTTGCTTTCAGTATCCTCAACCTGTGCGGTGCGACGGCGACGGGACGTCCTCTGCTCGGTTTCAGATTCTTCACTTACAGGTGCCTCGTTCTCCTCGGCCTCGCTAGTGACTGAAGCTGTTGTTTCTTCGTCCTCTGCCGGTGTTTCTCGGGTTACTGGAGGCTTGCCAGTGATGAGGCTTTTCCCATCGGCAACAATATCGTCAATCGACAGGACGGTGAGTTCCTGGCGGTGACCGCGCTTATGGCGGACACGTTTCTTCGCTTTGTACCTGAAAACAATCAATTTTTCGCCGCGGTCCTGTTTAACAGCCGTTGCGAGCACCACAGCATTGTCTACCAGAGGGGTACCGATCATCGAGCTATTGGCATCGGAGATAAGCAAGACCTCTTCAAACTTTACCTGTGCTCCATCATCGACTGGAAGTCGGTTGACCTCAAGCGTTTGGCCCACGGAAACTTTGTATTGTCTTCCACCACTTTTAATGACTGCAAACATATTTTCTTCGTTCTCCTTATCCGTCTCCACTGTATACCTATCTTCTCCAGGCGGATACGTAGGAGGCGTTGGTGGAAGCCTTCCTTAATACAGTTCCATTGCCTGGACGTTATTCTATGCAATCCCAACCAGATCTGAACGAGTGATGCCAGCACTACGATGGCGCTACATGCGATACATGCGCTATAATGCATTATCGATCAGATCAGGCGCTACGTGAGATCGATCAAATAGGTATGTGGAGCGGGTATCCTCACTTTAATTGAAGCATGAGGGGCTTTGACCACAAAGAGTTTTTCTCTTATGTGTAACACGATAGCCATGACATCATAGCAATCTTTCCTGTGCTTGTCAAGTTTTTACCCGTTTACATGGCTATCTGCATCTTGTTCTTAACTGAAAATGAATTTGGTATCTGTAACAAAATAAAACATATGCGAATCGTGGATTTACGCTATTGCTCTATGGTATAGTTGCCTCATCAATTAAGCACTATGCTGAGTTCGAATACTATAAGAATTAGTTGGTACCCATAAAGGCGCTGCATATTGCCGAATGCATTATGCCCATCATGAACGGCATTGCCCAGCAGAACTAGATGGGGATTAGTATCTATAACAGGGCTGCCGCTTGTGATTACGCGCGGGATTTGTTGCTCACAGGCGAACGGAAGAAGGTATATGATAGTGCAAAATGGGCAAAATGAATGGCTTGATCTAAAGCGCTACTCAGATAACCCCATTTTCAATACCAAAGCAGTAGTGCAGCAGACAAGTGTCCCTGCTCCGACGTTACGGGCATGGGAACGGCGCTATGATATTCTCTCTCCCGAACGTGGTAACAACGATTACCGCCTCTATTCAGAACGTGACATCGTGACAATTCGGTGGCTCAAAGAGCGTGTCGATGCAGGGATGTCGATCAGCCAGGCAATAGCCCTTTTCCGTCATATAAAGGAAGAACATCAACGATTGCAAAAAGAGCGATCATCCTCCGCAGCAAATACACCCACCTTCTATATAGCTTTGCCGGAAGTTGCGCAAGAAGGGCTAACGACTGAAGCTACGGAGCGAAACCAACCTGGAATCGATGCTACAGAGGAATGGACACCGACCAACACAGAACAAAAGGGCAATTACCGGGCAAGTTATAACCTGCGAACGGTACGTGAACAGCTACTCGAAGCGTTCAAGAAGTTAGATGAATCGACAGCCAGTATGCTGGTGGCGTCGGTGTTGTCGATTTATTCCGTTGAACAGATCTGCGCCGACCTCATCGTTCCGACGATGTGGCAAATTGGAAAGTTGTGGGAAGAAGGAACGATCACCGTTTCTGTTGAGCACTTTGCCAGTGGTTTTTTTCGAGGTGTGTTGACCAATCTGCTTCATGTCACTCCTTTCTCAAACGCTGGCTCACTTGTCATCGTGTGCTGTGCTCCTGGTGAGCCACACGAACTGGCGGCCTTAATGCTAGCCCTCTTTTTACGACGGACGGGGATACGCGTTGCTTACCTGGGACAGAGTATTGAAACGGCGGGGCTGCTACAGACGATCAAGCAAATGTCTCCCGCGCTTATTTGTGTTTCATTGTCCATTCCAGCGTACCTATCGACGCTGATCGACCTGGCACGGCAAGTACAAACGATGCCAGAGCCGCGCCCCCTCTTTGCTTTTGGCGGTCAAGTTTTTGCACACTATACTCATCTCATTTCACAGGTTCCCGGTATCTATTTAGATGGGGACTTGAAGAAGAGTGTAGTGCAATTGCAGCGTATGATTGCGGAACGGGGTTTGTAGGTGTATTTCATGCTTGAGTTTACGTGGAAGCGCAACGTCGTCGCAGACACTTCTTGTTACAAGCTTCCGCTCGAGTGTCTAATGGCTTGCTAATACAGAGAAACAAAGATATAATCCGTGTACACATATCTCGTTCTTCTCAAGATGGACTGTCAAGTGGTGTAGTTGCAAAGGTCTTCTATGCTGCTGTTTTCTCTACAGATGAAGAGTTTGACAGCAAAATCAACGACGAGCAGCATCACTTAACGATAGGACACGAACAAAAATCTTATGAATAAACATGAAGAGAAAAACGATGAACCCCAGCGGACAGTCAACTTGGAAGCTGCGCTATCAGATGTTGTTGTCATTGATCTTTCGCGTGTTTTTGCCGGTCCATATTGCACGATGATGCTGGGTGATATGGGCGCGACGGTTATTAAAGTTGAACAACCCGGTAAGGGTGATGATACACGCCAGTTTGGTCCCCCTTACACTGTCGGCGAGAGCGCCTATTACCTGGGTTTGAACCGCAACAAGTATAGTGTCACCCTCGATTTTAATAATGTTGAGCATAAGAAGCGGCTGCTTGAACTTATAAGTACGGCTACGGTGCTGGTCGAAAACTTCCGCCCTGGTGCGCTGAAAAGGCAGGGGCTGGACTATGAGACGCTACGGGCTATCAACCCCGGTTTGATTTACTGTTCGATCAGCGGCTATGGGCAGGACGGCCCCTATGCTCTGCGGCCAGGCTATGACTTCGTGGCGCAGGCGGAGGCGGGCATCATGTCGGTGACTGGAGAGGTCGACGGTGAGCCGCAGCGTGTTGGTTCGCCTGTCGCGGATAAC
>DMFQ01000265.1:17092-19000 GCA_003450555.1 Ktedonobacter sp.
GGGCGTGGGCAGCATATCGATATCTCGCTTTTTGAGGCGGCCATTTCCCTATTGGGCAATGTTTCAGCCAACCACCTGATCTCGGGTGAGGAGGCTACGCGCTTTGGCAATGGTCATCCAAATATCGTCCCCTACCAGGCTTTCCGCACACGCAATGGCTATATCGTTGTTTCCTGTGGTAATGACCGGCTCTATCAAGCGCTTTGCACACTCTTAGGGCGAGAGGAACTGGCAAGCGATGCGCGCTTCGCGACCAATCCGCAGCGAGTGCGCAACCGTCACGAATTGATACCGATCTTGCAAGAGTTGTTCCTGAAGCGCGAGACGGACGATTGGCTCACAGAACTGCGTGCAACGGGTATTCCATGTGGGCCAATTAATACCATCGGCCAGGTGTTCAAGGATGAGCAGGTGCAGGCGCGCGGCTTTGTTTGGGAGTGCGAGCATCCTACTGCTGGAATGATCAAGCTTTCGGGGTCGCCCATTCATCTTTCGGAGACGCCGACGAGGTTGTATAAGGCTCCTCCGCTTTTGGGGGAGGATAATGAAAAGTACCTGAAGGACAAGAAAGATGACGAAATCGTACGGTAAACCTTGTTCTCTCTAATGGATTACTGTATACTTACCTCAAATTTCATCTGTTTTATGGCCTGCCTGGAGGATGATCACCTGTGAAAATTACATGCAAACAACAAGATTTGAACCGCGGACTTTCTATCGTAAGCCATGCTGTCTCAAATCGAAGCACACTCCCTATCCTAGCCAATATTTTATTAGCGACCGATAATGGCCGTCTGAAGCTATCGGCCACGAATCTGGAGATTGGCATCAACTGCTGGGTGGACTGCCAGGTCCACGAGGAGGGATCGACGACGGTTCCCGCGAAACTGTTTACCGATTTTGTCAATAGTTTGTCGCAGACCAGCGTTGATATCGCGGTGCCGGACGACTCGAACAAAATGAACATCAAGAGCGAGGATAGCAGCGCGAATATCAAGGGCATGGATTCTT
Source organism: Ktedonobacter sp. (assembly GCA_003450555.1). GTDB lineage: Bacteria > Chloroflexota > Ktedonobacteria > Ktedonobacterales > Ktedonobacteraceae > UBA11361. The sequence goes on from DMFQ01000265.1 coordinate 18,104, forward strand.
CTGAATTTCCCATGATTCCCAGTGCTGAAGGTGGGGAGCCGCCAGTGATACTGGAGGCGTCTATGCTCAAAGAGATGATTGCCGAGGTGGTAATTGCCGCATCCGAAGACGAGTCGCGCCCGGTCTTTACCGGTGTACTTGTCCAGGTGGGGAACGAACAGGTGACGTTCGCAGCGGCAGATGCCTTCCGCCTCGCGGTACGTTCCGCCCCTCTGCCTGGTGATAACACCAGTCATGGCGATATTCTTATCCCTGCCCGTACGCTGAGTGAACTGGCACGTATTCTGCCGTCAGAAGGGGCTGTGCAGATGATTGTCACGCCCAATCGCAGCCAGGTGCTCTTCCACACAGAGCAGATCGATCTTGTGTCGCGGCTGATCGAGGGGAACTTCCCCAACTATCGCCAGATTATTCCTAAAGAGCACACGACACGGGCTGTGGTAGACACAAAGACGTTCGCCGCGCGCGTTAAATCGGCGGCATTGTTCGCGCGTGACAGCTCGAATATCGCCCGGGTCAAGATCGATGGTGGAGATGGCAGCGGGCTGGAAGCGGGCGTTGTGACTATCGAGGCAACGGCAGAGGATCTGGGAGATAACGTGGGCGTCCTGAATGCCGCTATCGATGGGCCAGAGCAGCAGATCATCTTTAATGTCAAGTATCTCGCGGATGTACTTGCTGTGATTGGTACGCCCGAGGTGGCTATCGAGGTGAACGCGGCGACAAAACCCGGCGTGATCAAGCCGATTGGCCATGCTGATTATACGTATGTTATTATGCCGATGCACACTAATCGGTAGTGGTTTTTGGGGGGAATGGGAGGCGCAGCAGAGCGAGCAGCGCCAGAGTGGGGGCATCAGGGCAGGACTCGCCGCGCAGGGGGCATCAGGGCGGGGG
>DMFQ01000265.1:19060-19401 GCA_003450555.1 Ktedonobacter sp.
GGGCAGGGCTTGCCCCTGCCCCTTGCCCCGCCCTGGTTCTGGTGGGGAGGCTTATGGGGATGCCATGATTACCCGGGATATAGAATGTTTCTTTCTCACCTCGCGTTAAATGAATTTCGCAATTATAAGCACCTTGATCTTTCTTTGGGACGAGGGCTCTTTCTTTATTATGGGGAGAATGCTCAGGGCAAGACGAACTTGCTTGAAGCTATTGGGATGCTAGCTACTGGGAGTTCTTTTCACGCGGCGTCTGACCGCGAAGTAGTAAACTGGTCCGCTCCTGACCATATTACGCATTTGAAGGCTCACGTCAAACGGCGCGAGGATGATGTGGAGCTTGA
>DMFQ01000466.1:0-377 GCA_003450555.1 Ktedonobacter sp.
GTGCCTTGTTGGGGATTGGCAATCCAGCGCATCTTCGAGGACAAGAAGAGTTCTTTGAGGTAGGCGAACGAGAAACCTTCGGTCAGTTGGCTGATCTTTGCCGTCCCTTCTTCAAAGAGGCGTAACCTGGGCTTTAGCGCGTCATTCCACATGACAATATACGCCTTGCGCTCCGTTACTTCTGGAAGATCAAAGGGGTACTTACGATCAAAGCGACTCGGGCGTTCAAGGATAGCTGGGTCGAGCCGCTCCGGGTGGTTCGAAGTGGCAAGGGTCACGATACCGATGTTGGCGGCGAAACCATCCAGTTCGTTCAAGAAAAAGGAACGATTCTGTGGTGTGACGAGCGAGTCGAGATCCTCCAGTACTAAGACGCA
>DMFQ01000466.1:457-1274 GCA_003450555.1 Ktedonobacter sp.
GACGCAGGGTGTGCTTCTGCGTGCCCGGTCAAAGATTTGGCGAATATTGACTTCATCGGCTCCATGCGTGTGAGCGGCACGGAAGCTTTTCACATAGAGGCAGGGCTGCTCTAATGAGTTGATGAGTGCCTTTACCGTATGAGTTTTGCCGTTACCCGCAGGACCGATAAACAAAATGCCGCGCTTCCAGGGGACGTCAAGCTCTTCATACAGTGCGCGCGCTGCAAAGAATTGCACCAGGTCGTCACGAATCTCCTGCTTCAGAGTGCCTCGTAAAATCAGGTTATCGAACGTTGCATTCTTTATGTCCTGGAAGAGATATTCGTCTTTGTACCAGCAACCATTGTCGAATACCAGCACCTCACCGCGTATCTCTATGTTCCATTTGGATGGNNGCAGCTAGGAAACTACGAGCAACGTCTTCTGTGTCAGCAAGAATCCAATAATGAAATTTGCTAAACCCTTCACCCTCGATGTGCAAGATGAGCACATCAAGCGCGTTCCCCTGCCATCGCACTTCAAGCCACGCTTTCTTGACTATATCCTGCGTCTCTGATGCTGAACCTTCTGTTGCTGTAGGAAGCTGGTTCATTCCGCCAATGAAGGCACCACCTATCTGTCCCATCATATAATGCATCTGCATAACTTGGGGTTCTGGTCCTCTCCAATAAGTGCTCATCTGGTTATAGGTAAAAGTTTTTACGGCTAAGGGTACAGTGTTTGGCTGCTGCATAGCCATCAATATTGAGAGGTATATCTGTCTCAATGAGAGCCATGTCGGGAAAGAGAGCGATCAGGTGTTGGCTGATATGGTAGT
>DMFQ01000466.1:1453-2675 GCA_003450555.1 Ktedonobacter sp.
GAGCCATAGAAATCCCATCCCTCACCTCCTTTTTATTGACCTTGTATTCTTCTTTGCAGCCACATACCTCTAGCCATCATCGGCCCAAACATACAGGAAATCTCTCCATTTGCTATGACCTTTAGGTAGTTTCATTGACCCTTTATGTACCACTGCGTATGTTACACGTTAATAGTAATGGAAGTCAGTTGAGGCATGGCAGAGGTGTAACGTACAGCAAGAGAGGGCAAACAATGAGCGAGCAGCAGATACAGAAGGTCAAAGTAAAGCGATTAGCACACGTAGGTTTATGGTCAAACGATGTAGCGGCCCAGGCGCGTTTCTATCGCCAGGTCCTGGGATTCGACCTGCGCAACACGTTTGATAACTCAACCGACCAGGATATCGACCTGGAGAACGCGAACGTCTTTCTCTCTCTTGGTGAAGAGCACCATTGCCTGGGGCTGTTTAGCGATATACGGCCCAGCACGGGCAATGGACGCAACCCTTTTCGGCGTACTCGACTGCACCACCTGGCTTTCGAGCTTGACACCGATGCCGAACTGGCCGCGCTGGCAGCTCGCCTCAGCCAATCAGGCGTTGAACTGGCGCTGGCGGAACGAGACGGCGACCCCGATCTGGGTGATACCCTCTGGTTCAGCGATCCCGATGGGAATCGCATCGAAATCTCGGTAACGCCCGAAGACTCCCTCGCAAGCTCATCTGTTTCTGTCGGTGGACGACGGACGCGACTCCGCCCTCAAGCTTTACAACATATCGCATTACAAACTCCGCAGCTGGAGCAAATGGTGGACTTTTACACCGAAGCCCTCGGGTTCGATATCTCCGACTGGTTGTTACGCGAAAGTGCCTGGCTGCGCTGCAATAACGATCATCACACAGTCACCCTTATCCAGGGAAAAATGGATGTCGATCACGTGGGTTACAGCATCTTCAACGGGCCAGAGTTGCTGACATGGGCCGACCATTTAAGCCGTTATCAGACCTCCGTGCTCTGGGGTCCCGGTCGACATGGCGCCGGTCACGATCTCTTCTTGCGTATCGCCGACACTGAGGGTATACATATCGAGCTTTCCGCCGAACTCCAACAATATTACGACCGCGATGTAACAACGCCACCGCGCCTCTGGCATACCCGCCCCATGGCGCTCAACCTCTGGGGCAGCATACCCTCCTGGATGCGCGAAGAAGTAAGGGTATAGTCCGACACTAAAAAAAGGGA
>DMFQ01000466.1:2741-4333 GCA_003450555.1 Ktedonobacter sp.
TCCCTTTTTTTAGTGTCGGACTACTTTATTCCGCATCATACCAATGCCTTCAATTTCTGTTTCCACCACATCTCCCGCCTTGAGAAACTCAGGGGGATTACGGGCGAAACCCACGCCACTTGGCGTACCGGTCGCGATAATATCACCAGCTTCAAGTGTCATGCCCCTGGAAAGAATAGCGATGATTTGCCGGATGTTGAAAATCATCATGCTTGTATTCGACTCTTGCTTGATCACACCGTTGACACGCAGGCGAATAGGCAGTTGCTGAGGGTCCGCCACCTCGTCAGCAGTAACGATCCATGGTCCCATCGGACAATAGCCGTCGATACTTTTCCCTTTAAAATATTGGCGGTGCTGGTTCTGCAAATCGCGCGCGGTGACATCATTGAGCACGGTATAGCCAAAAACGTAGTCGAGGGCATTCTCCTCACGAATATTTTTGCCCATCTTGCCAATCACAACAGCCAGTTCGGCCTCCCAATCCACCTGTTCAGAGACCGTTGCATCGATGACGATATCGCCATGCGGACCATTCACTGTAGTAGGAGCCTTGGTAAAAATAACAGGGTGCTCCGGCAGGTTAGCTGTACGCCCGTGTGCCTCCGCTGACTCTTTGGCGTGTTCAGCATAATTCAACCCCAGGCACATGATATTCTTGTGCGGGCGCGGGATGGGAGCCGCCAGCTCCACGTCGTTAAGGATATGGACGGCGCCGATCGAGGCGAAGGTCTTGACCTCGCTGAAACGACGACCAGCGACTTTGTCCATAATGGACTGCAACAGAATCTTCCACGTCTCGTACTTCGCGATCAGGTCCTGCATCTGGTCAGGCCCGATAATCGTTAAGGCGTGTGCTGCAAGATCGATGTCGAGTATTTCATCGTCCTTGACGAGACCCAGGTGCGGTCTGGGCAGGGCAGCAGTAGAAAAGCTGACAAATTTCACGGAGAACCTCCTTATCATGAAAGCAATCAGATACAATGAAATGCAATTAGAGCAGCGCTGATCGCATCACCTCGAGTGGTGCAGGCTGGCCTGTCCATAGCGTAAAAGCCAGCGCTCCCTGGTGCAGGAGCATCGGCAGGCCATTGACTGCACGCAGGCCAAGGATGCGCGCCTGGCAAAGTAATTGCGTCTGTGTAGGATTATAAATCATATCAAAGACAACGGTATCAGGCGCAAAACGCGCCAATATTTCCGCTGGCAAGGGGCTGAAAGTGCTGGCATTCTCAGCTTCACGTTGTTCTTGCTTGCCTGCACCATGCATCCCTACCGGTGTTGCATTGATAACGAGCGTTGCAGGATGGGGAATCAGAAATTCCGGATCATTCAGGCAGAACACCTGGCAATTGCTCTCCTGCTGCACCTCCGCGGCCAGTCGCTGCGCGCGTTCCAGGTTGCGGTTAACGATAACCAGCCGTTCAACCGAGGCATTGACCAGCGCGAAAGCCGCTCCCCGCGCCGCCCCTCCAGCCCCCAAAAGCACCACCGTATAGCCCTCAAATGAAAAGCTTTCCTTCAAATCCTGCCAGGCTCTCCCATCCCTCCCATCCAAAGGAAATGTACGGGCGACCCTTGCGGTCGCCCTG
>DMFQ01000466.1:4395-5089 GCA_003450555.1 Ktedonobacter sp.
TTTGTCTGTCCCGATCGCCGCCCCTCGCTCTCACCCTGTCACCCTCCCTCGCTCTCATCAACTCATCACCCCCTGCACTCGCAAGATATTGTGGTTCGCGTAACTTCCCAACGCCTAGCTCTACCAAAGCGTGAAGCAAACCAGGAGCATCGGTGTTGTAACCATAAAGATACTCGTTGCGGTGCACAATAGTATTGACCGCGCCGATGCGTGCTGCCAGCGGATCAACCACGTCCAGTAAAGGCAGTACCGCCTCTTTATAGGGAATAGTGATATTGGCGCCCAAAGACTGCGGTGCGAGCAAAGAGGCGATGCGCGCCGAGAGTTCACCCTCCTCCGTGCGCCAGAGATCGTAATGCGCGGGGATGCCGCAGGCATCGAAGGCCGCCTGTTGAAAACGGGGCGAGTAGGAGTGCGCGACGGGGTCTCCTATGAGGCCGACGCGTAATAGTGATGGGCTATCTGTTTGTTGCTCATGCTCCATCTAAATTAGGGTGCTCTTTTCTCTTTTTCTTATGATACTATACAATAGTATTTAGCTCTATGCATATGATGAACGGAGAAGAATCTCATGTCAACTCAACCCCGCCTGGCCTCGGCAGTCATGCTGCTGCGCGATATGGCCTCAAGGCAAGGAATAGAAGTCTTTATGGCTGTCTCTTATACACATCTCCGAGCCCACGAGACGGACTCC
>DMFQ01000134.1:0-1152 GCA_003450555.1 Ktedonobacter sp.
GACGCGCAGGGCTGGGGCAAGCCCAGCCCGTACATTTTATTACGGTGGGGGGGTGGCGTCGCCGGCGACGAGGGCGGCGGCTGTTTGCCAGGCTGTCATTTCGGGGCCGGGTGCTTCGTTTTTGTAGCGGTAGTCGTATTTTCGGATGAGTTCGGAAAGTTGGTCGTTCAGTCGTTGAAGAATGGTGAGTTGTGCTGTGCGGAGCAAGGGGAGCCAGGTTTCGGGGGTAGTTAGTGGTTTGAGGGTGCAAGTCAGGTGGAAATGGTCGAGGCATAGGCCGTGGGAGGAGAGGAAGAGGGTATAAAAGGTGGGGTCGGATATGGCCTGGCGCAAGGAAGATGTGAAGCGGGCAAGGGATTGGTCGCTTTGCTGGCAGGCGGGGCAGGGTGCGGTGGATGAGGATGTGTCGTCGCTTTTTGAGTGGAACCAGCGCTGTTTGTGCTTGCCGCTATCATTTGCAAGTTGTTCTATCTCATCTGTAATGATGTCGCGGTAGGCCTGGGCGAGTGGCAATGAGGCGCCCATTTGAACGAGTTGCCAGGTGTGAGTATGACAGAATCCCCTGGAGCTGCGTAGAGTAGTTCGTACATTGACGTCGGTAAACATTTCGTCTTTCCATGTCTCCAGGTAGCGCCGGGTAGTTTCCCCAGTCAGGCGGCAGAGGATGCAGCCTGCTTTGTGGCAGGCTTCGCTTAAGCGCTCATAATCCCATGAACTTTGCACGTTTGTAACCTTTACCTTTCTCATACGTCTATTTTATACGATAGCTTTTATGTATAATACGATTTAATTGAAAAGTGAAGTTCCAGCGAGAAAAAGGAGGAGGGGAGATTTGGGGGACACCCCGACCCTGCACCCTCTTTTTTCACTATGTTTGGCTAATTTGAGATGGATAGGTTTACTGACTATTACGCCGTGCTGGGTGTAGACCCAAACACTCCTGCTAGCGGCATCAAGACGGCATTTAAGAAACTCGCCTTGCAGTATCACCCCGATGTTTATAAGGGGGAGGACGCGGAAGAGCGTATGCGCGTCTTGCTGCTTGCTTATCAGACGTTGAACGATCCCGAGGAGCGTAAGGCTTATGATGCGCGCCGTTCGGAGCATGTTTTAGGGGCTGTTTCACCGCGCGGATATGTTTATACTGATCGC
>DMFQ01000134.1:1341-5398 GCA_003450555.1 Ktedonobacter sp.
CGCCATTATAGCTTTCCCGATTTAAGCGATGATCTTCCGGCGCGAATAGACCTGGGTGACATGACCTATGATCTTACTTCGGGGGAAGCGCTGGCTTTGAAAGAGCGAGGGATGTTGCGCGGAGTGGCTACTGAAGCGCAGGGAAATATCGAGGATTCGCTGGCGACGTGGAACAATTATCCGCGCCATTGCCATCGCTGTCATCATCAATGGACGCTGGCATCTTTGCGCGGGCGCGGGCCGCTGGATATTTGTCCCGCGTGCAAGGCGAGCGACTGGGGAGAGTACTTGCTGCTGCGCTGCATTCATTGTCGAGCCGTTTTTGAGAGCGAGCAGATACGTGACGAAGTGGGGGCCTATCACTATGGAGATGATAGCCTGCGCCCCCCGTATGAACTTTTCCCGCTCTGTCCATATTGTGGAGCATCTGGTTGGTGTCCTTTAGAGGATGCGCGAGTGGAGACTTTGCGGTTGAAGGCGTCTCGTCGCGCTGCTCTGGTGCGGATGATGTCTTTTGCTCTTGTGGTGCTGCTTGTTCTTGTGGCCGGTTTCTTGCTGGTGAATGTGTTGAGGTAGGTAGAAGAAAAACAGTGAGAGGCTCCGCTTGGGTCTGGCAGACCCGAGCGGAGCCTCTCACTGTTTGACTATGTTATAATTGCCACATTGATGAGCAGTATTGCAAGAAGAGGAAATGTAAGATGGCTGAAATTGTCCTGGGTGGTATTTATCCGCCGCTTCCCACATTTTTTGATACTGATGACGCATTAGATATTGCTACGTATCAGCACCATATTGCGCGACTGGCCGAAAGCGGCATAACGGGATATGTCGTGATGGGCTCGAATGGTGAGGCAGTACATCTTAGTAGCGATGAACGAGCGGTGGTGATTGAGGCGGCACGGTCGGCTGCCGGAAATGAAGCACTTATTATCGCGGGGTGTGGAGAGCAATCGACGCGGACTACCATTTACAATTGCGAGCAGGCGGCACGGACTGGAGCAAATGTGGCGCTTGTCTTGCCACCATTCTATTATAAAAGTCGTATGGAGGCTCAAACGCTGCTTGCACATTACCGGGCGGTTGCTGAGAGTAGTCCGCTACCAGTGGTTATTTATAACATGCCAGGGAATACAGCCGGGATAGATCTTGACGCAGGCACGATTATTACGCTTGCCGAACATCCCAATATCATTGGCGTCAAAGATAGCGCGGGGAACCTGGCCAAGCTGGCGCAGATTGTAGCCGCGACCACAGTGGGTGCGGAACAGCAAAGAGCTTTCAGTGTCTTTGCTGGGAGCGCGGGCTATCTTCTGCCGGCACTGGTTGTCGGCGCCGTAGGAGCCGTGGCCGCACTTGCTAATATCTTTCCGCGCGAGGTCTGCCGTGTGCAGGAACTCTATCTTGCCGGACAGTTGGAAGAGGCGCGAAGTTTGCAGGCAAGGCTTGTTCCCGCTAATACCGCGGTCACCACTGCCTATAATGTGGCCGGCTTGAAGGCCGCACTCGAACTGACGGCTGGCTATGGTGGTTCTCCACGCGCTCCATTACATCCATTATCGGCGGAAGAACGTAGACAGCTTGCGACGATACTTGAACGTGTACATCAACCTGAAACGAGGTGATGCCATGCCTTTAGATGTAGAGCTGTACCGCCGAACCGTCTATGTTCCTACGAGTGATGCAGGTGGTGGCGGTAGACCTGCGAAAAAGATACGCCGCATCAGCGTGCTTGATATTCAACCAGAAGGTACGGCTCGCACGCTTGTCTTTGTGCATGGTTATGGCGGAAGCGCGTTGCAATGGCTTTACCAGGTGCGCTTCTTTGGTCAAACCACGCGTGTTGTTGCTCCTGATTTACGTGGACATGGACTCAGTGATGATCCGGAGTCACCGGGATATAGTATGGATGGCCTGGTAGATGACCTGGAAGTGGTCCTGGATGCGCTTGAAGTGCAGCGACCTTTTACACTTATCGCGCACTCGTTCGGAGGGGCGATAGCTACCGAGTATACGCTGCGCCATCCTGAAGACGTGCATGGGCTGGTCTTGATTGGCGTGCCAAATCGCTTCATCGTGCGTCCAGGGTTACGTCGACTGATGAGTGTCCCTGACCCCATTTTTAGCCGCTTGGCAAAAACGATAGGCGTTGCCCTTTATGCATCGCAACGAACGCTCAAGGGAATGCATGACCGTGTGATGTCGAGCTGGCGCGGCAGCGAGCGACTAGAACAACTGCGCGTGCCTACGCTCGTCATACTTGGCCATCGTGATACAGTCTTCTTGCGCGAGCATTATGAGGATGTACCGCGCAGTATTCCTAACGCCCAGCAAGTCATCATCTCTGTTTCCGCGCACCTCGTGCAATTGGAGCGTCCAGATGCTGTGAACAGGGCAATTCGTCGTTTTGTTGAGCCGAAACAACGGGATGCAAAAGCTGAGAAGCAGCTGAGTTATCGAACGCAGCTCCGCCCTGGCTGCTCGTCTCGCTGAAATGCCCTGGCTGCAACATTATGATAGCGATGTCCCACACACGATTGCTCCATCCAAACAGCTTCTCCACGAAATGCTGAGCAATGCCGCCCATGACTTCCCTGACCGTCCCGCCATTATTTTCTTCGAGCAAAAGATTCGTTTTGCCGAGTTGGACCTGTTGAGTAACCGCTTTGCTCATGCCCTGCGCGAAATAGGAGTGCAGGTAGGTGAGCGCGTCGCAATCCTACTGCCAAATGTTCCCCAATGTGTGATAGCTTTTTATGGCACGCTCAAAGCTGGAGCTATTGTCGTGCTGGGCAGCCCACTTTCAAACGAAGAGGAGATTGCCTACCAACTGCGTGACTCAGGGGCCCAGGTGTTACTGACCCTGACATCTTATCGCGCAATGGCCGCAAGGGTTTGTACCAATACAAGTATCAAGCAGATCATTTTCACAGATGTACGTGAATATCTTCCGATACGCCAGCGCGTGCTGATTGCCAGCTTGATCGAGGGGAGCGAGCCACACGGCACAAGTATGGCCAACTCTCACGACAACGTCGTAGAAGCTGTGAACGGCGAACATGCAGAAGTCGATGCCACAATGGAAGCTGGAGCAGAGATACGACGGTTGACACCACAGAAAGTAGCTTATCGGGAATATACGTTCCAGCAATTGCTGCGCAGCCAGAGTGCAGCACCTTTGCATAGCGAGACAAGTTCAGATGACCTGGCATTGCTGCAATATACCTCTGGCACGACCGATATGCCCAAAGGAGTGATGCTTTCTCACGCCAACCTGGTGGTGAATGTTGTGCAGACGCGGCACTGGATACAGGATGCCAAGCGAGGGCGGGAGGTAGTGCTCTGTGTTTTGCCACTCTCGCATTCCTACGGTATTACCGATTGTATGAATTTTGCGGTGGCGATGGCGTCTTCACTGGTGCTGCTGCCAACGAGACGCATCGAGCAGATTCTGAAGGCTATAAAGGATCATCATCCCAGCATTTTCCCAGGGGTGCCAGCGCTGTATCTTGCGATTGCCAACTATCCCAGGGTGCGTTCCTATGGTGTTTCGGCTATACGTTTCTGTATAAGTGGCTCAGCTTCTTTGCCGGTTGAGGTGCAAGAGGCTTTTGAAAAGCTGACGCGAGGTTATCTAGTAGAAGGGTATGGGTTGACGGAGGCTGCGCCCGTGACGCACTCAAACCCATTTAAGGGGGAGAGGCGAGTAGGGAGTATAGGCATTCCGCTACCAGCTACCAATGCGCGTATTGTTGATCTCAAGAGCGGTGAGACACTTGCTCCAGGTGATGTGGGCGAACTTATTGTGTGCGGCCCGCAGGTTATGCAGGGGTATTGGAACAAGCCTAAAGAGACGAGCGAGGTACTGAGAGACGGATGGCTGCATACGGGTGATTTAGCGCGTATGGATGAAGATGGTTTTTTTACTATTGTTGACCGGAAAAAGGATCTGATTTTCGCGGGAGCCTATAATATCTATCCACGCGATGTTGAAGAGGTGCTCTATGAGCATCCCAAAGTATTAGAGGCCGCTGTTGTCAGCACACCCTCTGCAGGGAAT
>DMFQ01000286.1 GCA_003450555.1 Ktedonobacter sp.
TGGGAGATGCTGCGTTCAAACGAACTGAAGCCCGCTGATAGGGTTCGTCTCCTGCTGGACTGGGATCGCATTCTCGGCTTTAACCTGAAGGAGTATTTGCAGAGCGAACAGCCAGAAAAAAAGGCTGACCCGGATACCTACCTGGCATCAGTATCCTCCAGTATTGCCCTGGAGGTACGCGAGCGCGAACAGCAGCGTGCTCGAAACGACTATGCACAAGCAGATCAGGTACGGCAGAAACTCAGTTCCGCAGGGTATGCTCTTAGAGATACTGCTCGTGGTACCCTGGTGCTGCCTCGTCGATCAGAGGATGAATTTACAGTCATTTCCAGTTCCACTGATATCCCGGATAATACGCAGCGGCCTGATCTCTATGATTTTTCGCTCAACCTGCTCGCTCACAACAGCCAAAAGGATCTCGAGCGCTGTATCGAGAGCGTCCGCAAGCACGTCTATGATCAACAGGTCGAACTGGTAATTATCGATAATGGTTCGACCGATGACACGCTGGCCTATCTCCAACAGTTGGCGCGCGGCGGCGATCTCGTGGGAGAATTCGGGCAGCGTATTGCTGTGCAAGTGCTGTTTGCCGATCACAACATGGGATTTGCCGCTGGCCGCAATGCGACCATGCGTGCCAGTCGTGGCCATAGTATCATTTTGATGGACACCTCGATCGAGGTCAGAGGGGATATATGGGAACCTCTAGCTATGACGCTGGCTGACCGGAGCGTAGGAGTGGCTGGACCATATGGACTGGTGACCGACGACCTGCGCGATTTTCATGAAGCGCCAGGACCAGACGTCGACGCGGTAGAGGCATATCTAATGGCCTTCAGGCGTGAGCTCTTGCCAGAAGTTGGTTGGATTGACGAGAAATTCCGCTTTTATCGCTTGATGGATATTTTCTTCAGCTTTTTCTTCAAAACCGCGGGGTATCACGTGGTCACAACTCCTCTTGTGGTCGAGCGTATCGAGAAGCATCCCCATCGTGAATGGTATAGTCTCAGCGAAGACGAGCAGGTGGCGAAGAGTAAGAAGAATTATGATACCTTTCGGAGTCGATGGCACCATGGTGAGAGCCTGCTGGTGGCCAACTTCGATCCTGAGAAGTGGTGGCCCGGGCACGACCACTCCTATCACGTCGCGGGTGAACATGCGCACTCGGCTGAAGAACTGCCGCCTCCTGGTGTGATGCATGTTCACGACCATCGACACTGGCCTGATCATTCACATGCGCACCCGCATTATCATGAAGCGCATAGATGATGGTCGAGCTTATGCAAGCTTATAATCGGCCTTAAGATCTCAGCTTCTGCTTGCAAGATTGCCGTCCCATGCCTCTTTTTGCTATGCTTAATAGTGTAGTGTGTCAGGTGAATGATAAAGTGGCAGCAGCTACAGGAGATAGCAAAAGATGACAGCTAGAGCAATTGAATTACCTTTGTTTCCGTTAAATGTAGTACTCTTTCCAGGTGTTGTGCTGCCCCTGCATATTTTTGAGCCGCGCTATCGTCAAATGATAGCCGACTGCGAGGAACAAAAAACACCCTTTGGCGTTGTGCTAGCGCGTCCAGAGAGCCAGCCTTTAGCGGAAGAGCCGTATCTTGTTGGCACTATGGCGGAGATACGTGAACTGGACCGACTGGAGGACGGACGCATTATTCTTATGGCTGTGGGCGTGCAGCGCTTCCGCATTCTTAGCCAGCATCGCGAGAAACCCTACCTCTCAGCCCTGGTCGAGCTTTACGAGGATGTTTTTGAGCCTATGGATGATCTTGATGCTGAGTTCAAACAGGCGTACAACCTGTTCGGTACGTATATCGACCTGTTGCTGAAGGCAGCTAATGAGCAGGAGCGAGATATGCGCAATCATTTACCGAACAGGGCAGAAGAGCTTTCCCACTTTATCGCCTACTTTTTAGATCTGCCGAATGAGCAGAAGCAGTATTTTTTAGAACTTACCTCCACTATGGAGCGCTTGCAGGAGGAGATAACCATTTTGCGGCGCGAGGTGCCTTTAATGCGTCAGATGCTCATGGGAAGTCAGAACGCTGAACGCAATATGTTGAATTAATGTGTAGGGAAGCGCGAAAGATTATGGCTGAGCAGGCAACGTCTCAATCGTAATGATCTGTAGATTCTGCAAGCGATGGAGCGATGCATAGATCTCTTCCGTGCTACGTTTTGTCAATTGTGAAAAGTCAGCAATTGTTCGTCTCCCGTTAATGAGGAGGAAGATGGTGCGGTCGTAACGCGGAAGATTTGCCGGGGGAAATACTCGTCCGTAAGAGGTGAGGGATGCAATAGCTGTTTTGCCTGCCATCGTTGCAGGCGATCTATCATTGCTAGTTGTAAGGCTGTTCTTCCCTTCCTCATGCAGGAGATCATGGGGTAGTGGTAGTTCTCCTGTTCTACTCGAGTTGCCGGGTAAGGCCTTCGCTTGCTGGTTTGTAGTATGAAGAGAAGATAGCTGCGTTGGCTGTGTTGCCCAACTATTTGCCGACGTAGCCCGTAGTGGTTGGGTATTAATTGAAAGTGGTTTTTGTTGCAGCAAGGTAGATTGCGCAGGAGCAGAAAAAGCGGGAGGGGGTAACCGTAAACGAGCCTCTGTAGATTGAAACAAGAAATGAATCTCGCCCCACGAATTTAGCCATACCATGATCGACTCTGTGGCATTTTCCCAGTGTGATCCTCTGTGTACATAGAGAGGGCGTCCCAGTTCAATCGTAATCCTGGTATCTTCTTGACGCGCACCTGTTGCGGGCCATATAGTGAGGATCCCGCTTGAACGATACATCCAAAGTTGTTTGATAACTTCAGTAAGCGAAGGCGCGGCATAGATACGTATGTCAGGCACGTGTTACCTCGTAAAGGTATGTTGCGGCTACCTCTTCTAAAGAGATTACAAATAATGTTTGTTGCTGAATTGTACGTACTTTGGTTGCAAGAGTCAAGGGGCTTAGGCGGGCACTAGGACTTTGTTCAGTAAGGTGAGAAGGAGTGGAAGTATGAACCTGGAACATATACCGGCCCAGACCAGCGTGAACACCAGGCGCCATGATGAAGCCGAGACGCGCTTACAGGGTCACTGGCTCAGACTGGCGCAAGCAGTCTGGATTCTTGTGGCAGTGCTCTCCTTTTTTCTCTTCGTGGTGAGCATTCCCATGTTCTATGCTCAAATACGGTCCGTGTGCGCTGGTGACACTTGCAATGGCGTACAGATCTCTGCTGAGCAAGCACATGCACTGGAGGCGCATGGTATTTCGCTCACTGGCTACGCTTTATATAGTGTTAGCGTGGCTATCATCTCAACGTTGATCTGGTTTTCAGCTGGTTGGTTGATCTTCTGGCGCAAATCCAACTACTGGATAGCATTGCTCGTCGCATTACAATTGGTAACGCAAGGGGCAACGAATAGCACATCCGCGCTTGAACACACCTCCTCCGTTTGGCAATATCCGGCTACCTTACTGGACTTCCTTAACACTATAATTCTCTTCATGGTCTTCGCGCTCTTTCCTAACGGGCGTTTCGTCCCAAAGTGGACACGCTGGCTCGTGCTGGTATGGGTAGCTTCCAATGTGCTTTTCTATCCCAATTCACCTCTCACTCAATTTAGCTGGTTCCCAACCTTTTCTTTTCTACTCTGGATTAGCTTCATGGGTATGGTCGTAGTCGCCCAGATCTATCGCTATCACTCTGTATCTACTCCAGTGCAACGCCAGCAGACCAAATGGGTTGTCTTCGCTTTTGCCACCATTATCCTGTCACAACTTGTACTTGTTGTGCCCATGATCTTCTCACCCGTGCTTTCCCAGCCCGGTTCGCTCTACACTTTGATTAGCGCAAATATCATGATCTTTGTCTTGTTGCTCGGTCCAGTGTCTGTTTACATAGCGATCGTGCGCTATCGGCTCTACGATATCGATGTCATAATCCGCCGAACCCTGGTCTACGGCACGCTGACCACTATTCTTGCCCTGGTCTACTTTGGCCTGATCATCGTGTTGCAAATCCTCTTCCAGGGACTTATTGGCCGGACGAACGATGTTGCCATCGTCGCCTCCACGCTGATCATTGCCGCCATATTCCAACCCCTGCGTCATAGCATCCAGCAGTTCATCGATCGTCGCTTCTACCGTCGCAAGTATGACGCTGCCAAAACCCTGGCAGCGTTCAGTGCTACGCTGCGCAATGAGGTGGATTTGAGCCAATTGCATGAGCACCTGGTTGCGACTGTCACGGAGACGATGCAACCACAGCATGTCTCACTCTGGTTATCTCCACCTGAACGAACTGTCAAACAGCAACTGGTTGACAACAGTGATCCTCTTGCATCCTCCTGGCAGGAATAGCGAACCTTCCCCTTTTCATATGTAACAAGTACTCTGTGTACCTATAATGAGTATAATGAGTAAAAAAAGGTCATGAAAGGTAGAGCTATAAAGTATGACAGAGTATGCGAACTTCCGACAACGATTAGATGCCGTACTGCGCACGCTGGATGTAAAGCAGGTGAGTGAATTTCTTATAGTCGAGGGACAATGGAGTCCGGGCAAGCCAGCCGACCCGGAGTTCGCGATGTGGATGATGATCGCGGGCAGTCCTACCCTGCGGGACCTGCATGCACAGGCGCATACATGGTTGGTGAGCCATGGACACGAGCAAGATGCAAAGATTTTTGTGAAGGGGGATAAACAGTCGCAGGGACGCGGAACAAAGAAAAAGCAAAGATGAATTGTGCGAGCCCCATAGTTCGTTAGAATCACGTATGCAAAATATAAGATTTTTGTTAGAAAGTTTGATAGTGATATCATCAAACTTTTTCCTCTCGACTACTCGTCTTCATTCTGCTACAATGCTCAAAAGATAAAAAGATACTTATCAGGGAGGGAGCGAGTCGTGACGGTGAAACAACGACCAACACAGGAACAAATCCAGCATGTTTTGACACGAGGTGTCGAACAGATCGTCAAGGAAGACGAGCTGCGCCGCTTGCTATTAGAAGGAAATAAGGGAGAGCCTCTGCGCGTCAAGCTTGGGGTGGATCCAACGCACTACGATTTGACGATTGGACATGCTGTAGTCTTCCGCAAGCTGCGCCAGTTTCAACAAATGGGCCATAAAGC
>DMFQ01000114.1:0-1454 GCA_003450555.1 Ktedonobacter sp.
GTCGTTGCCACCCAAATCAATGGGAAAAATATAATCATTCCTCCTGATATCATGACTCTAAAACAAGATGAAGCTGCTGAAAAGGAGTTTATCTTACAACACGCTTCGTTTTTCCAACCAGGTGACATTTTTGACGCGTGCTCAGAGCCAGAAGAGGGACATTACTGGAAAGCAACGTACGGATCGGAGTGGACCTCTCATGCTCCCAATGCTGCGACAGTAGAGTATAATGCCTTTCTCCGTGATACCACTGATATAGCCAACTCAACACTCCATCTGAAAGGTATTCAAGGCGTCATTACCACAATACGCTCTACTAACTCTTTCTTTGCAACTCATCCTAAAGTTCTTGAGCAGGCAACTGTCAACAAGTTTGGCTATATCACTGTTGATAGCTATCCTGATCAGTTCACCACGGATCCTACAAATGCAGCTAATGCCCGGCTCAAGGAACTTCAAACCATAGAAAATATTTGGCATTTGCCCATAGTAATTGGGGAGATGGGGTATAGCAACAATGTAGACGTGAATGATACGACTCAGCAAGCAGTGCTCAAAGCCGAATTCGAGGCTCTTGTACCTCTTAGCTACCTGGCAGGTGTCAATTATTGGGTCGGTGCAGGCACAAATACTTCTGGTGGCTACACCCATATTTTCGCAGTGGTAAATGGAATATGGTCTTTGCGCCCAGCTGCTCACGAGCTATCTGCGTTTTATCAGTCCAAATTGTGTGGGCATGCTTCAGCTATACTGACTGATCGCTCTATCCCGTCCTGGCTAGTTGCCCTGTCCCTATCCGTTCATCTCGCGGGAAGTTTTCGTTCATACAAGTTGCTCTTTGACAATTGTTAGAAGCTATTATCATGCTGACAGCGCTGCTCATTTCGGAGGAGGTCATCTTTGTCTAAAATGTAGCGGCGGGGCTAACCTCCGCCATATACTTGCCCCCACCATATCCCAAACCTGCAATTGCAGTGTGACAGTCCACAGGAAGATATGCTATGATATCGAGAGATTGAAACAGGAGAGAAACGCTTCGAAGCAATGCGACGCGAATGGTTGGCTTCAAAAGAGCATGCGCATACTTGCTGCAGTAAATTGCATAGTAAACTGGAAGGCCCAGGAGAGATTGTGATTTGGAAAAAGATTACCAGTATCGTTATTTTGCTGGTAGCGCTCCTACTAGTGAGTTGTGACACGCGAACAACGAAAACAATCCATTCTCCTGCGTCTGACTCCCCGACGATTGGTTCCCCGCTAGCGCGCGTGGTGTATGCACAACCAGATTTCAAAACACATACCATTTACGCAACCAGCGAGAACACGCTAAAAAATGCCGGTTATATTGCTGTAGATAACCATGGCGGCTTCTACGTGGCAGATTATGACAATAATCGCTTGCTGCATTTCCCACAAACAACGGCAACGGGTGCAGGTCTTCAGGCTGATAAGGA
>DMFQ01000114.1:1550-1759 GCA_003450555.1 Ktedonobacter sp.
CCTCATGGAGTAGCCATAGATCCCAATGGCGGACTCTATATTGCAGATATGTTGAATAACCGCGTGCTACACTATTCTGCGACAAGCACAATCGCTGATCGTGTTTATGGGCAGATTGATTTCACAACCACTGATAGCAATCCTAAAGGACTGAGTTCCAGCACTCTTTATCACCCACAGGGAATAGCGGTCGATAGTACCGGGCTCTA
>DMFQ01000114.1:1831-3001 GCA_003450555.1 Ktedonobacter sp.
CGATAGTACCGGGCTCTATGTCGCCGATTCTTCCAACAACCGAGTCCTGCATTATCCAGTGGGAAGCACGATAGCAGATTTCGTCTATGGGCAAGGCACGCCCGGAAATAGTCAAGCCAATTTTACCTCCAATGCCAGTGGAAATGGAGCAACTGGGCTTAATAATCCGCGCGACGTTGCGGTCGATAGTACCGGGCTCTATGTCGTCGATTCTTCCAACAACCGGGTTCTGCATTATATACCAGGAAATCCCACAGCTGATCGCGTGTATGGACAACTCGATTTCGCCTCTACGTCGGTTCAAGCAAACCAGGGTTTAGATAACCCAACTGCAGCTACGCTCGACAACCCCACCATGGTAGCCTTAGATAAGCAAGGGGCTCTCTACATTGCAGACCGCAACAACAACCGCATCCTTTACTATGCGCCATCCATTTCATTAAGAGGCAATGATCCATCAGCGGTACGGGTCTACGGGCAAAAGGGATATACCACTAGACATTCATCGATGGACAGACAGTACTTTCAATGGTCCCGGAGCAGTAGCTGTCGACAATACTGGGAATGTTTTCGTGCTGGATATTTTCAACCAACGAGTACTCAAATTTACAACCAGCTTGCATGTCACGGGCCATCCTCCTATGAGTATTGCGAGAGGATCTGCTTTTGAGATAAGAGTGACCTTACAGGATGCCGGGTCCGGCATTACATACACTGATTTCAAAGGACCTTTGACTGTGCAAATCAAACCAGGAACAGGTAGAGTTGGAGCAATCCTCAGCGGTACGGTCACAGTGAATGCCGTAAGTGGTATTGCCATCTTTAGCGGACTTACCATCAATCAAGCGGGATCAGGGTATGTGCTGACAACGAGTAGCCCCGGCTATGCATCGGCAGAAACAAACTCGTTCTCTGTTAGCGCTTAACCTGCGCAGGAGTAGCACTCTAAAGACCTTAGTGATCTGTGCAATGCCCAACGCCCTTGCTGATCAAGAAAGACCACAATATTCTGAAAAGGTTCGCACCAAACTGCCAAATGTGGGTTCCAAAAGATACTTATCACTATACCTCTATTGTGCCGACCGCCCCCCATCAATCGCCACCACCTTGCCCCGTAATATAACTCGCCCCTTCTGAAGCCAAAAATAAAACAGTCGGAGCAATCTCGCC
>DMFQ01000114.1:3069-5710 GCA_003450555.1 Ktedonobacter sp.
TTGCTGGTATTATAGCCAACCGTCTGTAATTGGCCACCGCCAAAGCCCGCGATGGAGGCCACGCTGATGATCGCGCCCTTGCTGCGTTCCAGCATATGGCGTCCAACGACCTGCGACATGAAAAAGGTTCCGCTGATATTGGCATCGATGACCTGCTGCCAGCGCTCCAGGGGCATTGTTTCGGCAGGGGCACCCCATGTTAAGCCAGCGTTGTTGACCAGTACATCGATCTTGCCACACTTTTCAAGTGTTTGCAGTACGACTTGTTCGACTGAGGAGGCATTCGCCACGTCACAGCTCATGGCATGAACAGGTACGCCCCTGTCTTTCAAACGCTGCTCAGCCTCGTTGAGCCACTGTTCCCGACGTGCTGTGATAACGACGGTAGCGCCAGCAGCGCCAAAGGCTTGAGCAATTTCTAAGCCTAATCCACGCGAACCACCGGTTATGAGGGCAACTTCGCTCGAAAAGTCGAAGGCAATAGTACCCATGTCCACCTCCCTTTGTTAACTTGTTCAAAGATGCTATGATTTGATCGACAACAACACATACCTGTATATATCACAGTGAATGGCAATACACAATATGGAAACAACAAAAGCACAGTCTTCAACACCCATACAATTTCATATGGACGCTCTCAATCAGCGTCACCTACAAGGTCTTCCCTGGCACCTTCTACTGGAAGAATGGCCAGCGCACGGGGTTGTGCCGCTTTTGATACGGCGCGGCGATTCGCGCCACCCTGTGATCTTTGTGGAGCGCGATGGACTACGTTATGCCATCAAGGAGACGACACCACATATGGCGCAACGCGAGATCGCCAATTTGCGCGAGATTGATCGTCGCGGCATCCCCACCCTCAGTCCCGTGGGAAGCGTTATCGTTTCAGCGCCGCCTCTCTTAGTGGATGTAGACAGCCCCACCGGCATCCCCCAGTATATCAGTGGCGACCGAGGCTATACGGTGACAAAGCTGGCTCCGCGTGTCGTGCCCCATGTGTTGCTTTATCGCATCCCTTTTACCAGGAAAACCAAGCGGCGCATCTTTTCAGCGATCGCTCTGCTTTTGATTGAACTGCATGAACATGGCGTTTATTGGGGTGATCCATCGCTGGCCAATGTCCTGATACGCGTTGCTGGGCGGCGCATCCAGGCTATTCTCGCTGACGCGGAGACCGCGGAACTCTTCCCCGAACCGGTCAACGATAGTTTGCGCGAACAGGACCTGGCCGCATTCGGCGAGTCACTCCTGTGGCAGGCCGAAGACCTCCGTTACGCCCGCGGACTGCCTGAAGATGAAGAACTGATCGATGACAAAGATTTTCGCTATCTGGAACAGCGCTATCGCATCTTGCGCCGAGAACACAGACAGCTCCATTCCTCCACCGGCTTCGCAACACCTTACCAGTTCCAACGCATGTTAGAAGACCTGAGTGTGCGGGGATTTTCACTCCTTGATATGAGCGGTCAAGCCCTTCAGCAATTCGTCGCCGTCTTACCCGGCTGGTATCAAAGCCGTATTCACAAACTGCTGGGTATCCATGTACCGCCGCGCTATGCCCGCCGCTTCTACAACACCATCCTGAGCCACCAGTACCAGTTGAGCAAAAAACAAGGGCGCGACGTGAGCCTTGAGGAGGCGGCAAAAGACTGGTATACACACTACCATCTTCCCGCCATTCTCTTCCTACGCCAGCACCTCACCAGCGATCAAGACCCTATGCAGGCCTATTTCTCTCTCATGGAGTACCGGTGGAGGCTCAGCAAAAAAGAGCATCGCGAGGTTCCTATGGAAGAGGCGGCCCTGTCATGGGTAATGCAGCATGTAGGAACGGAGAAATTGGGCGATGTCGATCCGGCCACTTTAGCAACCTGGTGGCGCGAACGCGAACCGGTCGCGCAGGTCCTCGAACCACCCCTGATCGAAGGACAAAAATTGGAGCCACTCCTCTCGAAAGAAGAGCAGCCCCTTATCCATCTGCCAGCGCCTGAACTGGACCAGAAACTAACGCAGATTCTGGAGCAGGCAGAACCAGAAGAAGAATGATGCAAGCTTAAACCTCATCGTCGTCGAGGGTATCATCTTCCACGACGCCATCGATTTCAGCGACATTGAAGGAGGTGATATTGCCACGAATCTGCTCTTCAATAGCGGAGGCGACATCGCTGTTCTGGCGCAAGAAATCTTTGGCGTTCTCGCGTCCCTGGCCGAGGCGAATATCGCCCACGTTAAACCACGCGCCACTCTTTTTGACGAGGCCCATCTCCAGGCCGAGGTCTATCAGACCACCCTCACGGGAAATACCCTCGCTGTACATGATATCGAACTCAGCCACGCGAAACGGAGGAGCAACCTTATTCTTGACCACTTTGACGCGTGTACGGCTCCCCATGACATCCGTGCCCTGCTTGATCGAGTCGATACGACGAATATCCAGGCGCACAGAAGCGTAGAACTTGAGCGCTTTACCGCCCGCGGTCGTCTCAGGATTGCCAAACATGACACCAATTTTTTCGCGCAGCTGATTGGTGAAAATGACGGAGGTGTTGGAGTTGCTGATGGCACCGGTAAGTTTACGCAGTGCCTGGCTCATCAAACGAGCCTGGAGGCCGACATGCGAGTCGCCCATCTCGCCCTC
>DMFQ01000114.1:5736-6536 GCA_003450555.1 Ktedonobacter sp.
ATCTCGCCCTCGATCTCGGCGCGTGGAGTCAGGGCCGCGACAGAGTCAATCACGACTACATCGATTGCGTTACTGCGCACCAGGGAATCGACAATCTCCAATGCTTGCTCGCCCGTGTCAGGCTGCGAGATCAGCAGGTTATCGGTGTCGACGCCACAGTGAGCGGCATAGGTACGATCCAGCGCGTGTTCAGCATCGATGAAAGCGGCGTATCCACCAGCGCGTTGTGCATTGGCGATGATATGCTGGCATAGGGTAGTTTTACCAGAAGACTCAGGGCCATAAATTTCAGTAACACGGCCGCGTGGTATGCCACCTATACCCAGAGCAAGGTCGAGCGCAATCGATCCCGTGGGAATAACATCGACATGGACGTGTGAGATCTCTCCCAACTTCATGATCGCACCCTTACCAAAACGTCGCTCGATCTGTTGCAATGCGAGGTCTATAGCCCTCTCACGCTCAGAGGTAGCGACGGGTACAGCGGAATTGCTCCGTTCCGAAACATTTTTGTCTTTTTTATTCATTCGCTTTGTTCATTACAGGGTGTGTGGTATAGATAGGGTTGTAGTTGCTGCCTCCCGCTCTTTCTTCACCGCCCCTGCACTCCTCCTTTTTGATGACGAGAAATAATACACAAGCACATCGCCAGTTGCTGCACTTCCTCAGTTTCTTGGTTCCTTGGTTGATACATGTAGGTATTCTTCAGCAGGGTTGAAAAAGCGGAAATAGACCTCTCTCCATGTCTATGCTCCGAAACTAGAACAAGAGTACCATACATACATCAGTATGTCAAGCCA
>DMFQ01000040.1 GCA_003450555.1 Ktedonobacter sp.
TGGCGCAGTTGTTGCGAGGCCAAAGGTTTAATAGAACAACCCTTCACCGCAACTGCGCCTTGTATCTATACATCCTCAACCTACAATTTCATCCGTTTAAGAAAATCGTTCACCTTTTTCTGGTCTATCTCTGCCTTCTCGGTATAACGAAGGACTTCCTCTTTCTGCCGGGCATACATCTGCTTGATCAGTTTCCTCTTCGCAGGATTAATGCCCGTCGGTGAGGATTGACCAATCTCATAGAGAAAACTGATCATATCCAGCAGCTTCAATTCATCATGTAAAGTCTGGTCCTCTTCAATCGAGAACGCGCTCAGGATATCGTTCTGAATGGTCTCGATAGCCACTTTGACGGCAGCGGTTTTGAAATAAGGCAGGATATCTCCAATGACCGCCTCATGCGCGTCATGCACCAGCGCCAGGGTAACCAGCCGGTCCCGCTTTTCCTGCGCGTAAGAGTTAAAGGCTGACCAGTAGAGGACTAAGAAAGCAACCGCCATCGTATGCTGCCCCACGTTCCAACTGCCAAAGCCGGAGACGCTATACACGCGGGGAATATTGAAAATGTTCATGAGAAAATCCAGGTTAGGATGTTTCGATACATGACCCAGCATGCCCTGTGGAGTAAAGATGTTTTCATAATCTATGCGTTCGTCCATGTGTGTCCCTTTTCGTGAATTTATACATCTACTTCGTTTTCGCAGCCCGTACGTTCATTATACCTTCGAGTCATCTTTCTTTTCTCACCTCCTGCTTTTACAAGTGAAATCTTTCACCTTCCAGCAGTGATTACCCTAACTGCGCCAGGACAAAGCATATGTTACGGTTACTGAGTAGACAATATGATCTGCTAAAAACCGCAAAAAAATGCGTCTTCTCTGTAGGCAGAAACAGCCTATCTCTGGCTCACAAATGATCATAGTAAGAAAATGAGAATAAAATATGATGAACGAACCGAAAAATAATGCGGGGACGATTGATCGCACCGGGCAACAAATGGGGAACTATCGCCTGATTTCTTCATTAGAACTGGACAAATACTCCAGGATGTACCTGGCTGAGCACATTCAATTTAAGCAGCAGTGTATTGTGAAAGTGTGGCAGGTACAGTTGAAACAAGAACTGGTTGACAGCTTTCTCAGCCAGGCGCAGGCGCTAGCCCAACTGGTACAACCCCACATCCTACGCGTGCGTGACGCCGGGGTAGAGAACCTCACTCCTTTTCTGGCTATGGACTATACTCCCCACATAACCTTACAGCAGCGTAGTTCGCGCGGTATACCCAGGCCGCTGGCCAGCATCCTTCCCCTCCTGCAGCCGCTCGCGGAAGCGTTGCAGTACGCTCACAATAACGGTTTCATTCACAAGAACGCGCGGCCAAGAAATATCTTACTGGATCGGAATAATGACGTTTTACTCAGTAATTTTAGCATCGCCGCCATAACCCAGAGCGAACAACAGCCAAATCATTTACGCGCGGAAGAAGTGACGGAACTTCTCGGCTACATGGCTCCAGAGCAGATGCAAGGGAAGGCTGTCCCGGCGAGCGACCAGTATGGGCTGGCCGTGGTAATCTATGAATGGCTCAATGGAGACCTGCCTTTTCATGGGTCATATGGCGAAATGGTAAACCAGCATTTGCACGTACAGCCGCCATCCTTGCATAAGAAAGTTCCCACCCTGCCATCTGCCATCGAAGAAGTGATATTCACGGCCCTTGCCAAGGACCCACATCAGCGCTTCAGTAGTATCGCGGCTTTCATACAGGCATTGCAACAGGAGTACAGCAAAGCCTCTTCTCCTGTAATTGCTCAGAGAGTAGCATCCTCCGCTCCGGTTGCCTATCCAAGGCCGTTCTTTCCCTCGACAGGAGTTGGTAACCCTCCTGCACAGCAGGCCGTACTTACTCCGCCGCCACCAGTTCCCGCAAACGCTGCACCTATCATACCAATTCAAGCGGCACCGGCGCAGTATGCTCCTGTCTCGCCTGCATCGTACCCACAATACGCGCCGCCTGTACCCGTTACACCAGCCCCATCTGCAGAGGCCAGGAACACTCCTCCCCCACAGCCAAAGGCGAAGGGTAGCGCTACCATTTCACGACGAGCGTTTGTGGCCGGGCTGGTAGGAGTCGCAGCGCTGGGAGGAGGTGGCGCCTGGCTGGCCTTCTCGCAGAGGCTGTCAGCCCCCTCTTTTGCCTCCAATGCTCCAAACGCTTCCGCTAACCAATCTACCAATCCCAATCAGCAAGGAACCATCCTCGTTTATCATGGACACCCTGCCCGCGTCGACGCCGTAGCATGGTCACCCGACGGCAAGAGCATAGTCTCGGCAAGCGATGATCACACGGTACAAATCTGCGATGCGCAAACCGGGGCCACCAGCCTGACCTATCGCGGGCATGCGGCAGAGGTCTACGCGCTATCCTGGTCACCTGATGGCAAGTACCTTGCCTCGGCAGGTGCTGACAAGACCGTACAGGTATGGGATGCCGTCACAGGAGATAGTTTCAGGACGTACAAGGGACATTCAGACCAGGTGAACGCCGTCAGTTGGTCATCGGATAGCAAGCTTATCGCCTCAGGCAGCGACGACCACACGGTACAGGTCTGGAACATTACGAATGGGGCAGTGGTGATGATCTACAGTGAGCATAGCGCCGGTGTGCTTGCGGTAGCCTGGTCGCCCGATAATACGCGCATCGCCTCTGGTTCCTGGGACAACACGGTAAAGGCGTTTTCCACCATCCAGACCGAGAGTTTTGCCATAGGGGGAACCGTCTTCGACTATCGCGGCCACACCGCGGAGGTCTATTCGGTTGCGTGGTCGCCCGATGGCAAGCACATTGCTTCCGCTAGCGGCGACAAGGTTGTGCAGGTGGGCAGCGCTGTCAACGGGGCGACCCTTTTCACCTACACAGGTCATAGCGATGTCGTACACGCGGTTTCATGGTCACCCAATGGCAAATACCTCGCCTCGGCCAGTGCTGATAGCACGGTCCAATTATGGCAAGGGCAGTCAAAGCAGAAAATCACCAGGCAAAAACTATTCACCTACCGCGGTCACAGCAACGCGGTATACGCCGTGGCATGGTCACCTGATGGCAAGCGCCTCGCTTCGGCAAGCTCTGACAACACAGTGCAAGAATGGCGGCCTGTCTAGCAACAGAAGCTTCTTTAACACTTTTATATTCTCTCATATTGAAGACCTCTGCATTAAAACGATGTTATCTTTATGTCAAGCGAATAGAAGGATTTTTATCATATGATTTCCAATAATGATGCACAACAAAGTGGGGCGCGGGAAAGTGGACAGAGGCCTAACGCAATTTATGCACCTGTTCCTCTACATACACCAGCATCCACACCTTATCCTGCTCCCAGGAGACATCTGCTGCGCACAATGCTCATTAGCGCGCTACTCATTATGCTCGTTGCCAGTGCAGTCGCTGCCGGAGCGCTTGCTTACAGCGCTGGCAATCAGGTTAGCGTTCGCATCGGCAATCAGCAGTCCGCCCTGATAGACCTGCGCCAGAGTTTTCCGATCAGTCCCTACCTGCTCGGGGCGAATGTCTTTCCCGCAACCAGCACACTTGCAACAGATCAGGTGAGTAGTGGTTTTATGAGCTACGGGTCTCACGTCACCAATGGACTGCGTTCCGCGCATGTCAAGCTGTTGCGCTTCCCCGGCGGCGATTGGGGAGAGCTGCATGCCTATTCGTTCGATCAGCTCAACGCCTTCAGCAATCTGTTGGGACAGGTGAACGCCGACGGCATGATACAGGTACCCCTCTCCGATCCGAGTGGACAGGCAGGAAGCACAGGGAGCCTGGCAAGCAGAGCCAGTAACGCCGGACTTACGGTCGACTATATGAATAACAAGCAGAGTATTCAGCGCACGGGAAAGTATGCACACGCTCCCTTCCATCCGGTTGCGCTCTGGACGGTAGGCAATGAGCCAGATCGCTTGCTTAACCCCGACACGGGGCTGAAGTACACGGTAGATGACTACGTAACGGCTTTCGTGCAATTCTCTACCACCATGCATCAAAACGACCCGAGTATTAAGGTGTTTGGTCCCGAGATCAGCCAGTTTTATGGCCTCGGCTCTGGTCCAGTTGATGCAACAGGTACGTTATGGATGGAGGGTTTTCTCAAGGGCGTGAGCGATTACGAGCGCCAGCATCCCACCCTGCGCTTTCATCTCCTTGACGGGGTCTCTTTCCACCGCTATCAGTTCGATGATGCCCACCAGGCGCAGGCGCTTTTACTGAGCAGCACCAGTGAATGGGATTACCTCCTGCCACCGCTCCACCAATTGATCAGGCAGGATTTTGGCCGTGATCTGCCGGTTGCGCTGACAGAAGTGAACACAAATCCCGGGAAGGCTGTCCCGACGCCTGCCTTTGCCGCTGTGTGGTGGGCTGATACCCTGGGCAAGCTGATGAGCCAGCAAGTAGCCTACGTCGCCTTCTTCTCCACTGAGGGTGTCGATACCCCGTACCCGCTGCTAACTTCGCAGGGCTTGCAGGAAACGCCAATGTTGCGCGTGATGCAATTATTCGCGCACCTGCAAAGCAACTTCGTGCCCGTACAAGTACAGAGCGAGCCAGTTAGCGTGTACGCCACACAGGATGATACGCGGCAGACGATCAGCCTGCTCTTTGTCAATAAATCGGACAGCGTGCAACAGGCGCAGATAAGCACGGAAGGCACCTATTTCCTGCCGGTCAGTTCCTGGCCAGCGCTGCAGATCAATCTGAACGCCTACAGCGTGGTCGTGGTAACGTTGCACCGGGGCGCAGGAGCTGATGCCTACAGTTTGACCCCCACCGCTGGTACTACGACGCCAGCTCTAACACATACCGTCTGCGGCAATCAGGGAAACGTCCTGCTACATTCCTTACCATGTTAAGAGGGAGCAAAAGGCTATGATTCTCACTATTCTCGTCCAGTGCCTGGAATTTCTCTACCTGCTCATCATCCTGTTGATGACAGTACAGGCCATCTTTAATATTCGCCTGCGACTCTTCATCTGGGAGGAACCGGGACGCGCCTGGTCAAACCATGCTCCTACGATTTATCGCGAGCCGCGTCTCTCCTTTACCATCCTCTTGCCAGCTCGACATGAAGAGGAGGTGTATCGTGAGACGATTCAGAAGGTCTATGATCTCAACTATCCCAAAAGATTGGTACAGATCATGGCGATCTGTCGCGAAGATGATCCCGGTACAATCGCGGAGGCTCAGGCCAAAATTAGTGAACTGCGCGATCCTAATGTACAGCTCGTCGTCTTCAACGACAAGCCTATCAACAAGCCACATGGACTGAACCTGGCGCTGGGAGTGTCGCGTGGCGACGTAGTGACCATCTTTGATGCCGAGGATGAGCCACATCCCGACATTTTGAATATCATCAACACCACCATGCTCAACGAACAGGTAGATGTGGTACAGAGTGGTGTGCAGTTGATGAATCACAATACTAAGTGGTTCTGCTTCCTCAACGTGCTGGAGTACTTCTTCTGGTTCAAGTCATCGCTGCACTTTTTCGCGCGCTTGGGCATGACGCCTCTCGGTGGCAACACAGTCTTTGTGCGACGCGACCTGATGGAGCAGATGGGCGGTTGGGATGAGACTTGTCTGACGGAAGACGCCGACCTTGGCATACGCTTGAGCATAGCACACGCGCGCGTCCGCGTCCTCTATGACGACGAGTTTGTCACTCGTGAAGAGACGCCACACACCATCGAGCAGTTTATCAAGCAGCGCACACGCTGGAACCAGGGCTTTATCCAGATCCTCTTCAAGGGAGAATGGCTCAAATTGGAGAAACTCTCGCAGCGCCTGATGGCGTTTTACGTGCTGATCCTTCCAGAACTGCAAGCCTTCTTCGCGCTGATGGTACCAATCTCGGTGATCATGTTTTTCTTTGTGAAGCTGCCCCTGTGGCTGGCGATGCTCACCTTCATGCCGCTCTACTGTTTCATTCTGGCGATCTTTATTGACCTTGCTGGCTTGCATGAATTCTTAAAGGCCCATAAGCGCCCGTGGCGCTGGCGCGAGGCGATGATCCAGGTGCTGGCCTTCTTCCCTTACCAGGCATTGCTGGGGCTTGGCGCCATGCGGGCAGTGTTCCGCTACATCCAGGGCGCGTCGAATTGGGAAAAAACGGCCCACATTGGCCAACACCGCGGCAATGTCGCTGGCAAGGGTAACGCGATTATACACGGGAGATAAGATATCATGAATTACTCACAGAAGCCTGATCAGAAGCACCAGGCAGCAGCTATACCACCGGGCGTTCTCTATCCTCAGCATGGCGCACCCCCTCCCTTGAATAATAATGGTGGGTCGCCGCCACAGCAAGGATTAACGCCGACTGGGCTGCTGCAACAGGGGAGCGAAAGCGACGATATGATCCTTTATCGCAGCGGGCGCTTCTCTGTGCATACGGCCAACCGTCCCGATCAGCGGCGGAATCCATTACGCAAGCGCTCGGGAAACACTAGTATATTCGGCGCCTCTTTCATCTCCCAGGTGCGCTGGGTTACGGCTGAAAAGCAGCGTATTACCGAGGCTGAAACGCGCCTCCTGCCCGGTATCGAGTCGATCAATCCAGTGCTGGCAAAGGCTATTCCTTTCCCTTTGATCCTGGAGGCCCTCGTCGTGCTGATTGGCCTTGTCATCGCAATGGCAGCGCACGCCCTTAACATGTTCAGCTATCCGCTCTATGGGCAAGATGAAGGCAACCTGATGTCGAACGCCTGGGCCATCCTGCACGGAATGTTGCAACCATACCCTTACATCTACGAGCAGCCCCCACTTGGATGGATACAGATTGCCGCGTGGGTACAACTCAGCGGAGGGTTCTTTACCTTCGGAAACGCTCTCAATAGCGGGCGCGTGCTGATGCTTCTCTTCGCGGCTGCCAGTTCTCTGCTGGTCTACCTGATCGCCAATCGTTTGAGCGGCAGCCGCAGCACCGGACTCCTCGCGCTGATCATTTTTTCGCTCTCACCGCTGAGCATCATTTACCAACGCCAGGTTCTACTCGATAACATTGGGACCTTCTGGCTGCTACTCTCACTCTACCTGTTGGTGGCCGGTGATAGCCGCCTGCGTAACACCGTGTTTGCTGCTGTAGCGCTGGCTATCGCCATTCTCTCAAGGGAGAGTTTCATCCTCTTCCTGCCCGCCCTGCTCTACGCGGTCTGGTTGCACTCGACCACCTTTCAACGCAAGTTCGCGCTGGTCGTCTTCGCCTATATTACCCTTTCGCTCGCTTCATTCTTCGTCCTGCTGGCGCTTTTAAAAGGTGAATTGCTGCCAACGGGCATGCTGCCCGGGGACAATCATGTGCATCCAAGCTTGCTTAGCACACTGCTTGCACAAATAACTCAGCCAGCGCAAGATGCCAATCTCTCGCTGAGCTGGGCCACCTGGACCAGCATCGACAGCCCCTTCATGTACGCCAGCATGGCAGCTCTCGTGATCAACCTTGTGATGGGTTGGAAGAATCGCCTGCAATGGATACTCGCATTCCTTGCTATAAGCTACTGGCTCTTCCTGCTGCATGGTGGCACGGTCTACCCCTTTTACATTGTGCCGCTCTTGCCGTTGATGGCGTTGAATATCGCGGTAGCGCTCAATGCTCCTCTAAAATGGCTGACAAAGCTGAAGGGATTCGATCTCGCGCGCGCACTCCTGCTCTTTATGATTATTGGGGCGCTCGTTCCCTACAATTTGCAGTTCGCCGCTCCCTCCTTCTCGCTCCATCCGGTGACAGCTCAGACCAATGCGCTGTTCTGGATACGCGACAATGTGCCGCACAATGCCGTGGTGATCACCGATAGCACATTCTACACGGACCTGCACCAGGCAGGAGGCGAGGGAGTTGCCAATGGTGCGACCTATCCCAATGCACATATATACTGGAACGTCGCCCTTGACCCGCAGGTCCATGGCAGCCTGCTGCATGAAAACTGGGATGCGATTGATTATATCGTGGTTGACGCGAGAATGCTGCGCGAAATCAAAACGCTCGACGGATCGATGTTACTACTGAACCGCGCACTCCACCATGCCATCCTGCGCGTTGAGTTCCGTTCGGACAACGGCGGTCAATCAGAAGTAATACAAGTCTACCAGGTCATTCATACGACCAGCACAACCTAAAACAACTCGAAAGGAGCGGCCATGTTCGGAACCAACTGGCAGCCCATTTTTATAAAGCGGCGCAGGCTCTTGCTCATTGCAGGGCTATGCTGCACAATCCTTCTCGTCGCGTCTATACTGGTCGCCGCGCTCTGGAATAATCCAGCCAATCCGCTATACCAGGCAAAGGCCGAGGCTGGTCAGGGTTACTGGCATACCAACGGTGCGCAGATTCTTGATGCCTATAACAGGCCGGTGCGTATCGCCGGTATCAACTGGTTTGGCCTGGAGACACCGAGCTATAGCCCGCACGGTCTGGGGAATCGTAGCTATCAAAGCATGTTGGAGCAGATCAAGAGCCTGGGATACAACACGCTGCGGCTCCCCTACTCGAATCAACTCTTCGACCCAGGGCAGCACACCAAGTGGTATCGACTATACGAAAAACCCTGACTTGCAGGGATTGACGGGCCTACAGGTAATGGATAAGGTCATCGGCTATGCCAGCAAGATCGGCCTGCGCATTATTCTCGACCAGCACCGGCCCGACGCAGGTGCACAATCAGCGCTCTGGTATACCAGCGCGTATCCCGAGTCGCGCTGGATATCCGACTGGCAGATGCTGGCGAACCACTACAAAAACAACCCAATGGTTATTGGCGCGGACCTGCATAATGAGCCACATGCTCCAGCCTGCTGGGGCTGTGGAGACAGGTCGTTGGATTGGCGCCTGGCTGCTGAACGAGCTGGCAATGCGATCCTGGCGGTCAATCCAAACTGGCTCATCTTCGTAGAGGGCGTCGACTGTTATGGGCCAGGTGGGACAACCAATGTCTCCGAGTGCTACTGGTGGGGCGGCAA
>DMFQ01000287.1:0-784 GCA_003450555.1 Ktedonobacter sp.
TATAAAATCAATTTCTCCTCTATTCATTCCGTATGATCGAGAGTTTGCGCATCCACAGCACCGGAGTCGCCATCCTATATAGCACTGTGCGAATCGCGGAGTTCTGCCAGATGTTCCAGAATTGCGACCACTGCACCTTCGGATCCACGCAAATGACCTGAGTCTGCACGGACTCATCATGCACGTCGAAGTGTGCCGCCAGGGCCAGGAGCGTGTACTGCCAGAAGGTATTCTCTGACTTCGAAGCACCCAGGCGAAAGCCCATCTCATAGGCAAAGTCGAAAGGTCGCAGTAAAATCTGCACTTGAGCAACCGTCAAGCCATCCTCTTCAGTCGCGCTAAAAGTGATCCAGCCAGCAAACGTATGCCCTTGTGGTGTGATGAACGTGAAAGACTCGTCATCGGCATAAAGCACTAGCACTCCTGTGGAAAGCGGTAGACCTACAGGCAGATCGCCAGGAATGCGCATGTTGATGAGGCCCACCTCGCCTGGAGCAATACCGACGAGCGGCGCGTAGAAACGATTTCCCTTGGGCCAAAACGTCCCAAAGTTCTCTTTCCAGGTCTTAATGACCTCTGCCGGTGTCACGCCAGCGCCTTTCAGCTGGACTCGGAAGGTTTTCTGCCACATCTGGCCAAAGCCCTGTAACGGTCCGACGAGCCGGTGCCCTTCGACATTCAGATTCAATGCCCCTGTCGGTGTTCTGGCCACCTGCAAGGTAGAGATATTTTTCGCCCAGTAGGCGGCATCTCGAGTGGGTTTCTCCCCGAATGGTGTTGCTTG
>DMFQ01000287.1:859-1870 GCA_003450555.1 Ktedonobacter sp.
GCTTGCTCCCTCTCTGTGAGAACATGAAAGACGCTCTCTACACTGATATATTTGCTTACTTGAACTACTCTTTATGCTAGTATACAGAGAAAGTGTCTTCTCATCGTTACCGAAAGCGTTACGAACCACGCAACTTTTGTGTTCCTCACATGAATTTAAAATGAGAATAAGAGTTGCTTGACTAGCAGCGGTTTTATGCTACAATTCTTGCAGAGGTAATTTATATGCTTAAGCAATACAAAAAGGTCTTGGTAACGGGCGGTTTAGGTTTCATCGGTACCCACCTCGTGAATGAGCTCCTGTCACTTAAGAAAGATGTGGTTATCGTAGACAACCATAATACTGCGTTGCATCGGTCAGTTCCACAAGGAGCCACGCTTATTGAAGCTGATATACGACATCCACAGCAAGTTGCTGAAGCTGTCGAAGGCGCCGAATTGATCTTTCACGTAGCAGGAAACTCGAACGGTAGCATTTCTGTTGCAAATCCACGTTTTGATTTCGAGACAAATGCAATCGGTACGTTCAATGTGCTTGAAGGAGCATTTAAAGCGAATGCAAAGCGTGTTCTCTACGTTTCTTCCGCTTCTGCCTATGGAAAACCACAATATTATCCAATGGATGAGCAGCATCCAACAAAGCCCTTCGTTCCCTATGGAGCTTCTAAGCTGACAGGAGAGCTGGCCTCTCTTTCATTTTTTCACGCTAAAGGCTTACCTGTCGTTATAGCACGACCATTTTGTGTCTATGGTCCGGGAGAAAACCCGCAGATAGCGCTCGTAGAGATCTCTCGTTATCTCCGTTGGCATCTCAATCAACAACCAATTCAGATCGTTGGTGATATGAAACAGAAGACGCGAGATTTTGTCCATGTTCGCGATCTTGTACAAGGATTCCTCTTGATCGCGGATAAGGCAGCGGCTGGAGAGGCGTTTAATGTCGGTTCCGGAGAGGAGACCTCTATGGAGAAGCTCGTAGATGTTATTGGTCAGGTAACCGGTCGAACACCAC
>DMFQ01000287.1:2049-6249 GCA_003450555.1 Ktedonobacter sp.
TATTGCGAAGATCCGATCACTGGGATACACTCCGCGTGTCTCTCTTGCCGATGGCATTCGGGAGCTTGTTCATGAACTAGGAGAACATCCAGAACTTCCAGGTGGCGATACCATCTTTGAGCAAGGGCAACAAGCTGAGGCTTTGTGACATTAGGAGATTGCAAGTCTTAGAGTGCCTCCCTACACATCCTATTCCTCTCTCAAAAGAAGTGTCTGGAACGCGTTTTCAATCTTCCGTAGATCGCATTGTAAAGAAAATGGCTGAATAGTGCGTCTTACTGCCGGGGTTTATTCCAGACCCGATCCAGGATGATAGGAACAACTACTGAAAGAGTGGTAAATGCTCCGTATACGATGGAAGCCAACAAGAGTGTTTTTCGGAATGTTGACTTATTTTTATTCACACTCATTTTTTCTCCTTATCATGTGCTCTATACTCATCACGTTACAATACTATACGAACCAATCAAATCAGGGTTATAGAGCGAGATAAACACATCACTATAGGAAAAGCTCGCTATTTCGTTACCATCGGGCAACAAAAGCGTCCTACACTATATGTAAAAATTGTCGTTTGCTCTGAAGGCCTGCATCCGGGAAAATAAAAGTTTGCTTCGACCCACACAACGGAGTACATATGCATTCGCTTACTAACAACTCTGAGGAAAAAGAAATACCTTCCCCGGCACAAACCCATGAAACTTCCTCAAATATACACTCCTCTGTTATATCATCTAGCGCTGGTCGATCAGAAGGTGAAACTCATGAATCGAATGCTGACTTGACAGCACTCGCAGAAGCTCCGAAGCAGGCTAGCTGGCTAAAATGGCAAGAGTCTTTTACGAGTGTATTACCTATCTTTATTGCTACCCGCCTGGCATTTCTCATTCTTACCTATGGTGCGGCCTTATTTACCCTTGGAAATTTTTCTACCAAAAGCTTGCGGCTCAATACCTTGCTGTACAGCTGGTTTCGCTGGGATAGCGGACATTTTACATCAATAGCTACCAGAGGCTACGATCGACCTTACAGAACAGCTTTCTTTCCTCTTTTTCCGTTACTTGAAAGGGGCCTGGCATTTCTTACTCACGATCCTTTTATAGCTGGCCTTATCATTTCAAATCTTACTTGCCTGATGATGTTCACGGTGCTCTATCGCCTGGTACAAGAGGATTTCGATGCTGATCGAGCTTATCGCACAGTATTGTATTTCTCCGTATTTCCCACGGCATTCTTCTTTGCCGCAGCTTATAATGAGTCGCTCTTTCTTTGTTGCGCCTTACTCAGTTTCTACTACATGCGTCAAGGTCATTGGTGGCTGGCTGGTCTTTTTGGTCTTCTAGCCAGTTTGACTCGCTCAGCAGGGCTGCTCTTGCTCTTGCCCTTCTTTTATGAATATCTACGTCAGCGTCGTTTCAAATTACACACTATCCGCTTTGATATGCTCGCTGCTATGGGCATACCTGCGGGCCTTGGCATCTTTGCTCTCTACTGCTACTTCCGCTTTCATGATCCATTGGCCTTCTCTCATGCACAAAGCACGTGGCACCGCCACTTACACGCGCCCTGGCGTGGCATGCTTAACTCGTATCAGCTCATTACACAGCGTAGCATACTGAGCTTTGACTCTATCCATAACGTCATTGATCTCGTTGCTGGCCTGTTCATGCTTATTGTAATAGTTCTTTGCTTTATCGGACCCTGGAAGTTTTCGCGGGATCATTGGATATACGGCATTTACGCTGTGGCATTCTACATCTTTTTGCTGCTGTTTCCTTCCGACAGTACCTTCCCCCTGCAGTCGCTCTCTCGTCTCGTGTTAGAGCTTTTTCCCGCCTTTATTGTACTGGCAGGCATAGGAAAAAATCGGCATTTTAATCTGTATTACCTCACGCTCTCAGTAACATTGCTCGCTTTTATGCTGCTCCTATTTTTGACGGGTCGTTGGATGGTCTAATTATTGTTTGACAAGCACTGGTTCTATCATAGTGGTAGTGGTGCTATTTGCAGGAACAGCGACAACTTCTTTCTTTGCATTCTCGCTTCCGTTCCTGCGTCGAAATTTCTCTCCAATTGCCATCCAGGGTTTCTCAATCCATACATAGGAGAGCAAGGAGATAGGAATAATAACAGATAACGCCCAAATCCAATAGAGGGCATACACAGCTAGATGAGGCCAGCCCAGTAACTGATGACTTATATCCACTCTGAAAAATTGTAGTAGTGGCACATGCCACATGTAGAGGCTGAAGGAAATCAACCCCATCCAACGCAGCGGCGTCCATTCAAAGAAGCGTTTGAGCCATGCAGCACCAAAAAGAATGGCAGCAACACTGAGACCAAAACCTATTGAGAGCACAAACTCACTCAACCAGTCATAGTAATAGAAAAGACCATCTAAGCTATGGAAAACGTAATGATGGTACCATATATTAAAATGCCACAAAGCCATGAAAAACAACACAAGCAACCCTGCGCTCAATAGAAACGGACTGAGCTGGCGTAAGCTCAAGTGCCACTTGCTATCAACAGCCCTATCTTGTAATAAGACATAACAGAGGCATATCAACATGCCAACAGCAAAATCTTCTAGATACTTTCCGCTACTGCCATAGAGAAAGAGCAATAGCACATTCAATAGAGGGCGGCTAATCAAAAACGTTTGTGTCGGATGCGCACTGAAATAATTTCCCCAATAGCGAGAAAGTAATCCCCAGCTGATTACACCTACAAGACACGTTGCTAAGGTCCACCCACGCCAGATAAGCGTGCCACGCCTCACAATCAGGCTCATAGCTAAGGCTAACAGGGGCAAGATCATATAAAACTGCCATTCGACAGCCAACGTCCAGAACGGGCCACTAATCTGCTGATATGTTTGAGGCGCATCCATGAAGAAGATGAGAAACAATCCTACAGTATTCCAGTGGTTTGCCTGGAGATACTCCTGGTGAAAAAGCAAAATGATCAGGAACAGCGCCACATAGTATGCCGGAACGATGCGAAATACTCTTCGCAGGTAGAAGAGACGGGTCGAAGGCCACGTACTCCCAAACAAAAGAGATTTTGCGTAGGGTAAAAAGAGCAAAAAACCTGAAAGCACAAAGAAGAGCGTAACGCCAGATGATCCCGCCAGGACGATCGAGCCAACTATTGCGCTTGTGAGAGGGTGCACCGCCACCTGCCAGATATGTCCATCGCGAGAGATGACATTCACATGAAAGAAGACTACTAAAAGACAAGCTATAGCGCGTACTCCATCAAGCACAGCTATATTGTTTTTTTGTTTGTTGTCTCCTAGCAGTAGCGAAAACCATTGCTTTCCCTTCTCTAGTTTTCGCTGCTTCCAGAAATAGAGGCTTTGTATAAACTGCATCAAGATATTCAATGTTCTTTTGTACCCTCTTTCGCTCATGAGCCTGGCAGCATCGAAGCTCTTTTATCCAAAGTTCTTCTATGTTTCACTTCATGCTCTCAATATGTCCAACGAAATTGAAGCGCAAGAGGTACCTGAAACAAAGATATATCTCCACGAAGTACCACCACAACCTGAATCACAAAAAAGAAAACAAACGTGTGTGAGCGCCAGGCCTGGCTGCCCGTACACGTTCGTTCCTATTTTGATAATAATCCTACGCCTTCTTAAAAGTACATGTTACTTTGCCGAAAGAAAGCGCATCCCCATCGTTCATCGGCGTGGCCTTATCCGGTTCCAGGCGTTTGCCGTTGAGACGCGTGGCATTGGTGCTGTTCAGGTCCGTCAGCGTGTAGCTGCTGCCAATATGCTCAATGGTGGCATGTAATCGCGAAACAGTATCTGAACCCTGTGTATTGCCCAGGTCCACCTGTGGCTGTACGCCACCGATATCATGATCGGATCGTCCCACCAGCGCCCGCTCCCCTGAAAGTTTTACCTGTTTACCATCACTGAAAGTCAGGTAACCCCAGATAGCATTGGCATCAAATCCAGGTTGTGCGGAAGGCTTCGCCTCAATCGGCTTTGGCGCCGACATGGTAGTTTGTAGATCCGCGGGAGGTGTATAGTAGGCCTCCTCTTTCCGCGGCGTCTGAGGCTTAGGGGCAACTGGCTGTGGCTTCACCGGCGGTGTTGGCGCTCGGGGAGGCAGAGGCTGCGGATTCACTGGCGGCGTATAATAGACCTCCTCTTTCCGCGGTTGCTTCGGTGAGACTGGCGTACTC
>DMFQ01000311.1 GCA_003450555.1 Ktedonobacter sp.
GCTGAACGCAGTCCAGCAGCCGCGTCGGCAAGAGCTTTCTTCCCCAGGTCTATCATGCCGCCCATGCTGACAAAGCCGTGGATGGTCCCGTGATAGCGCGTGGCTGTCACTACAACGTCGGCCTGCTCAAGCTGGACTGCGTACATTTCTCCCTCGTCGCGCAGAGGATCGAACTCGGCGGTAATCACCATTGCCGGTGGCAAACCGCTCAATTCCTTTGCCTGGAGGGGAAATGCATAGGGATGTTTTGTATCGGCCTCACTCGACAGGTAGTGGCCCAGGAACCAGATCATATCATCTCTGGTGAGCAGGTACCCGTCACCATTTTCCCGGATGGAAGGGGTACCAGGCAGGTAATAATCGGTGGCTGGGTAGATCAGTAACTGGTAGACTAAACTGGGACCGCCGCGGTCCCGAGCCATCAATGGCACGACTGCAGCCAGGTTGCCGCCCGCGCTATCACCTCCAACGGCAATGCGTGTAGGGTCGCCGTTAAAGGTGGTCGCATTATCCGCAACCCATGTAGTCGCCGCGTAGCAGTCCTCTGGCGCCGCGGGAAATTTGTGTTCAGGGGCAAGGCGGTATTCTACCGAGACGGTTATGCAACCAACTGCGTTTGTCAGCTTGCGACAAATAACATCATAACTTTCGATGTTGCCAATGACCCAACCACCGCCGTGAAAGAAGACGAGTATAGGGAATGGACCCTTTCCTGCTGGCGTGTAGATACGTAGCGGGATCTTTCCCTCCGGACCTGGTATCTCACGGTCTTCAACCTTGCCGACAGGTTCTGCTTCGCCTGATATCGCAGCCATTGCAAGCATTGCCTCGCGGGCATCGGCGACAGACATACTGTGCATAGGCGGACCGCCTATGGCCGCTATCATGTCTAGTACTGTCTGAGTTTGTTGATCCAGTGGCATGCGTTCTTCCTCCTAGTTGTGCTGCATGTTTGAGTTACCAGGGGAGGTGCGGCCTTGATTGTTCCGGACGTGGCTGCTTAACCCCAACATATACGAATAATGATACAACCTGGGGCAGCCTCCTATCAAATACATAGTATGCAGGAGTTCCATTTCATTATAGGAGCCAATACATCAGCAAATCATCACGCAAGGGTGATGATACCGCGAGAGCCATCAACAGTGATCTGCTGGCCTGTTGTGATGTGTTCTAGCGCCCCAGTCACACCTACGACCGCGGGTATGCCATACTCGCGGGCAACGATGGCTCCATGTGACATCGGGCCACCCATTTCCATCACCAGGCCACTGGCGGTGAAGAACAAGGGTGTCCAGCCCGGGTCAGTTGAGGGAGCGACGAGAATTTCGCCCGGCTCCAGACGAGCGCCAGTTGGATCAAGGAGCACACGCGCCTTTCCGCTCACCACCCCTGCTGACGCTGGCGCACCTTTGAGGACGCCATCGGTGTCATTCCCCTGCTCGCGTGTTAAAATGACCTCTGGTTCGGTGCCATCGGAGAGCATGATGCGCGGGATATGCCTGCGCCCCAGTTCGCGCTCGTAGCTGGCCCGGCGTTCTCGCACAAGAGCACGCATATCCTGGCCTGCCAGTGCCTCATGGGTCTCTTTTAGCGTGATAAAGAAAATGTCTTCGGCAGCTTCCAGGCGCCGGCTATGCGCCAACGCTTCGCCAATGGCTAGAAGGTGACGGCGCGCGCCTGCCATCAGCAGGACGAAGTCGAACTTAGGTACCTCACGCAGGCCAGAAAGAGCGCGTATGCGGTGCAGACAAAAGCCCGTCAGTTGGCTTCGAAGCCAGCCATGTCGTCGAGCACGGCGGATCAATGTTTGTACCATTGCTTCCGCTTCCTGGGCACTGCGCTGAAACTGGACATCAGGGGCGGCATCTGGATCGTTCAGTGCCAGGTAATTTGCAAGCATGCCGAGCAGGTATGTCGGGTCCTCTGACCAGCGCGGTAATCCCAGATCGATTTCTGCCACGCCTCGATGACCGTAGAGGGAGAGGAAATCAGCTAATCCCTGCTGTAATAGCGGAGGTAAACTCTCTGTTCGATATGCCTGCGCTAATTGTGCGGGTTGCTTGTCGTGGAAGAGGGTGACGATGGTGGATTCTGCGCGCAGTCGCTGTGCCAGGTGCCAGAGTTTCAAGTCCATCTCGGTAGTTGGATTATAGGGCAGTCCGCGTCGTACTACCTGAATTTCATTATCGGTCGCCAGACCTTTCAGCAGTCGTTTCGCTATTGCTGGCAGGCCAAAGACCAGGAATATGAGGGGCATAATATTGAACATAACATATGGGAACTGCTCTATAACTGTTTGTTCAATAGTTGTTACTAGTTTGCGGGGAGTGGCACGAAGTGAGCGCTGGCCCTGTGAGCGTAGCCTCTCCTGCAGGCGGTCTTGATTTGCTCGCGCGGCTTTGGGGTTGAGCAGCGCCTGCACCAGGCGGAGAAGCGGACGAGCGCGAGCACGGACGAGCAATGACAGTACTTTAGGTATTACTCTCCACCGTGACGTGGGAATGGGTGTGAGACGTGGATCAGAGGCGAGCTGCTGAAAGACAGGACCTGAGCGAGTTTCCATCTGTCCCATAATCTGAAGCAGCAAGGGATGCCACAGGGTGCTGCGAAACATCGGCGTGAGATCAAAGAAGAGACGATGTGCCGCTTCTAC
>DMFQ01000015.1:0-301 GCA_003450555.1 Ktedonobacter sp.
GCGACGCTGCCTTCATCATCCCCCGGATGCGGCTGCGTCCTCCCCCATCGACCACGCCTCTCCCGCCGCTACGGAGCGAAGGCCCTTCCAAGGCCAGATGACAAGAAAGCTACCCTTGAGAGCGGCGCTCCCGCTCCTGCGGGGAGATAGGCGCTTCTCCTAAAAAGACTTTACTTCTCGTTTAGTTCGATAGATTGCTTTTACGGGATGTCATGCCCTGGCAGTCGTGAGAAGTTGCATATCACAAAAATGTGCAGAGATGCACGTGTGTGATTGAAGTGTGTTCAGTGCCACAACATGC
>DMFQ01000015.1:546-1831 GCA_003450555.1 Ktedonobacter sp.
AGTGCCACAACATGCGGTGCCAGGGTTGAATTGTAAACGGGGTGTTTGAATGTCTGATCTTGAAGGCGTTATGCTGAGTGATTATCTCCTGTTACAATGTATCAGTAAGGGAGGGGTAGCGGATGTCTACCACGCACGTCAGAATGGTGAGGGAAATTACGAAGTAGCGGTTAAGGTCTATCGACCTGGCTATGCTCAACGCGATTCCTTTCGTGAATATTTTTTGGCTGAGGCGGAGAAAATTGGCCAATTTGACCATCCTAATATCTTACCGTTTCTTGAGTTTGGCGAAGGCGAAGGATTGCTTTATGCTGTCACACCATATGTAGCTACCGGTAGCCTGGAAGATCTGTTGAGGCGCGTAGGAGGAAAGTTCTCCGCCTTACAAGCTTTGCCGATAATGCAGCAGGTGTGCAGTGCGGTACAGTATGCCCACGATTATGATGCGATCCATGGCAACATCAAACCTGGCAATGTCTTTGTGGCCGCAGACGGGCGTATGCTTCTTGCTGATTTTGGTATTGCTTACGGGTATGACGATAGCCAGCAGTCCCTCACACGCGTTGGTTGGGGGGCCGCAGAATATACAGCCCCTGAACAATCTCTAGGGGTTTTGCGGCGCTCCAGTGACATTTATGCTCTTGGAGTGCTGCTCTACCGCATACTCACCGGTCAACCTCCATTTACCGGGCAGACGCCTGTCGAGGTATTGCTAAAGCATGTGCGCCAGCAGCCGCCATCAGCACGCCTGACGGTACCAAGTATTTCTGATGCCGTAGATGGTGTCATACAGATGGCGCTACAGAAACGTTCTGATGATCGCTTCACCTCGGCGGAAGAATTAAGTAACGCATTTTTAGCTGCTGTGACTGTCTCACCTGTCGCCTCCCCTGTAGCAAAGTCCGTCGCGGGCTTCTCCATAGCGCAGATGATGTCCCAAGAACCAACTCCTGTAAACAATCCACAAACACCTGCGCCAGCTCTGAGTACATCATTGATAGGAGATAATCCACAGACACCCGTGCCTGCTCATCATACGTTTTCGTCCTTTTCATCATCTACCTATGCTTTAAAAGAAACGCCGCAGTTGACCGCAACCACTTCACATGGTGGAGGTTCAGATGTCGCCGAGAATCGTGGGAAGAATGCTCCCGAAGAGATCAATGGTGTTGGTAGACCTCAATTCTGGACGGTGGATCCCGATCCAGTTGAGTGGTCGCCTATCACAAATGCGAAGGTGAACTTGATACCGTTGACTGCCGATGCCTACCTGTACAATAAAGCG
>DMFQ01000015.1:1891-3563 GCA_003450555.1 Ktedonobacter sp.
ACAATAAAGCGGTGGAGCAGGTATTAGATGCTGAGCCAGCAGCCCATGTGTCCCTGGCCGCACAGAAAGAGATAGAGCATGATGAAGAGAGAGCGCCGAGTGCACTGGCTGTACACCTAAGAAGGCTCTTACCAGTAGTCGTTGTCATCTTGTTATTACTCGGCCTGTTAGGTGCTTTGCTCTCATCGTTCTACTTTCCGGGAGATAAGCCAGGGGCGTATTTGTTGCCGACTCATAGGAGCGTGCAGAGCACCAGTAGCATTATTAGTGGTGAAATGGCTAGCGGTCGCGCCTTCAGAATAACCACCCTGGATTTGCAGCCATAGGGTAGATGTAATACTACAGGGCATTGTACTCATTGAGAGGGAAGTGATGGCAGAACTTGCAGGTGTACTGGTAGGGAACTACTTCTTACTGGAGTGTCTAGCGCGCGAGGGTATGGTCGAGACGTACCGTGCTCGCCCCACAACAAGAGGTGGTTATGACGTCATATTACGCCTATTCAGGCCAGAGTTTCCAGATCCAACGTCCTTTCGTGAACACTTTGCTGAGGAAGTTGAAAAAGTATGGCGTTGTCACCATGACCATATCCAACCACTGCTAGAATATGGAGCAGGCGATGATCTTCTCTACAGTGCGACACTCGTCACAGATGCAGTTACTTTAGAGCAGTATCTGAAACGCCACCCTGCTCAGTTTCTCCCAGTGCAGCTTGTAGTGAACTTCGCTAGCCAGTTATGTGCTGCACTGCACTATGCTCATGATCAAGGCATTGCGCATGGTAATATCCAGCCTTCTAGTATCTTGTTGCGTCAGCAAGAACATCTCTTGCTGACTCATTTTTCCATGAGGCGCGTCTATCAAGAAGATGAGCCATTAGTGGCGCAGATCAATGAAGGGAATGCCGCTTATAGTGCTCCAGAGCAAGCATTAGGCATGTTACAGCCTGCCAGCGATATTTATGCAATGGGCGTTCTGCTCTTTCGCCTGTTGAGTGGTAAATTGCCTTATGATGGTGAGGATGCCGAAGAAATTAGCTTAAAGCACGCCAATGAGCCGATTCCATCACTACGTGCGCTTCGATCAGATCTTCCAGAATCTTTGGAACTGGTGGTGCGCGCAGCACTCTCGAAAAGCCCAGAGGACCGTTTTGCTGATGCGAGCGCACTGGCGCAGGCGTTGCACTCCGCTATGCAACCAGATCATCAGTTTGCGATTCCGTCAGTGCCAGAGCGCCGTATCGCGGTACGCTCGCACCGTACCGGTTTTAGCTGGTCGCGTGCAGCGTCCTTTCTCACCCTCTCTGTGCTTTTATTCAGCTTGTTAGGGGCATCTATTTTCGTTTTTTTACTGCCGCAGCGCATCTTTACTATACCTGGGCTGTCATTTTTGAATGTTGGACAAACGGGAATAGCAAATCATAGGATGGGGAATGGCGCATCAACGCTTCGGGTGACCCCCACTGTTCTGCCTGGAACAGCTATGACACCTGCTACTGGAGCGAATTCAGCGTCTCCTACAGTAAATACAGATCAAACGCCAGTACTTAAAAGCACTGTTGTGATAACCCCCACCGATACACCGACGCCACCGCCTTTCGATTGTGTTTCAGGTACGCTCTCGATGGACGGCTCTCAGAACCTAAG
Organism: Ktedonobacter sp.; assembly: GCA_003450555.1. GTDB lineage: Bacteria > Chloroflexota > Ktedonobacteria > Ktedonobacterales > Ktedonobacteraceae > UBA11361. Next base: position 3,538 of record DMFQ01000015.1, read on the forward strand.
ACAATTGCTCCAGAGGGTCAATAGCG
>DMFQ01000200.1:0-775 GCA_003450555.1 Ktedonobacter sp.
CGAACAATGGTATGATCACGTATAGTTCAAATTCAAATGATGTAATTATCCGCACGTTTTATGGTGGGGGTAATTTCGGGACGCTGGCATTTAGCCCAGAGATCAGCATTTACGGTGACGGAACTTACATTCTTGGGCCTGGAGTGCAGATGAGACAGGGTAGGCTTAGTGCAGATGCATTGCAACAACTACTGAATACCCTGGTGAATGGAGATGGATTGCTCGGTTTTACGCAATCACAGTTTTACGATGTACCTGATCAGAATGCAACTTTTCTACAACTAGCATTGAATAATAAACATTACGCGTTTCAGTATGGCAAATTCGGGACGCTACAGGAGAGCACGCAGGCTTTAGATGAATACCATAGGCTGGATCGCGCCCTCACTACCATCATGGATTCGCTCAAAGGGCCGACTTATCCATATGCCAACAAGACGATGGTTTTGCTCGTCCACCAGGATTTTAGCCCGGATCTTACGCAAAATATTCCTGAGTGGACCTTACAAGATTTTACCCTGAGCCAGTTAGCACTATTTGAATGTGGCGTCATTCCGCCAGACCAGGTAGGTCCAAATGCCGATACTGGCTGCCTGACCTTCACCACCCCTAGTACCGTCTATCTGCCAAACCCACGACAGTTGCAAACCATCAATGCTTTGCTAAAAAATCAGCACCAGGGCGAGTTTATAGAGAAAGGCATATACTACCATCTTGTTACTCGTCCGCTGCTCCCTGACGAGCTAGCACAAAAGACGGTTGCGATGCTTGGCAG
>DMFQ01000200.1:915-8365 GCA_003450555.1 Ktedonobacter sp.
GGCAGTAAAGCAGCCAAAAGATTAGAGTTTCGCGATTTCTCGCCACTCGAGAGTAAGATATGGTATACTATGGTTGATGCGTCCCCATTGCAAATGCCGATTGAAAGTATAGCGCATCAAGGCTGCTGGAATTGGTGCGGAGCGAACGACGGGAGATACCCTCGAAATCTTGCCCATATGTCCACCACTTAGACAAATATAACTATCCTCCAAACGGGACAACCCGGAAAGGAAACATGACAAGAGATTACAATAAACAACCGCGAGATGACACGCGCTCGTCCTCTCGCAATCAATCCCCAAACAGGACGGGAGACGAGCGGTCTCCACGCCCACCTCGCCCTCGACTGAGTCGTGAAACGGTAGATCGCGCATGGGAATCTGGAGCACCTACTCAACACGCCGACTATCGTACTCGTAGTAGCAATGGACAACCGCCACGAAATAGCTGGCGGAATAACCAGCAATCGGAGCACTCTCCTGCTCAAAATGGTCGCAGACCCTATGAACCCCGCGGCAACAACCAGGGCAATCAACGGAGCTTCGAGCGTACACCCAATGGTAATTTTGGCCCTCGTCCACAGCCTTTCGGCACTGGCTCCAACAGGTCCAATGATCAGCGGTTCAACAGCCGACCTGGAACCTCACGCGGTCCCCTGAGTAATGGAAATCAGGGTGGCTTCCGTGAAAACCAGCGACCACACGAACAGCGCCCTCCATTCCGTGATACGGACCAGAATCGTGGTTATCAACGACGTGACTTTACGGGTCCTGACAGGCGAACTAACGGTTTTGAGCGCACCAATCGTCCTCCACGCGATTTTGGGCGTGATGAGCGATCACCGCGCACATTTGACCGCAAGCCGCGCGATTTTGGGCGTGATGAGCGATCACCACGCAATTCCGCTCATGGCAATCGACCACCTTACCCTGTTGAGCAGCGCGATACACAAAATCCTCGCTGGCAAAGCCGACCGGTGGCGCGGCAAGATAGCGCTTCGCAAGAGCGTCCGCACATTAACGAGCGAGAACAAAGCAAGCTGTTCGAGGGAGATTACGAGCGTTTTGATTCTCCGACAGAACAGAAGAGGTCTGACAAACCTACTCGGCCTTACAAAAGCAGAAAAAAAGTTGATGCGCCCAACGCTAAACTTGAAGAACAGCATGTCACCCGTCTACCCGATGGGCGTGTACTCAAAGGCCCGCGTCCCGTACAGCGCAAAAATGCTCAATTCTGGAGTGAAATCTCCAATGAGACTGAACAGCTGATCGATCGCGTTGAAGTACCGGCTTCACCTGACGGCGTGGAGGCACAACCTGTGGAGCTTCAACAGGATGGCGCTTTACCGCAGGAAACTCAGGAAGAGGCTATGCCGCAAGAAATTGCCAGCACCACTGAGGAAGCTGCCCCAAAAAAATCGCGTACACGCGCCGCTAGCGCTATTGCACGAAGTAAGAAGGTAGCTGTCAAAAAACCGCGTTCGACTGGTCCGAAACCATCGCAGCACGGCTACAAATGGCCGACAACCGAGTGATACTACTATATACTCTCGCTACCTGGGGCAGCGAGAGTATATAACAAGGCTCCGGGATATCACAGACCCACTTAAGGGGATGCGTACCGAGTCCTCTGGACTCTGTGCTTCTAAAAGCTCTTTTTTATTACGAGATACACAATGCATGTTAGAACGGTATTGGGTCGCATTGCTCCTGAGAACCTGGGTATCACGCTTGGACACGAGCATCTCCTCATTGATCTGCGCGGTTTATGGGAGAACCCACCTCCTGAGAGGGCATATCTCACTGACCAGGAGCCAACACTGGAAAACCTGGGCGAATTGATACGCAACCCATACGACTCCAAGCTCAATTTGCTGATCGATGATCCTGAGTTAACTATCACAGAACTGCTCAGCTATCAAAAAGTAGGAGGGCAGGCACTGATCGATATGACCACGGTGGGAATCAAGCCTGATCCGCAGGGTCTTCAGGCTATCGCTCAGGCAACGGGAATACATATCGTAGCGGGATGTGGCTACTACCGTCAGCCACTCCTACCGGAGTCGCTACATGAACGCAGCAAGGAAGAGATTGCCGATGATTTGTTGCGCTGGCTCAGCGAGGGCATGTATGGTACGACGATACGCGCGGGTTTGATGGGCGAACTGGGCACCAGTTCGCCTATTTACCCATTTGAGGAACGCCAACTGCGCGCCGCGGCCCGCGTACAACAAAAGACCGGAGCAAGCATCAATGTTCACCCATTAATCTGGGGGCACGAACATCTGCATATTCTCGATATTCTCGAAGAAGAGGGGGCTGACCTCTCGCGTGTCGCAATTAGTCACTGCGATGAATTGGTCGAACCGGCGTGGCATGCACGCATCGCGGAGCGAGGTGCCGTGCTCTCGTTTGATACCTTCGGTTCAGAGACCTATTTTGATCGCAGTTTTGCCCAGGAACCACGCGATACTGACCGCATTGAGTGTGTAATACGTTTGCTAGAAAAAGGATATGGAGCGCAGCTGATGCTGGCGCACGATATTTGTACACGTACCCAGTTCCACCGCTATGGCGGTTGGGGTTGGGATCATCTACTACGCAATATTGTACCGCGCTTGCGTCACGCGGGAGTTTCACAAGAAGAACTGGATACTATCTTCATTGAAACACCCAGGCGACTACTGACACTCCAAGGTGACTGATAGAATGCTTTATCCCAGCTATCTCAATTTGTATGAATCAGGCGAACTGGCTGAACGTGCAGCTACAGCCTGGGAAATCCTGCGCAGTTGTACCATATGTCCACAGAACTGCCGTTGTAACCGTATCGCAGGGAAAACTGGCGTGTGTCATTCCGGCACAGAGGCTATTGTCGCATCCTGGAACGTTCATCGCCGTGAAGAACCTCCAATCAGCGGGACACGGGGGGCAGGGACTATTTTCTTTGGCTACTGCCAGGCCCGCTGCACCTATTGCCAGAACTTTTCGCTCAGTCAGGGAGGACTTGGCCACCGTGTTGGTCCAGAACGGCTGGCGGACATGATGCTCTACCTACAAAAGAAACGCTGCCACAATCTGGATCTTGTCACACCCACCCACTTTGTACCGCAGATACTAGCGGCGCTAGTAGTAGCCTGTAGTAAGGGGCTTACACTGCCAATTGTCTATAACTGTGCTGGTTATGAGAACCTGGAGACGCTAAAATTGTTGGACGGCGTTGTCGATGTGTATCTACCCGACGCCAAGTATTCTGACAATAAAAACGCGTTGCGTACATCGAAGATGCCACGCTATGTTGATCATAACCAGATAACGCTGCGTGAAATGCACCGGCAGGTTGGCCCACTTCAACTCGACGAGGAGGGCATCGCACGGCGCGGACTGCTCATTCGACACCTCGTTATGCCCGAGGATATAGCGGGAACGCGCGAAGTACTGCGCTGGATCGCGGAAGAATTAGGGCCAGGCACTCCGGTCAGCCTGATGGACCAATACTTTCCTGCCTGGAAAGCTGTGAATGACCCGGTACTTAACCGCCGCCTGACCTGGACCGAGTATAGCGCTGCTATAGACGCTCTGGAAGAATTTCAATTGGATGCTGGTTATGTTCAGGAAGACCTGATGGAGCTCGATACGACGTCTGTAATATAGACGGTGTAACTAGTTTAGCCGTGCTATAATCTGACAGATGCTATAAGAACGTATACATGCTAGCGAACATCGGTACCTGAGAGGCAATGTACACTGTGTGCAAGCTGTTTCTCTGGCCGGTACATTTCTCCATGCGATAGGAGAGTAGAAATGTATCCGGAGGTGCCCGAAATGGAGAACCATTATGAACGACACGGCCACTTTGAGCCACTTATTTGCCGGTATCCAGGATGACCTTGACAAGGTAGATACCACATTTGAGAAGAGGGCAACATCCGGACTCGACATCCTCAATTCCGCTTCGATGCACGCGCTTGGATCACCCGGCAAACGATTGAGAACGGCACTTACGCTACTCTCTGGTAAGATGAAAACGTATCGCTTTGATAAGCTGTTGCCTTTGAGCGTCGCCTTTGAAATGGTACACCTGGCGACGCTTATTCATGATGACATCGTGGACAACGCGAAGACGAGGCGCGGCAATCCAACGGTCAATGCACTCTGGGGAGACAATATCGCTATCCTACTCGGTGATTACTACTTTGCCAAGACTGCAGGTCTCATTGCTGATATTAACGATAATCGTATTGATCACCTTTTTTCAGATACAGTAGCAACCGTCTGCGAAGGCACCATCATGGAAATGATGACTGCCGGGCGCATCGATCTGACCATCGAAAGCTACCATGAGAAAATCAATCATAAGACTGCTTGCTTGATCGCTGCCTGTTGTAAAGGTGGGGCGATTGTCAGCCAGGCCTCGGACGAGGAAATCAATTTTCTTTACGAGTATGGTTTGAATCTCGGCATTGCTTTTCAAATAATTGATGACATCCTGGATTATACGGAAGACCAGGCGACGATTGGGAAGCCAGCCGGTAATGACTTGCGTCAGGGCATGGTTACACTGCCGTTGATTTACGCGCTGCAAGAACAGCCCCGCAATGGGCACTACCAGGCGGTACATGGGTTACTGAATGGATCACCGCAACGAGAGGAAGATTTTCGTTCGGTCATCAATTGGGTCGTTGGAGGTGCAGGCGTAGAGCGTTCACAAGCAGACGCCCAGTCCTATGCAAACAAAGCACGAGCAGCGTTGTACCACTTCCCTCAGTCTCAAGGTCGTCAAGTGTTGGATGATCTCATCGATTTCGTGGTCTCACGCAAACATTAGCCGAACAGTTGCAAAAGCGAAGGAGGAGTTAAGGTGAACGGTTCACCTTGACTCCTCCTTCGCTTTTGCTTCATGTTTTGCGACTTAGAAGAAGCCGCGGCTAAAGATAATGACCAGCACCAGGCATATTAAAATCGAGCCGAGCCAGATAGCGGCGTGGAGCATGTCATTTCGCTCTACCAGCGGAGGAAGTTCCTCTGGACGAGGTAGGAGCAGCCTCTGTTCGTCTTCGTCGTCCATAGGCGCAAGCGACTGCAGGGTCTGAGCTACGCTATCGGGATACTGTTGCGCAGCAGCTTGCTCAAATTTTTGCCCACGCTCTACACCATCAGGTACCTGGAACATGGGTTTCTCAGAGCGTTGTCCAGAGCCGGGAACAAGGGTGCTGCTGACCGAGCGCATTGCCAGGAGATCCTGACGCAGTTCAGACGGACGTTGATAGCGTTGGCTAGCAATGGGGCGCAAGGCCCTTCCCAAAATGGCATCGAACTGTGGAGTAACGTTGGGATTTAGCCGCTGAGCCTGAGGAATACTGCCGCTGACACCTACAGGCATACTACCAGTGACAGCATGGTATGCAGTTGCCATCACTGAGTACAGATCGGAGCGAACATCTATAACGCCTCGCACAAATTCAGGCGCGGCATATGGGGAGAGTCGCGACCGATCAATCCCTGAGACAAATTGTGTTGCACCACCAGCCAGGATAATTGAGAAGTTGGTGAGAATGTACTGGGAACCTGAGCGCCCAACGAGAATATGCTCTGGACGAATAAGTCCATGTACCAGAGGTGGAGATTGTTGTGCGAGCAACTCCAGCACCTCGGTCATTTGCAAACAGCACTCGATGACGTCTTGTTCGGCTATGGCTCTTCCGGTACGACGCATACGGTTTAAAAGGGATTCACCTTGAATTGGTTCAAAAACAAAGAAGTTCCGCCCACGATCACTAAAGGCATCCCAAAGGGTAGGGATATGAGGATGCCTGCCAACAGAAGTCAATGCCATTGTCGCGGTACGTAGAGTAGATTGCATGACTAAAGAGCTGTTCTCAGGCAGCACTAGTTCACAAATCATAACCTGCGATGCGCCACGTTGAGCATCTTGCGCAATCCACATAGTCTCGTAGACGCCCGATAACCATTCCTGCCGCTCCTGAAGCTCATGCAAACGATAGCGACCACCACGAAGGATGGTACCTGGCTGAAGCGAGCGTGTATCAGTTCCTCCTGAAGCTCTATTCCCACTCTGAGCTGATGCAGCATAATTCTGCCGAGAGGGAGCCGATGACTGATCTGGTTGCACACGTTGGTTATCGTGTATGAGAGGGTCTGTGACCAGGCGACTCGCACGAGGAGCATTTTGCGAGCGTTGCATATCAGGCAAATAAGAATCTGCTGTTCTTCCCATCTGAGATGCCGTCTGCGGACGCGGCGGAAACATTCTTCGGTGTCAATGAATCAGTACGCGGACCGTCAGCTTGAGTCGTTGCTTTTCCAAAATTAGACGGTGCTTGAGGGGTCACCCGATTCTGCAAATTATACTCAAAATTAGTGTTTGGCTTTGCTGGGGCAGAAGAATGCGACATTTCCGTTGCTGGCGACGAAGTAGAATTCATGGGACGTGACACGGGTCCGGACTGGAAAGAAGGAAAAGAAGGTTGGGGTGTATTCGGCGTCCAGGCAGATCCTTGTGAAGAGGGAAAAGGTTGGGATGGTACATTATTAGAAGGAAAATCATCCAAGCCACTCGACCGTGGCTTGGAAGTCGACGAACCACCCAATGGCTGTGAGTTTTTTTTCTGTAGAGGAGGAGTGGCGCGTCCCAGCGGTCCTGATTGACCGGGCATTCGTATTACAAGACCACAACGTGTACAAGGGCTCTTGTTTGCATCCCACTCATTCCCACAACGTGGACAAATCATGATAAACCCCTCTCTACGTACGAGTAAAAATACGTATTGAAGAGATGTTTGTATGGTTTACTCATACAAGCACTCACCAAGCAATACAACTCGGACGTATCGGATATCAGAAAAAGTGTTTCCCTGAAATAATAACCCGAGGCAACTCCCAAAATACCTCGGAACCATACAATGGAGCGTAAAGGGCATGTTCTTGGCTGAGTATAGTGGAAAACATGCATGAATGTCAATCATTTAACCGATATTACTAGTGGGTTCGTCTCAACGCTTGAGAGAGCGTCCAATGGGTGCAATAGCGCCGAGAAACCCTTCCAAGGCCTTGGCGAGTTCGTATAATTGTGTGGCTTCCACCACGGAGATTTCGTGGTTCGCATGAGCAACCTTGTAGAGCAGTTGGACGGCAGGATGTTTGGCAGGTGAGGTCGTTTCAGCGGTCGCAGAACCAAGAAGAGAGGCGCGCATGGCTTCAACGCTGGCATTTACCTCATCTAGATTGGCAATGTCTATAAAGCTGGCTGATTTCACTTGCCCCCTCCCTCTATCTCCTGTACGATTCGCTTCCCATTGTCGCTTTGCCTGCTTACCAGCAGCACAATAACAGAACTCCGGGTGCGTAGAATCAGAGTTTTGCAGGCCAGTATCATCGCAGATTGGGCAGATAGGCATAGTTGGTCTCCTCATTATCTTGGGTTTATTAC
>DMFQ01000406.1:0-4790 GCA_003450555.1 Ktedonobacter sp.
TGAGGGATGGGAAGGCTGTGGCGCCGCCACAGCCTTCCCATCCCTCATGTAACGTTATGTTAAACCCCTTTCCTCCCTACTTCTTCTTCTTTGGCACTGCCTTCGTGGGTGTGGGCACAGCTTGATAATGTACGCTGATGTGGGGCGTGTAGAATGTTACCCAGGCAACGAAGCCGGGGGAGACTTTAATGTGCACGATGGTGACATCGGGTATGCCTCCGGGGCCGGTCAGGGCGCTCTGGGCTTCACTGACGGACTTGCCACTTATGAGCTGGCGCACGGTATCATCAGAAAATTTTGACGCGACCTGTCCTACCGCGTTGTAGTTGAGCGTCATGGAACTGCCATCTTTGGCGGGTTTATTCGCTATCTTGGTTATTTTTACCTTTTGTTGCGGCACAAGCGCTACACCGTTATTCTGTTTAGCGAGGGCGGCATTCATTTGAGCGATGACGGCTGTTTGAATGGTTGCAGCCCTGACTACAAGGACCGAGATACTTCGTTTGAGCGTGATTACGAAGTTGCCGTTGGTCACGATCTGGCCGACCGCGGGAGTAACGGTGGGTGAGGACTCTACCTGTACAATTTTCCCCGGCTGGTCACCTGGAGCGAGCCGCTTTTTCATGAAGTCGTTGACGTTTGCCTGAAGCTGGAGGTCAAGCTGCTGCTTTAATGCGTTCACGTCCTTGTCAGTGACGGTTGTAGCCCTACCGGCACCACCTCCCGTGGTGGGGGCGGTGTTGTTGACGCTTATGTTGACACTGGTATTAGAGGGATTGGCCTGTTTGATCTTGCTCAGGCTATCCAAAGGAATCGCGGTAATGCTACCTGCAGCGACATTGCCTGTTGTACCGGCGCTTTGTGCCTGTACAGGAACTAAATTGGTATTGGAGGCCCCTGAGAGGACTAATACCTCTGCCTGTGTCGCAAACTGCACGTTATTTGTTGTCGCAACGATAGTTCCGTTGGGGACAATGACCGAACTGGTGCCGTTATTGGTAAAAATAACCGTTCCGGTTGCCTGGACCGTGCCGACCGATGTGGTGCCTGTCGCATGTCCTGTGCCCGAAGCGGTCGTATCATAGGTTAGGGGTTGCGCCGGAACCGTGTGGTGTAAGGCATCCAACCGGTTGGTGCTACTGGCTATCATCTCCCCCTGAATTGGATAGTTGTGTGATTGCAGTGTCATATTGACATCGGCTGAAGGAACCAGGTAAGCCAGCAGGCCGATAAGAAAGAGGACAAGCATGCTCAGCAGCACAGTTATGCCTAAGCCTAAACCTCCGCTGCTCTTTTTTTTCTGCTTTTGGCGCTGTGTCGTCGCCGGTGCGGGCGCGCGCTTTTTTGGCGTGGCCTGCGTCCCTTTTCCAGTAGGACGGTTCGCGGGACCGGGCCGTTGTTTTGTCTGTGCGCCTTTGTTGGGTCGAGCAGATTGGGCCGGTCGGGCAGGTGGGAGCGGTACAGCCTGAGGAGGACGGTTGCCCACACTTTTGACGGGATAAGAGACCTGCTCATCCGCTTTGCTTGCCCTTGCTCCGCTATATGGTGAGCGCGTTTTCTGGTCATAAACCGGTGGGGGCAAGAAAACATCTTCGTCGTCTAAGTCCGACTGTGCTGGTCGTGGCGGTCGTTGTTGTGGCTGCTGGATACTTCCTGTACGACTCGAGCGTGGGCGAACGCCATGCACTCGTGATGGTCCTGGTACGTCCTGCCCCTCGTCAAGGGTTTCATCGCTGCTGTCAAGTGTCGACGAGCCTGACTGGGGTGGGTAGTAAAAATCTTCGTCTACATCGCCCAGGTCTTCGATATGTATTACGTCGGTCGGGTCATCAGCTATATCATGAACATCCTCCTCCGGCCCGTGAAATGGGATGGAGGCGCGCTGCTCCGGTATAGAGGGTGATTGCTCATGCGGCATGAAGATGAGAGGATCATCCATATAGGGATCATCCACATGACGTGGCGTAGACGAGAGATCAATTATTTGTGGCGTTTCCCCGGACAGTACGGTGCGCCCTTCTGCTGGTATAAAGGAGTCGAAGTCCTGCTGCTTTACAGGCTGTGAGGGCTGGCCGGGCTGTTCAGGCTGTGCTGCCTCTCGAATGCTCTGTGCATTGCGAAAATCTTCAAAAAAGTGATCGGGTTCCTCGTCCTCAAATGAGGAACCGCGCGAATGTACGGAGGAAGATGGGCTAAGGCTATAATAATCATCGGCCTCATAGGTTGGCGGCGAGAAGGCAGGGGGAAGCCCTCCGGTTACGATATCTTCCGGCTGCGTTCGGGAGTGGTTGTCATACTGTGGCGTGGCTTGCTCGCCCTGTACAGGAATATTTCCCATGATGGGAGGAGTGGGGTCGTTCTGGGCGGCCCTGCTTCCTCTGACAGGTGGTGGGCTTTGCTCGCCTCTATTTTCCCTGGCAGGTGGTATAGGCTCTTCGAACGTATTTCCTCGCGCAGGAGGAGCTGCCTGTCCGGTTTTGCGTTCAGTCTGGTTCTCTTGCACAGGAGAGGACTGCTGTGGAGGTTTACTACCCTTGATAGGGGGCGTGCGCAGACGCGGTGATGTTCTGCCACCTAAGCCTGAACGACTGGGTTTGCTGCCAGTACGAGATTTGCTCGAACCAGGAGTCTCCAGTGAGTCTATAACTTTAAAACCGACTGCTTTGGCCACTGAGCGGATCTGGCGATCAGGACTGTTGATTGAAATGTCTTTGCCCAATTCGCGCGAGCGGGCATGCAGTAAACGCCAGCTAACATGGCTGCGCAGTTGCGTCTGTGGTGGAACGACAAGAACGATACGCCGATTCGGTGTTTTCTGTAAACGCTCGCGTACACTCGTAACATCTTCTTCTTGACTGAGATAAATGTACTGCTCGTCGGCCATATGCCCATTCTCCCCTACTTACTCAGATATGCATAGAATGTTTAGATATGCATATTATGAATTACCCGATAAAGTGCTCTCTCCAGAACATTGTTCTCGTTTTGTAGTTCGATTGCCTGGTAGGCCAGCGCCATTGGCGTGATATCCTGCGCATTTTTCAGCATGTCATGTGGATCAGCGATGCTCGTCACCATTTCTGGTTGTACCGTCTGAATGATTGGTTGGCGGGCAAACGGCAACCGCTCAGTCCAGGGAAAGCTCTCAAGCTTTTGGCGCAGATCCGGCAGCGCCGAGCCACCACCCACGGGTGTAGATGGCCGGTGGCAGCAGTTCCCCTTTTGAGAGTTCCTCGATCAACAATTCGATACTATCCATCCATGTCTGGCATTCAGGGGCAAGGATGGTCTGAATCTCATCGCGATCGTTGCCTTTGACATACCCACTGCTGTAGCTCAACTTGAGCTTCTCGGCCTCTTTGACCGAGATGCCTTTGTTTGTGGCAAGCCTGCGTGTAAACGTGCGCCCACCAAGGGCGAACATGCGAGTCTCTTCGATGCCACCTTGCCGCACAAGAGCGATATCGGTGGTTCCACCGCCAATATCGATGAAGATGGCACCACTATCGGTAGCGGCATTGGTACTCAGGCAGCGGGCGAGGGCATATGGCTCAGCGACAATCGTGACCAGTGTCAAATCGAGGCCCTGAGCCACGGTCTCTAAAGCGCCCAACTGCATCAATGGTGCGAAAGCGCTAAAGAGCGTCAGTGTGAAATGGCGCCCGCGAAAGCCAATCGGGTTAGCTACCGTCTGTCCATCAATGCGCACCGTGATCACCGCCGCGTTGGTCAGGCGCACCTCGATATTCTGGTATCCTGTCTCGGCGGCAATGCGATCTTTTGCACTCTTCAACAATTTCTGCTGCGCGCCGTTGATTAAACCCTCTAGCTCTTCGGGCGAGATGGGCTTCGAGGGCTGCTGCCGCTGTTTGTTGATAGTAATTGAGCTTCCTTTGACCAGTTCTCCCGCGATACCGATCACGGCTGAAGGAGCCACGACCCCGCCAGCCGACTTTTCAGCTTTAATCAAGGCCTCGTTGCAGTTGGCAATTACTCCTGAAATGTCGGTGACAATGCCATCAGACATGTGGGCATAGCTCTGCTGGTGCCGCCCAACACCCAGCACAGTGGCCTGATCATCATGTACTTCGACGATTATTGCCTTTGCGAAAGCGGTGCCTATATCAAGGGCGGTAAAAAGTTGTCGTTGATCGTCGCCAGAAGAAGGAAATGGTTGATCTTCGTATGCCTCCTGGCCGTAATGATATCCGTTCTCTTCTTGTCTTCTCGGCAAGAGGTTACGCAGACTTTCAAAAAGATTTTTCATGCGTAATAATCCCAACTATGGCGGTCACGTGCTCTACTATTATAATAAACAGACTTCACTATCAAAACGCGCTGACTGCCCGCTCATCACTACTTTTAATCAATTTGTGCATATCGTGTAATATACGATACGTTATAGCACAAAATGAGCTTACTAAGCAAAGCTACTTGATGTTCTCTCTCACGTAACGGGCGACCAGATCAAGCGCGGAGCCTAGTTCGGCTTTGTTTTTTCCTCCGCCCTGCGCGGAGTCAGGTCTGCCACCACCCTTACCGCCCAGGCGTTCTCCAACAATACCGGCTATTTTACCGGCGTGAAGCCCGCGCTTCGTCAATGCCGGATCGACGCTCACCTGGATACCTACGCGCTCATCATAGGAGCTCGCCAGTACAACCACCCCCGGGCGATTCAGCCTGGTGCGCACCATATCTCCCATTTCGCGCAGCACCTTCTCGTCCGGTACATGTACCGCCGTTGCTACAACCGGCACTCCTGAGATGTCCTGTGCATCTTGCGCCAGCGC
>DMFQ01000406.1:5037-10940 GCA_003450555.1 Ktedonobacter sp.
CTCCGTGCTACTCCCCATCGAGACCACGCGTACCACGTCCTCGTACTTCTCGCCAAAGAGGGCCATCGCTCCCGTCATCAGCGCCTCTTGTAATGGCATTATAGTAGTATGAACGGGTTCATTCGCGCGAATCCAACGATTGACCTGCGCGTCAACCTGCGCCAGTTCCGAGGACGTCAGCGGGCGCGGGCAGGTAAAGTCAAAGCGCAGGCGCTCAGGCTCAACCAGTGAGCCGCGCTGCTCCACCTGCGGACCAATAATGGCGCGTAAAGCTTTATGCAGCAAATGCGTAGCGCTGTGGTTGCGTATCGTGTCTTCCCGACGCTGCTCGATGACACTTGCCTGCACAGTCTCGCCGACGCGCATGTACCCTGCGCGCATTTCGCCGTAATGAACGATCAAGCCTTTGAGCGGGCGGCGCGTATCCTGTACATGGAATACGCCAACGGAGCCGCTGATATCACCCTGATCACCTATCTGCCCACCGCTTTCGGCATAAAATGGCGTCGCATCCAGCACCAGCAGCGCTCTCTGCGGCGTACTGATGCTCTCGACTTCCGCGCCGTCAACGATTAGAGCCAGCACGGTACCGCTGCCGGTGATGCCCTGGTAGCCAGTGAACTCGGTAGGTCCGACACGCTTCAGGACATCGGCTAGCGGTTGATCGTCCTGAGCCTGTGTGAACGCACCTGTTGCGCGACTGCGCACCTGCTGGCGCTGCATTGCCTGCTCAAAGCCCGAGACATCCACCGTCAGGCCATGCTCAGCAGCTACCTCTTGCGTCAGTTCCAACGGGAAGCCATGGCTATCATACAGCTTAAAGGCCTCTTCACCGGGGATGGCTTGATGCCCCTTTTGCTGTAGCTCTTCAAGGAGGTTGGTCAGCAGCGCCAGGCCCGCGTTCAGCGTCTGGTTGAACTTCTTCTCTTCCAGACTTATGATCTCGACAATGCGGTCGCGCTGCAGTCCCAATTCGACATAGTGACTCTTCATCAAATTGATGACGGTATCGGCGGCCTCCGACAGGAACGGTTTATCCAGGCCAAGCAGCTTGCCATGGCGTACCGCGCGGCGCAAGAGACGGCGGAAGATATAGCCACGTCCCTCGTTGCTGGGGAGGACGCCATCGGCTGCCAGGAAGACCAGCGCGCGCCCATGATCGGCAATCACGCGCAGCGATGTATCATGTTTTGCATCCTGGCCGTAGGTGGTGTGCGCGATGGACGCGAAACGGTCGATAATGGGGCGGAAGAGGTCCGTATCGAAGACCGATTCTTTGCCTTGCATGACCATCGCCAGGCGCTCCAGCCCCAGCCCGGTGTCGATGTTCTTCCTGGGTAGAGGCGTGCGCGTGCCATCGAGATCCTGGAAGTACTGCATGAAGACGAGGTTCCAGATCTCCAGGAAGCGCTCACATTCGCAGCCGGGTTTGCAGTCGGCCTGCCCGCAGCCATGCTCGACGCCGCGATCAAAGTAGATTTCAGAGTCGGGGCCGCACGGGCCGGAAGCTCCCGGAGGTCCCCACCAGTTGTCTTCCAGCCGCACGATAGCCTCGTCGGGAAAGCCCGCCACCTCGCTCCAGTAGACGGGAGCTTCGTCATCCTCTGGATGGACAGTGGGGTGCAGACGCTCGGCAGGAAGTTTGAGCACCTGGGTCAATAGATCCCAGGCATACGTAATTGCCTCGTGTTTGAAGTACTCGCCCACAGAGAAATTTCCCAGCATTTCAAAAAAAGTCAAAGAGCGCTCGTTGCCCACCTTATCGATATCGGTCGTGCGGAAGCATTTCTGCGCCGAGGTCAACAGCAGCGCGGGCGGAGTCTCTCGTCCCAGAAAATAGGGAATCATCTGCTGCATACCGGCCGTTGTCAGCAAAACCGTCGGGTCATTGCGCGGTATTAATGATGAACTTGGAACTTTAAGATGGCCTTTGCTGGCATAGTAATCCAGGAAACGCGCGCGGATTTCAGTACTTGTGAGTTTTAATTCAACAGACACGACATGCCCCCTCGTCAAACTTGATCGCTATATGTATGTATGTAATCCCTTGTGGGAAGTATCAGCATGAACATTCGTAGTATGTGTAGGGATGCAACCAACTGCTAAGAGTAGCTCATGAATATTGTAAAATAGGTTTGTTACGTACGTGTGTGTGCGTGCATCTTTATTTACGAGACACACGATGCATGTGTTGCACGTATGCACGAGCATTATACCAGAGGAAGGGAAGCATCGCAATAATGGAGAGGAAGGCAGGAAGGGACGACAACACTATGCCCTTACGCGTGAGCGTGCCTCCCAGGACACTCCTCGTGCTGTGCGGTCCGGCAGGCTCTGGGAAAAGTACCTTCGCGGCACAACGCTTCAGCACAACCACCGTGATCTCATCCGATCATTGCCGCGCGCTTATCTGCGATGATGCCACCAATCAACAGGTCAATCGCGATACCTTTGACCTGTTTTATTACATCATCAACAAGCGCCTCTTCCTGGGCCGCTTTACCGTTGCCGACAGTACCGCCCTCTACCCGGAGGCGCGCCGCCGCCTGCGCGAGCTAGCACGTCGGCATGGTTTCCTGGCCTGCCTGCTCATCTTCAACATAGCGCAAGAGACCTGTGAGCAGCGCAATCAACTGCGGGATCGCAAAGTCGAAGCAAAGGTGATGCCCTACCATGCCGCGCTTTTACAACAGACACTGCGCGACGCTCCCAACGAAGGTTGGGATCAAATACACATCCTGAGTGAAGAAGATATGGATGTGGTAATAGAAATACATAGGTTATAAAGAGGAGCGAGCATGTTCAATTCTCCTGTAGTGGCTCAAAATGTTCCAGTGGAGAGATGTGGGCAGGAGCGATGCGACAGGTGAACAGGACGATGGGCGACGCAAGCCCCTACGGGTTTGCAGGACGGAGGGCATCATATTACATAATGATGACAAAAAGGAGAGTACCCTCGCGGGTACCCTCCATTTATTGTAAACGATATGAAAGGGCCTCAGATGCGGACCCCTGTAATTTGGAAACGACCTGATCTTGTTTTTCCCGCTACGTTCGACACCATTTTCTTTGACGTTGATGGCGTGCTGATCAAAACCAGCGACTCGTTCCGCGCTACTGATATCGCTGTCGCGGAATATGTCGCCGCCACTATTCACGGGCTGGATTGGGGGCAGGAGCATGGTAACCCACTTGTAAGCATCGAAGATGTCAACGCTTTTAAGCAAGCGGGAGGCTACAATAACGATTGGGATATGTGTTATCTGCTCTCCTCGCTCTGCACAGCGCGGCTGCGCGAGTGGAAGGGCACCCCATTGGCCGAGCGCAGCAGCCAGGAGTGGGCAGCGCTGTCACGCGCCGCGAACCTGCAAGGGCATGGCGGGGCCGAATGGGTTGATGCTGTGATACCGGCCAGCGCCCGGCTTGACTATACTGTGATCGGTGATCTCTACCACGAATATTATTGGGGTGCGGCAGAAATGCAGAAACGATTTGGGCATCCTCCACGCTATCTACCGGACGCGCCTGGATTTGTGTACCGCGAGCAGATGCTCTTCTCACCCGATTTTCTAACCAGGCTGCGCGCGGCAGGGGTGCCCAGGCTGGGCATGATTACCGGGCGCGTGGGACCCGAGGTGGATAGCGCCCTCGAGCGAATGGAGGCCTATTGTGGTACGCGCTGGTGGGATGTGGTCATTTCTGCCGACCAATCTCCCAAGCCCGATCCACGCGCTTTGCAACTGGCGATTCAGGCCGTTGGCTCGCGCGGGGGTCTCTATGTTGGTGACACCGCCGATGATCATGACCTTGTGATCAATTACCAGGCCATCAAGCAAGACAGCGATCCCGAGATACTAGTGGCGATGCTTGTCCACGAAGATGAAGTGGGTGTGTACCAGCGGCGCGGGGCAGATTTTATCATCGGCGAGGTAGAGGATGTTCTGTCCTGCTTGCCGGAAAAGCTGTAGTAGCTACTCATGCACATAACGCAAGGCGGGCCCTCGACCGTGTGTGATCGAGGGCCCGCCTTGCGTTATGCATCTACCTTTTTTTGCGCCTCTTCGATCAGGCTTACCAGGTACTGCAATTTCTTAATCGTATGGTCCGCGTTCTTTTTATTGCGCTCGTAGCCATCGGGGGCGAGCTGGCGAAACCAGGTAAGAATATCCGTTTCAGAAGTATCGTACCATTTTGCATCCGCCTGCAGGCGCAGGTAGACCCGCATTTGGGGGTCCTGCTTCTTGCGCACGGTCAGTTGCACCGGCTGTCCCTTTGCGCTGGCGCTATCAAGCTCATCTTCGGCTATGGCTTTTGCCAGCGCGGCCTCTGGATGCAGCGATTTGTACAGGGCCTCAACCTCGGCGGACTTGAAGAACGAATCGCGTCCCACGCCTTTATAGGCTCTAATGCGACCGTCGCGCACCCACTGATCGAGGGTGAACACGGTCGATCCCCAACTGACGCGCCGTCTCGCCCGCGTCTAAGAAGGCAAAACGTCCAGCCCCACCGCCTGATCCTGGCATGTTTATCATCGTTTTCAACTCCTGACTAGCGCTGCTGCAACGTAATACCCAACCCATCGGGGTCATGGCACACGGCAAGCGTGATACCGGAGGTCTGTTTCTGCGGTGTGAGCGAGAAATGGACGTCCTGGCCCCGCAAAGACTCGTACGCGGCTTGAAGGTCATCCAGCACGAAGCCAAGTTGGGCCTGCCCGGCCGGTGGTCGTCCCTGCGCTTGGGATGAGGATTGTGTTTGCTCGCCTGTCTTATGCAGGGCGATGGCCGTCGTGCCCGTGTTGAACTCGGTCCAACCGGGGGAAGTGAATTTCATTGGCAGCCCCAGTATATCGCGATAAAAGGCCGCGGAGCGCTGCATATCGCTCACATAAACAATAATGTAATCAGGCTTCTGTAGTTGTATCGACATCGACGGATTGCTCCTCTTTCATTGTGTAAAACATCAGTAGCGTACTGCCATAGCGGCGTTCGTCCGTAAGCACCAGGCGCGTGAGCGGCACGTCTACGACGCCAACTCGTTCCTTGGGGTGTATCTGGATGATGACTAATCCTGTTCTGGCGACCAGCGGCGAACTATCAAGGACGCGTAAAGCTTGCGCGGCCATCTCTTGATACTGTGGCGGTGCTACATAGATGATATCATATGGAGCGATCGCGCCGGGGACATTAGCCATAGCACCAGCAGAAGCTCCCGCTTTGCGTTTATCCTGTCTATAGTGCGTGGGCTGTACCTGCGATGGCGACCCATTCTGTAAAAACTTGAAAGCATCGGCATGAAAAGTCTCAGCGCGGTCAGCAAGGCCGGTGATTTGCAGGTTTTCACGCACCAATGCCAGCACTTTATGATTCATCTCAATAAAGGTCGCGCTGGCGGCGCCACGACTTAAGGCCTCGATACCGACGCTGCCCGTGCCCGCGAAGAGATCCAAGAAACGCGCATCTTCCACGCGGGCAGCGATGATGTTGAAGAGAGCCTGCTTGACGCGATCGATTATCGGGCGCGTTCCAATCGTCTTAGGACCCTTCAGTTTGCGCCCCTTGGCCTCACCAGTCACTACGCGCATATTATTCCTCTTGCATCAACAGCAGTATAATCTCTGCTTCGCTGAAAAAATCATCCTCTTTTGCCCAGGAAATCAGCGCTTCTACCTGGTCATTTTTCAATTTCTTCGGTGAGGTAATACCCCATATGCCCTGTACTAATTGCTGGAGCTGCTCTTCGCTTACCTGTGAATCCGTGACATTGCGTAAAACCTTCAAGCGCGCATCGCTCGCGGTGGAAGAACCCTGCGCCTCTCTCAGTCTCCCGAGCACATTTTCCCCTACCTCTCGTTCCTGGTTGGTTAGCTCGGGCAGGTATTCAACCTCCTCGTCCTCCGCCAG
>DMFQ01000406.1:11101-11428 GCA_003450555.1 Ktedonobacter sp.
ACCGCGTGAGTCAGCTCGGGTATATCCGCGTTCTTTGGAGTTGAAGCGGCAGGAAACGCTTTTGGCGTGTCTGGTTGCGTCTTCGCCTCTGTTCTCGTTTGATTGCTCTCGACAGAGTTCTGGCTGGCAGGGGGCGTTTGTGTAGCTACACTTGCTGTATTCTGCCCAACGATCTCCTGCAATTCCTCCAATGCCTCGCGCAAATTCAGCCCGCTCAGCGATTTCACGTTCAACAACTCCATGGCTTGCTTGGGTGTCAAGTCCAGCGCTTCCTTAATAAATTGAATAAATTGTGGGAGCTTCAGGCTACTGCTTGTATCTATAGAC
>DMFQ01000334.1:0-3605 GCA_003450555.1 Ktedonobacter sp.
GAGTCGTCGGCAGCGTCAGATGTGTATAAGAGACAGGTATCAGCCAGGGCAGGGGCAAGCCCAGCCCGTACATTTTAGACGGATTAGACGGAAAATTATGGGGATGAATTCGACGAGTGTATCACGATACGATATAATGGTTGTATGATGAGAGCAGATGAAGTTACGATTGATGATTACCGAGGATTAGGCGAGTTTCGCTACCAGATACGCCGGTTTTTGCGCTTTAGCGAGCAGGTGGCTCGTGAGGCTGGCATTGAGCCGCAACAACACCAATTGTTGCTGGCAATTAAAGGACTCCCAGAGGGGATGACGGCGTCGATCAGTATTTTGGCCGAGCGGCTGCAAATTCAGCATCATAGCGCGGTTGAGCTGGTTGATCGCCTGGTGGAGCGCGGCCTGGTGGAGCGCCGACGCGACGAGGACGATCTGCGGCGTGTGCTTGTCAAGCTCACACTAGAGGGCGAAGATGTGTTGCGTAATCTCTCGCGCCATACGCTTATCGAGTTGCGCTCGATTGGCCCTGCCCTTGTTGGATCGTTGAGTGGGTTGATTGATGGGACGAATGAGGTTGTTCAAGATGAACAGGTGAGTGCGGATGGGTTTGAGGAGGAGGGGGAATAAGCAGAGAAAGAGGGCGAGTGCAGCGGGGATAGCGATACTGATGCGCTCAAAGGATGATATTTTCCCTGAAATGTGACAGACTAATGGTGATGGTCGAGTTAATAGATCATCGAGGAAACTTATGAAGGGATTGCAAAATGCCAACGTTGAATACAAGTATGCAGGGAAAGATCTGCATGGTGACCGGAGCGACTTCCGGCATTGGCAAGGAAACCGCGCTGGGACTGGCGCAAATGGGCGCCACCGTGGTTCTAGTGGGTCGCGACCATGCACGGGGTGAGGCAGCGCAGAGCGAGATCAAGACGAAAAGCGGGAATAACGCTGTTGATCTGCTACTGGCAGATCTTTCATCGCAAGAGTCAATACGACAACTCGCAGAGAGCTTTTTGCAGAAGTACACGCAATTGCACGTGCTGATCAATAATGCAGGGGTGTTCATGCTGACGCGGCGAGAAACGGTGGACGGGCTGGAGACGACGTTCGCAGTGAACCAACTTGCACCTTTCTTGCTGACGAACTTGTTGCTCGATGTGCTCAAAGCCAGCGCGCCCGCACGGATTGTCAATGTCAGTTCTGATGCACACGAGGCGGGATACATCAAGATGGACGATTTGCAGGCAGAGAAACAGTATAGATTCATGCGCCCTTATGGGCAATCGAAACTGGCCGTGGTGCTGTTCACCTATGAGCTCGCACGCAGACTAGAGGGAACGGGCGTCACAGCCAATTGCCTACACCCGGGTTTTGTGGCAACGAATATCGGGCAAAGCGGAGTAGGGTCTGTTGGTCGGGCGGTGGTGAAATTCATCTTCTCCAATCTTGGCATTAGCGCGGAAGAGGGGGCAAAAACATCGATCTACTTAGCTTCATCACCTGATGTAGAGGGTGTGACCGGTAAATACTTTGTGAAGAGCATTCCCAAGCGGTCAGCAGCGATTTCCTATGATGAGACGCTGCAGCGACAATTATGGGAGGAGAGCGCCAGGCTGGTGAAGCTGCCAGTGAAGGCGTAGGTGTACGTGGTTTAGGTTACGATGCTGACAGGATTGTGAGCAATGGGTAGCACGTTATACACTGTAACTGTAAGTCGGCGCGAAGACGTCGGCTTGCATATTTTTTGTAAGAGAAGGAAGAGTGCTATGACTTTTCAACTACCAGACCCAACGACGCCTTTTGGTGAGCGGGTTGCTCGGCGACTGCGCGAGGAACGCTTAATCTGGTTCACAACGGTTGATGCCAAGGGCATGCCACAACCGACTCCTATCTGGTTCCTCTGGGATGAAACCACGTCGACGATGCTTATGTATAGCCGGGCAGATGCCAAACGTCTGGTGCATATAGGACAAAACCCAAAGGTTGCGCTCAATTTCGATGGGAATGGGTTCGGAGGCGATATTATCGTCATCACTGGCGAGGCGCAATTAAGCCCTGTTGATCCACCCGCTGATCAACTGCCCGCTTACGTGGAGAAATATCATGAGTTCATCGCCACGCGTTATGATACGCCGGAGAATTTCGCGTCGATCTATGCGGTTGCGGTACGCATTCATCCATTGACGGTACGGGGTCATTGAAGAAAATAATGTGTGGGTAGAGGGGTAGTTACTTTGGCAAGGATAGGGTACTATTTGCTTACTGTATGCATGCTGTTGATGATAGCTGCTTGCAGTAATCAGACGAATGCTGTTTCGATGCAAAGCCGTGCATTAAGATAGGACGGTACTAAAACCGTCTTGAATAACATAACAGATATAGGTGTTATAAATCAACTGATCAATAGAATTCTAATCTACTTTCTAATCTTAGAGGTTACATAAATGAGAGTAAAAGTAGAATCAAAGGGTTCTTATGGCGGCCGAATTGATGCAAGCGCTCAACGATACGTAAATAGTATGCGGAAGTACTTCTATGCGGCTCGAGTATTGACGAGCAACGCTGGCTCAAAAAAGATATAATAGACTATACCCTCAGCGCTGTGAGGTGATACAAACTCTCTTCAGATCAGAAAGGATGAGCTGTGTTATGAGTAAAGTGCTAGCGGTCATTATGGCTGGAGGTCAGGGCGAGCGTTTGAGTCTCCTCTCACAAAAGCGTGCCAAGCCAGCGGTTCCGTTTGCTGGCAAGTACCGTATCATTGATTTTGCCCTGAGCAACTGCGTCAATTCCGGTATCTCTAATGTCGCTGTGCTGACACAGTATCGCCCCCACTCGCTGCACGATCATATAGGCATCGGCAAGCCCTGGGATCTGGACAGGCAGCAGGGCGGCGTTCACCTGCTCCAGCCGTATATAGGGCGACAGGAGACGGAATGGTACCTGGGCACGGCGGACGCGGTCTACCAGAATCTGGACATGATTATGGAAGCGCGCTACGATTATGTGCTCGTCCTCGCCGGTGACCATATCTATCGCATGGACTATGGGCCAATGATCGCGTTTCATCAGCAGCGCGGCGCCGATGTCACCCTTGGCGCGGTGGTCGTGCCTATCGAGGAAGGTCATCGCTTTGGCATTCTGGAAACAGATGCCGAGGGGCGGGTGCACTCGTTTGAAGAGAAACCCAAAGAGCCGCGCGGCACATTAGGTTCGATGGGTATCTACGTGTTCAGTCGCGACACGCTGACGCGCGTCCTCGTCGAAGATGCGCGGGCTGGTGAAACTGGTGGCACTCCTAGCCAGCATGACTTTGGCCGTAACATTATCCCGGCAATGCTGGCGCGGAACGAGGATGTCTATGCCTATCCCTTTAGCGGGTACTGGCAGGATGTGGGTACCGTACAATCCTATTGGGAGGCGCATATGGAGTTGCTTACCGACAAGCCCGCCTTCGACCTTTATGATCCGTCGTGGGTAATTCACACGCGGAGCGAGGAGCGGCCACCCGCCCATGTGCGTAGTGGGGCGCAGATCGTTAGCAGCCTGATCTCGCATGGCTGTATCATCAAGGGAACGGTCGAGCGCAGCGTGCTCTCGCCGGGCGT
>DMFQ01000334.1:3731-6390 GCA_003450555.1 Ktedonobacter sp.
GTAGTTGACCGGGCGATCCTGGATAAAGAGGTCGTCGTTGGTAAGAACTGCCAGATTGGCTATGGCGATGATATGACGCCGAACAAACTGGAACCCACGCGGCTGAACAGCGGCATTACGCTCATCGGCAAACGCGTGCACCTGCCGGATAACCTGAAGGTTGGCCGCAATTGCAAGATCGGCACCGATCTGCGCCCGGAGGACTTTCCAAGCGACACGTTGACCAGCGGTGAGACGATCGAGGACCGCACCTACGTGCATGGCTGGGAGCGTGAACTGGCGCGGCGAATATCTACCACGCCGTAGCTAACGCGCTGCTTGTGATGTGTCGTCTAACTCAACATCCGCAATAGACTCTCGTACCCAGGTGGGGCGATAGGTAAAGCGCTCCACCTGCTCGCGTTTAGTGACACCGGTGAGAACCAGGATAGTGCGCAGGCCGCTTTCAAGCCCGGCGACGATATCGGTATCCATGCGATCGCCGATAATCACGGAATCCTCGGAATGAGCATTGAGCGTGCGCAGGGCTGTGCGCATCATCAGCGGGTTCGGTTTGCCGACATAGTAGGGCTTGACGCCCGTGGCCGCGCTGATCAACGAGGCTACGGCACCAGTCCCAGGGACAATGCCACCTTCACCAGGTCCCATTACATCCGGATTGGTGGCAATGAAACGCGCGCCAGCCGTCACGAAGCGAATAGCGCGGGTGATGCGTTCAAAGCTATACGTGGTCGTTTCACCCAGGACAACATACTCCGGTTCCTGATCGGTCAGGATGTAGCCAATGTCATGAAGTGCCGTCGTCAATCCCGACTCTCCGATGGCGTATGCCCGCCCACCCGGCCGCTGGGCGTGCAGGAACTGCGCGGTGGCCAGCGCGGACGTGAAGATCGATTCTGGGGGCACGTTCAGACCCATGTAGGACAAGCGTACTTGCAGATCGCGCGGGGTGTAGAGCGAGTTATTAGTGAAAATCAAGAAGGGAATCTGCTGCGTTTGCAGGCGTTGCACAAACTCTGCTGCACCAGGAATGAGCGTTGTGCCGCGCAAGATGACTCCATCCATATCTATCAGGTAGTTCTTGATACCGTCCATGCTCTCTCTCCATTGTGTGTCAAAGGCCAATTATAGCGGCTTTGTTCATTGAGGAAAAATTGCCTCATTGTCTTTCCTGGGTTCCGACTGTTCATGATCCATGCGTTCTTTATACACGTGATAGTCGGGTGAGAAACGTGTATAGGTATTCGACAGTAACGGCGATGAGATCATGAAATCGGCAGAAGCCCGATTACATGCGACGGGAATATTCCACACCACAGAGATTCGTAAGAGGGCTCTCACATCCGAATCGTGCGGCTGCGAGGTGAGAGGATCCCAGAAGAAAATCAGCAAATCGATCTCTCCTCCCGCAATCTTTGCGCCAACCTGCTGATCCCCGCCCAATGGCCCGCTCTGCAGTTTGTTTATCTCGATGCCTAATTCCTGTTCCAGGAGGTTCCCTGTCGTTCCTGTCGCATAGAGTTCGTGCTCCTTCAGCAACACTTTATTATATCGCGCCCATTCCAGCAAATCATGCTTTTTGTCGTCGTGTGCGACGAGGGCAATTTTTTTCTTAAGACTCATGATAATCACTTTCTCATTTTGAAAGATGTTTGTTCTTGCTTCTCCCGTCAATCGCTCTCAGGTGTCCCCGCGGCGAATGGCTGGGAGAAGTATCTTTCGACTGTGTCTCTGCACAATCATAACTCGTTGACAATTAGTACTTTCGTGCAATATACTGCACTACAATGATAGTAGCACAGATTTCTGTGTAATGTCAAGCAATAACACGCAGTTTCAAGGAGAAAGATGCAATGTTGACAGCAGAACGACGACGTTCGATTATGCAGACCCTGCAACGTGATGGAAAGGTATTGGCTTCAGAACTGAGTAAGGACTTGCAAGTCTCAGAAGATACGATCAGGCGGGATTTGCGCGAACTAGCAACCGCAGGCGAGCTTCAGCGTGTGCACGGGGGGGCGCTGCCGCACTCAACAGCCACTGCTAGTTTCACTGTGCGCCAGCAGCAGGCAACGGGAGCCAAGGTTGCCATCGCGCAAGCAGCTATTCGGCTCATTCGTCAGGATCAGGTGATTATATTGGATGGCGGCACCACTCCCTTGCAAGTGGCACAGAATCTGCCATATGATTTGCGTGCCACCGTGATAACACACAGTCCACCGGTTGCGTTAGCCCTGGCAGAACATCCGGAGATTGAAGTTATTGTGATAGGAGGGAGACTCTATAAGCATGACCTGGTGACCGTTGGTACAGTGACTACCGAGGCGTACCGGAATATCCGGGCTGATCTTTGTTTTTTAGGGATAGGTAGTGTACATCCCGAGGTTGGGATCAGCACGCTCGATTTGGAAGAGGCCTATGTGAAGCGTGCAATGATCGCGAGTGCGGCTGAGGTGGTGGCGCTGACGTCCGCGGAGAAGTTGGGTACGGCGGCGCCATATATCGTCGGGCCGCTCAGCGATCTGACACACCTGGTGACCGAACGTTCCACTACTGATGAGATGCTGGCGCCTTATCGGGCGTTGGGTATTACTATTGTGCGGGCTTGAATGGGTGTCTGGAGCAGGGCAGGGGCGAGCAGGGCAGAGGCGAGCAGGGC
>DMFQ01000344.1:0-3885 GCA_003450555.1 Ktedonobacter sp.
ACTGCCCTTCTAGATTATGTGAAATGCTTCCCTTGAGGATATTGTCATCCTTATTCCCCATCTTCCTCCCACCGCTCCAAAAGCAAACAATAATGCGCAATCATAGCCTGGTGACGTTCTTCCTCAATTTGGCTCCCACTCTGTACCCGTACCTGCTGCTCATGGTACGCGAGTGCTTTTCGCGCGCCCTCTACCGCTTTTGGCGACACTTCAGCAAACTGTACTGCCTCCGCTGGCAAGGGCTGCCACGTCGGAGAATTGCGCCAGTTGATATAGGGGCAATTGCGGCACTGGTTCGCGCAACAATAGCCACGCCGCATCAGGAATGAGCGCGTAGCAACGTAGAAGCCGTTCGCGTCGATGATCCAATCAGTCTGCTCTTCCATGGAGACATCTACCAATTCTTATCTCGTCTCTTCTTTGTCTGCCAATGTATCCCGACTTCCCGGCTTTGTCAAGATAAAAATTCGTGCATGCTACGTGCATCACTACTTCTTTTGTGAGCAGCACTCAGCCCCATTTATGACCTTGTAGCACATGCTTCTTGAATCTACCAGTAAAGTGTGTCTTGAAACCACAGGTGCATTTGAATGGGTGGGTAATACGATGGAACACCCACAACAATAATAATATTGTGCCTCCCGTTGTGATTACCACGTAGTCGACGATCATTAGCATCTCTCCCTCTATGCTAGAATGTCATGACCTTAATATGCAATCTTCAATTAACCCTGAATATATTGACGTAGATGTTGCAGATAAATAAAATTTCTTCTGCGGTGATATGTCCCGCTTTTATAGTGACGCTTTGTGTAAATGGGAAGGTTATGGAGAGATTTGCAGGTGTTCAATGTGGCGCAGGAAAAACGACCCTCATCATCAACGTGTTCTAGCCGTCCCCTTTTTTATGCTTGTGTTTGTGGCCAGCTGGGGGAGTACTCTTGCTCGTTACTACTGTTGGGGTATTTTGTGGAGTAGGGGTGAATTGAGGAGATTTTATACCACTGCTTGTATCAAACTGTGCGCTCGCCCCTCTCATTGCCTGAACCGCTGAAATTTGACCGTTACCGAACACGAAGAAACCAAAAGAGAGAGAAGCGGTGAGCAGTAAAACCAGGATCGCAATTGCTGCAATGGCCTTGCGTGTACTGGCAGGAAGATACAGCAGCCATGACTTTAGACGCTTTGGAGAAAACCGTACCACAACGGTGGGCGCCTCTTCAGCCATGTTAGGGGCCAGCACAGGGATCGTGGGAGATTGTGCTGAAACCTTAAGGGCTTGACTATACGTTTGAGCTAATGCCCGCGGTGTTTTAAGACGCTTATGTGGATCTTTTTCCAATGCGCGCAAAATGACCTGTTCGACGGAAGACGAAAGAATAGGATTGACCAGTGAGGGCCGTACGGGCTGCTCAAGTTGGTGCTTTATATACACTCCTAAAGAAGTACCACCCCGAAAGGGAACGTTCCCCGTGACCATCTCATAAAGCAAGATGCTCAAGGCATAGATATCACTGCTCGTGCTGGCAGGCCCTTCTGCCAATTCAGGAGCCATGTACTCGACGGTCCCCATCACGTACCCGGTTCTAGTGATATCGCTCCTCTCTTCCACCACTTTTGCCAATCCAAAGTCGGCGAGGTAGGCATACTGCTCGTCACGGAGCAAAATATTGGAAGATTTGATGTCACGATGGAGCATACCCCATTCGTGAGCATATTGCAGGGCGCTCGCTATCTGTTCGAGGATGACACCGGCTTCTTCCATTGTCAGAGGCCCTTGCGTCTTCAATCGTTCGTGGAGCGTACCCTGTGCGAGATATGGCATGACCAGGTAATGCCAGGGACCATCCTGGCCTGAATCGAGGGCTGGTAGAATATGGTCGTGCGTGAATGCCTTCATTGCTGTGACTTCACGTTGAAACCGCTCAACATACTCCGTCTGGTCCCTATGGACAACCTTGATTGCTACATCAGAATCTTGATGCTCGTCGTAGGCCAGGTACACTTCTGCCATACCGCCCTTGCCAAGGAGATGCTTGAGACGATAGTGGCTAAGAGTTGTTCCTTCCAGTTCCGACATATTCTCACCGTTCTATTTGAGTTTTTCCTGTCTTTAGTGGTCATGATTACACATGTACATTGGTGGTAAGTGGTCAGCACCGCTTCAGTAGCTTCTGTGATTTTTCTTTACACGTAGTAGAACGGGAGTACATAGTCGTAGTAACAAAAGTAGCCTTTCAAGGACTATCAACATCTTCCTCGTAGGTGCATTCAACATAATCCTCTGAGTAAATCCTGGACTCAAGAGCCTTAAAATCTAAGTGTAGCCCTTTGATGTTGTATACTTTAAAATAATGCCAACTGTAAGAAACTTTGTGTGGCAGAAATTCCGACATTCCCGTATACCCAGGATAAGCTAGTTGATGTGACAGTTTGGCACCCACGGGTGCCAAATTGCCACATCAACTAGCTTAACTATAAAGGACATTGAATGCTACGCAACCGCACGCTAGTAGCCATCGCTCTTTCAGTCTGCGCCGCCTATACTGGCATCGGCATGGTCGGTCCCGTCCGTGTACTTTTCGCGCAGTCGCACGGTGCATCACTAGCCATCATCGGAGCCATGGCGTCGGCCTACCTCGTATCCAATTTCGTTTTCCAGTATCCCTCAGGCTGGTTGGCCGACCGCTGGGGGCGCAAGCAGGTCATGGTCCTCGGTCTCCTCGTTCAGGCTCTCCTTTCGCTGCTCTACCTGCTCATTGCTGACCCCATCCTCTTCATAGCCCTGCGTTTCATCGAAGGAATGGCTGCCGCCGCCATCCTTCCCTCCGCGCGCGCCATGATTATCGATGTCGTACCGGCAGAGAAACAGGGCGAAGCCTTTGGCTTTTTCGGCGCATTCTTTAATGCTGGTTTCCTCCTCGGGCCTGGTCTTGGCGGCCTCTTAGCCACCACTGGCTATGCCAGCGCCTTCATTGGCGCTGCCCTCTTTCGACTCATCGCCATCGTCATTGTCATTACTATGCTACCCGCCGTGCGCAAAAATACTAGCATCGCCAGGGATGAGGAAGCAGGTCCACCTATCTCCTACCGTACCCTTTTCGCTCTACCATTGCTAGGCGCCTACATTCTGGCCTTTGGCGACTATCTCTATCTTGGCTTTGACCTTACCCTTCTGCCACTCTGGATGCACGATCACCTTGGAGCCTCCGTTGCTATCATTGGCCTTGCCTA
The DNA here is from genome assembly GCA_003450555.1 of Ktedonobacter sp. Taxonomy (GTDB): domain Bacteria; phylum Chloroflexota; class Ktedonobacteria; order Ktedonobacterales; family Ktedonobacteraceae; genus UBA11361. Next base: position 3,235 of record DMFQ01000344.1, read on the forward strand.
CATGGCATGGGCCATTCCTAATATCATCTTCTCAACTGTCGGTGGGCGCCTCGCCGATCGCGTGCGCCGCTCATTGATGATCGCCATCTTTGGCCTTGCGCAGGTACCTCTATATTTTCTCTACGGTGTGACCACGATGGCCATCTTCGTCGTCGTTCTCTTTGCCGTACATGGGCTCTTCTATGCCTTTATCCAGCCTGCCGTCGATGCCCATCTTGCCGCCTCGTCGCGCAGCACTATGCGCGCCAGGGTACAGGGCATGTACTCTACCATAGGCCTGATCGGTGCTTTCTTTGGTGCCAACGTCTTCAGTCCTCTCTACGCCATAAACTACCGCCTGCCACTCTTTACTATGGGCACCCTCTTTGGCCTCTGCGTCATCCTTGGCAGTACTCTTGTTCGCATCTCCGAAGCCCGTACCACATTAGTCGATCCTCTCAAAGAGGAAACAAGTTTTAGCTAAAAAATGGCGAATGTTGCCAATTTATTGACAAATATCGCCAAAAATGTTACTATAAACAACACAGAATCCCAAATACTACTAAACACATAAAAATAATAACATATGGGATGTGCGGTTCTGGGTGCAGGCCAGAACTGCATATCCCACATATAAAACACCTACGAGCCTACTTGAATACATGAAAGGCA
>DMFQ01000344.1:3972-5180 GCA_003450555.1 Ktedonobacter sp.
CCAAAGAAACGTGGGTCCCTCTGGGGCAACCGCGACTACATGCTCTTATGGAGCGGACAAGTCATTTCCTCAATAGGCACCCAGGTCTCACAACTCGCCTTCCCCCTTCTGATCTTAGCCTTGACGCGCTCCCCTGCTCAGGCCGGTTTCGCCGGTGCACTGCGCGCCCTCCCCTACATCATCTTCAGCCTTCCAGCCGGCGCATTGATTGACCGCTGGGATCGCAAACGTGTCATGATTATCTGCGATATAGGTCGCGCATTAAGCATGGCAAGCATACCTTTTGCCCTTGCAATCGGCCAGCTGACCGTCCTGCAGCTTTTCATTGTCTCTACCATTGAAGGCACCCTCTTCGTCTTCTTCAATATTGCCGAAGCTGCCTGCTTACCTCGTGTTGTCTCTAGAGAACAGCTACCCGCAGCCACCGCGCAAAACATGGCAACCGACGGTATCAACAACCTCATAGGTCCGCCACTTGGCGGTATACTCTTCTCATTGGGCAGCGTTCTCCCTTTCCTTGCCGACGCTATATCATACACAGTCTCGGTAATCTCGCTCTTCTTTATCAAAACAAATTTCCAGGAGAAGCGCGTCGTAGCACAGCGCAAGCTATGGCACGAGATCGGTGAAGGATTGCACTGGCTCTGGCATCACCCGCTCATTCGCTTCATGGCCTTGCTCACCGGCGGCAACAATCTCATTAATTCTGGCTATGTTCTCATCGTCATTGTGCTTGCCCAGGGCATGCATGCCTCGGCTTTTATCATTGGTCTCATCTTTGCCTTCGGCGGTATCGGCGGCATTCTGGGCGCCCTTGTCGCCACAGCAATTCAAAGGCGCTTGAGCTTTGGCCAGGCAATCATCGGTACATCATGGATTTTTGCCCTCGGTATGCCATTTTATATCATTGCGCCGAATCCTCTTGTACTGGGCATAATCACAGCAGCAGTCTTCATTGCTGGTCCGGTCTACAACGTCGTCCAGTTCAGCTATCGCAGTGCAATAATTCCAGACGAACTCCAGGGCCGCGTCAACAGCGTCTTTCGCCTCATTGCCTTCGGCGGCCAACCTCTCGGCCTGGCACTCACAGGCCTGCTCATCCAATACATCGGCATCATTCCCACCATCGTCATCGACTCGATAGTAATGATACTGTTGGCCCTCGCAGCCACAGTCAACAAACACGTCAGGGAAGCCAAACCCCTAAC
>DMFQ01000391.1:0-605 GCA_003450555.1 Ktedonobacter sp.
GGCGACACCCTGCTCACCTTTCCCATCATCCAGGCTATAAGAAGTATATACAACAACCCGCGTATAACTCTTGTTGGCAACCCCACTGTGCTGCCTCTCGCGCTGGCAACTGGCCTCGTTGATGAAACCGCCGACTATGGACAACTTCAGTGGAGCAGCCTCTTCTCATCAACAGGCATACATTCACCTGCCGTACTCGAACAGCTACAGCATACCGATCTCGCTATCTGCTGGTTACGCGACCCCGCAGGCATAGTAGAGCATAACCTGCTGCTTGCTGGCGTCCAAAGAGTAATAATCGCACCCGGACGGCCACCAGATGGTCAACACAGACACGTAGTTGCATACCTGGCGGAAACAGTAGGACTACAACACATCGCAATGCCCTATAAACTGCCACTTATACCCGCCGAACATACTTTGGAATCTCTCAGCATCCGGCGCATCGCCATCCACCCCGGTAGCGGTGGCGCCCAGAAATGCTGGCCTGCCTCCTCCTTCGCCACCCTCATCGAACAACTCTGCCAACAGAACTATCCCATCCTCCTGCTCGCCGGTCCGGTTGATCACGAACGCATCCATGAGATACAGCAGTTGCTTACACA
>DMFQ01000391.1:742-7540 GCA_003450555.1 Ktedonobacter sp.
GTCACAATTGTCACAATCGTCAACTACTTCACGCCCAAATATGATCACTACTCTTATTGAAGCGCCGCTGCTGCATATAGCGCAACTCTTGCAACAGTGCATATGTTATATTGGCAACGACTCCGGCATTACGCATCTGTCATCCATGCTCGGTATTCCCACCATCGCCCTTTTCGGCCCAACCGATCCCACAATCTGGCGCCCCGTAGGACCATATGTAACAGTAATTCACGAGCAAGATTTGAAGCATGTAGTGGTAGAAACAGTTCTAAAGAGTGTTTTGCTCCACTTGAAACCATAAGTCCCCCAATCCCCTATAGCCCTTCTGGTATACATAATTGTACATATCGGGGAGGAAAGGGTACACTAAATTGTATTGACACAACACATAAAATCTTCAAAGAAGAGGAGGACACTCAGATGATCAATCGGCCTGAAACACAGGGACCAAACCCGCAACAAGGAAAGCTGGTACTGCCAGCCCACCCCCATGAAATGTCGCCAGTCAATCCCGATCAAGCAAATCACCTGGCGAACGGCAAAAACCAACAAAACGCAAACGCACATCTTCGCCCTGATCAACTCATTCGTCAGACAACCCCACCTCCTCCCAGACAACCCGTTGCCAAACTGCACTATTACTGGCAGAAAGATCCGGCATACAAAGTATTGATGATCGCCATAGTCATGGTCATGGTCGCGGGCTTAATATTTGCATCACTGATCAGCAACATGCTGCTGCGCAATCCGAATTTCCTGGCCATCGACAGTTCTACTTCTTCTCTAACAGCAGTCGTGCCCACCGGTACAGTTGACCTTCAACCGGCCTTCCCTCTTCCCGGCGGCGGCAATGGCAGCACTTCCAGTAGTCAACCACCCGCACATAGCACGCCAATCCTACAACCGACCCCGAACGCCACCGCCAACCAGCCAACTCCCACGCCCGCTGAAGGTTCATTAACTGTCACAATCACCTCTATTCCTGTACGCGTATCGAACAATAGCACTGTCAATGTCGGCGTCAACACAAGCCTATCAAACGTTTCTGTTTCGCTTGTAGCATATTACACCGTTCCACCGTTCAGGTACATTTCAAGTTCGACTACAACCAACGGGAACGGCAACGCCTCCTTATCCTGGTCAGTATCACTCATCATGTTCGGGCGTCATACTCAGGCCATGGTCTTTGCGGTAGCCCGAGACCAGAATGGCCAGAAAGTCCAATCCCAGGCCATAGCCGTACAAGTAAACGGCAACGGTGGATAATACCTCATAAGAGATAAACCCCTCCACAGCAGGGATGAGCAGTGAAATATTTCCTCTTTTGTGCGTATAATTTCAAGTACAACTATCTATTAAGCGTGCCCAAAAAACGAACCAGGAACCCTTTCCTGTACTACAGGTCCTGGGAGTGAAGGATTACAACGATACATGACACAAACAGATGAAATTCGCCAGGTGCAAGAGGCCGCTCGCTCTATTCGCCAGAATACTGGCCGCGTAATCGTCGGTAAAGAAGAAGTCATAGACTTGCTGATGGTCGCCCTCCTCTGTGAGGGCCATATCTTATTTGAAGATGTGCCAGGCATCGGCAAAACAATGATGGCGAAAGCACTCGCAAAATCCCTTGGCTGTTCCTTTCAACGTATACAGTTTACCCCCGACCTCCTCCCCTCTGATATCACCGGCATCACATTCTACAATCAGAAACAAGGAGAATTCGAATTCAGGCCAGGACCGCTGCTCTCCCAGGTCGTGCTCGCCGACGAAATCAACCGTGCTACTCCTCGTACGCAATCGGCTCTACTGGAAGCCATGGAAGAGCGGCAGATAAGCATCGAGCGCGAGACCATAATGTTGCCTCGCCCATTCATTGTCATCGCTACCCAGAATCCGGTGGAGTTGGAGGGAACGTTTCCATTGCCCGAAGCGCAACTTGACCGCTTTCTCATGCGCGTGCACCTCGACTATCCCAGTCAATCCGAGGAACGCCTCATCCTGCAGCGTTTCAGAGAGGAACAACCGCTACAAAACTTATCCCCGGTCTTAGGCGCGGAACGTCTACAAAGTTTGCAGAAAATCATTCGCCGCGTGCGTGTCGAACCCGGCGTTGAAAACTATATCGTTGAACTGGTACGCGCCACACGCAACCATAACGCCGTCGAACTCGGCGTCAGTCCTCGTGGCACCCTCGCACTTTACCGCGCTACCCAGGCCTACGCTGCCATATCTGGACGCAATTACACCATCCCTGATGATGTCAAACACATGGCGCGTTCCGTCCTCTCCCATCGTATGATCGCGACTAGCCAGGCACGCTTGCATGGGCGAGTCATGGAGCAAATCGTAGAAGATGTCCTGCACACAGTTCCTGTACCGGTGGAGTCATGAATAGACGTTTCTACTATATTGGCCTGGCGATTTTAATTGCCAGTATCCCTTTCCACCAGCCACTGCTGGTCGTCATCGGACTACTGGTACTGGTCATCATTGGCACAACAGATATCTGGTCCACCTATTGTCTGCGCCAGCTGAGCTATCAACGGCAGTTCAGCGAGCAGCGCGTCCTGTTTGGTGAGCAGATCACACTCTCGCTCGCAGTCGAGAACGCCAAACTCTTGCCGCTGCCCTGGTTAGAAATAGAGGATACAGTACCACGTGCCCTTACTATGACCGGACAACATACGCGAGTTAGCATCGTCGGTGAGACTGCCGTACTAGAAAATCTTTTCAGTACACGCTGGTATGAACGGGTCACACGCCGCTATACCCTGCAATGCAATGCGCGCGGCGTCCATAAATTTGGTCCTACGCGCCTGCGCAGTGGTGACGTTTTTGGCTTCATTAGCAATGAGGAATCTCTAGAGAACTGGCAATATCTGCTCGTCTACCCACTAGTGGTCCCCCTGACACGCTTCAGTCTGCCGGCCCGCCATCCCTTTGGCGACCGTCGCGCTCCGCGCCGCCTGCTAGAAGATCCTTCGCGCGTGATCGGCATACGCGATTACGTCTATGGCGATAGCCTGCGCCGCATTCATTGGAAGGCTACCGCGCGCACGCTGCAACTGCAAAGCAAGGTCTATGAGCCTACTACGACCTACACCATGATCCTCTTTCTCAATGTCAATACACAATTTGATACCGTTTATGGTCTCCAGCCAGAGTTACAGGAACTGGCCATTTGTGCAGCCGCCTCTGTCTCCAACTGGGCACTTAATGAAGGCTATGCCGTTGGCCTCTATGCAAATACGTTGATGTTTATGCCGGAAGAGAGTGTATATACCGAAGCTGAACCTGAAAGTAAAGAGGAACAAGAGCTGAGCGCAACGGTTGCCGCGCAATTAAAACGTCGCCGTATTCACCTACCTCCCGCCACAAGTGAGGAGCAGCGCAGCCGTATCATGGATGTCCTGGCGCGTATCCAACCCTACTTCGGTAGCACCCTGGAAGATATTATACATGCCGAACGTTCCCGCCTTCCTGCTGGTGCAACCATCGTTGTCATTACCAGTACAATTAACGACCAGTTGCTAGACACCCTCGCACGTCTGAAGCAATCAGGTCACGCGGTAACCATTCTCTTTGTCGGAGATAATCCTTCACCAACGCGCTTAGCGGGCCTATCCATCTATCCTATTGGCGGCAAAGAAGCCTGGGAAAAGCTGGAAGACGCCTATAGCACCACTGATGACAAACCGCCATTATCAGAAAACGTCGGTGTCGGCCTGCAATTGTAGCAATCCCCTGGCGAGTCCAATACGTGAACAATGAACATCAACTCCTTTGGTTTACATAAACAAAGTCCATATGATATACTCAATATAACCAGGAGGAGCCAATGGAGCTGAGTATCTTTACAGGTAATGCAAACCGCCAGCTGGCGGCCTCGATTTGCCGACATCTGCATATTCCACTCGGTGATGCAGATGTTTTTCAATTTAGCAACGAAAACATCTTTGTCAAAATCAACGACAACGTACGCGGTCGCGATGTTTTCGTCATTCAGCCTTTCAGCGCGCCCGTCAATCGCTCCATCATGGAGCTACTGATCATGATCGATGCCCTCAAACGCGCCTCCGCTGCCCGCATCACCGCAGTAATTCCTTATTATGCCTATGGCCGCACCGATAAGAAAGATCAGCCTCGTGTCCCCATCACTGCGCGTCTGATTGCCGACTGTATCACTGTCGCCGGTGCGCAGCGCGTCCTCACCATGGACATGCACGCGGGCCAGATCCAGGGCTTTTTCAATATACCCGTCGATGAACTGACCGCGCAGATACTCCAGGCCCGCTACTTTGTGCAGAAGGAACTGGACGATTTCACGGTCGTGGCCGCAGATGAGGGTTTCGCCAAGAAGGCGCGCCAACTGGCCGATCGTCTTGACGCTCCCCTGGCAATCGTGGAAAAGCGGCGCATCGGCAACAATGGTCACATCGAAGCCATGGGCATCATCGGCAGCGTCCAGGGCAGGCACGCCCTGATCGTGGACGACGAGATCGACACCGCTGGCTCGCTCACACAGGCGGTACGAGTGGTACACGACCGTGGCGCGCGCGACATCTATTGCTGCGCCACTCACGGTGTCTTGTCTGGTCCTGCTGTCGAACGCCTCAGCAATGCCCCCATCAAAGAAATCGTTATCACCGACTCTATCCCTCTCACCGATTACAAGCGCCTCCCCAATTTGACCGTCCTCTCCGTGGCCGAACTATTCGCAGGTGCGATCAGCCGCATCCATGATGGGCGCTCGGTCACCGAACTCTTCCGCTAATCCTCTTCCCCATCCTCCTGCTTCAACTCTTTCCATAGCGCTTTCACCGTTCTCGTAACAATCTCATAACCAAAACCGCGTCGTTGCAGGAATGAACCCAGGCGCGTGCGAAACGTCACAAAGTCCATCGCGGGATTATGCAGCAGCGACTGCGCCTTCTTGCGTCCAGCCCGCAGCGCCAATTCCTCGTCCTTCTCATCGCTGATCATCTCTTCGACGACCTCGCGTTCAACCCCTTTCATACGCAGCTCGTTTTTAATAGCGCGCGCCCCGCGCGGATTGAATTGCTCGCGGCTTTCTGCCCAAAAAGATGCAAAGGCATGGTCATTCACGAGATCAAGTCGATCCAAACGCTCCAGCGTGGCCTCGATAATCTCGGGTGAAGTCTCTTTGCGGCGTAAGTAGCGGCGCACCTCCTCGCGGCTGCGCGGACGGTACGAGAGAAAGTTATAGGCACGCTCAACAGCCTGTTGCAGCGCCTCCTCACTGCGCAACTGCTCCAGTTGACCGGGCGACAGTTCCTGCTCCAGTTCCAATCCCATCTGCAATACGACTGTAGCGCTCGCGCCCAGCAGAAAGCGGCCATCAACATACACGTTGACCCGTTCAGCATTGCTAGCCTGTGTTTCAAGGGCGGTAATTTTCATGAAGCTACTATAACACTATGACCTGCTGAGAGCAATAATAAAAGGAAGTGTCCTGGGTGAAGTGATTGGTGGAAAGTTACCTTACAAACGTTTGATAGGGAGAGAGTGAAGGGAAATTCATCCAACCGGGCGGCTGAATGAAATTGAAGATTGCGCGTTTAGGAGTACACGACCTCGGCCTCTGCTTCGGCCTCAGCCAATGTCTCGGTCAGCATCTCGTTCAATGGTACATGCTTTACTTCGGTGATGCGATTCTCTTCATCGACAAAGATCACGTGAGGTACCAGCGCACGGATTTCCGCTTCGTCGTACTGTCCATAACTGATGATAATGACGATATCACCTTCGGAATTGAGGCGAGCCGCTGCCCCGTTCAAACAGATGACACCGGAACCACGAGCACCAGCAATAGCATACGTTTCCAGCCGCGAACCATTGCTGACGTTGACTACCTGTACCTTTTCGTAGGGATAGATATCGGAAGCGTCCAACAGGTCCTGGTCAATCGTGATACTGCCAATGTAATTGAGGTTTGCCTGGGTGACAGTAGCGCGGTGGATCTTCCCTTTGCACATTGTGCGCAGCATAATGACTGGTCCTTTCAAAGCTACATTATCAAAGCTACATTTTTCGCGGGAGAAATCACGATCGATTTCCCCCTTACTTTATTAACGTCCGAAAGTACATCTTAGGAACAGGGAAAAAATGCGTTTCGGGTAAACGTGCAATAATACCAGCATTGGATGTTACTCACGTTATTCACGCTTCCCCAAAACTCCTAATAATCCCATGCCATAGGCCTCCGCCGCGCTCTGTGCATCATACATAGTGTCGCCCATCATTAAACGATAGTGGCACTTCCAGCGCCGTGCGGGCCAGGGAGCTAGCTTGATCAATGTGTAGGTTTCGCAGTGCGCCTCAAGTGCCTCGCGTAGAGCTACCTCTCCCAGGTCCGTAATGCCATATTGAGCAAACTGTAGCCGCAGTTCTTCCGCAAACATCTTATTACAAATCCTTCTCAGAAAGAGCTTGCAAGATAGTACTCGCCTCACCCGGACTCAATGTTTCAAAATCTGTCCGCGGCAACAGGCGTGGAATAAGTTTGAATGGCCCACTCCAGTGCTTCGCGTGCTTCTCTAACCAGTCCAGCACCTCAAATGACTTTTTGCGCGACTGCTCAACGATAGGAAAATACCTGGCTGCTCGATCAAAGACCTCGTGATCTTTGGTGTAGACGCTGTAGTCCGGGCGCACCACGACATCTATGTAGAGATCAGTATAGATAAGCTCTCTGGCTGTGTTGGTATAGTCGGAGTTTGGCAGCACAACATCACAATAACCGCTGATTAATGTGCCGCCCTTGTCATAGCCAGCGTG
>DMFQ01000391.1:7623-7953 GCA_003450555.1 Ktedonobacter sp.
ACCCTTGTCATAGCCAGCGTGAATCGTAAACCAGGCATCTGGCCAAAAATAGGTTAACTGATGTTTCTGTGCAATCCAGGTGCCCGGTTTCCAGTGCATTTCTGTCCCTGCCGGAGTCCAAACGACAAAATACTCATTACTCACTGGTACGTGGTAGCCATGCCAACTGGCCCACTGGTCACCACTCACCAGCATTTTCCGAATGTTCGTTTCGAGCAACATGCTCATGACCTCTCTCTATTAATAGCCAGCCGAGCTTTTAACTACGATTATAGCCGAAGAACCTGACCATAGACAAGCTCACGTATCATCTCGTAGGGGCGGGAGCGG
>DMFQ01000391.1:8112-8791 GCA_003450555.1 Ktedonobacter sp.
GACGCTTGCGTCGCCCTCGTCCTATTCACCTCTGCAATCCTCCCCCACGCCCCGTCCCACTCTTGCGCCACACTCCGCCATGTGATTAACTGGCGATGTTCTCATAGAGGTGTCGAAGTGATAGGCCCCAAAGGAGCGTAACATCAATGTCACGACCTACAATCTTCCTCGACGATGGTGGTGTCATGAACAATAACAGCCTAAGAGCCTCCCAATGGCAACGCCTCGTCAGCGAGTTTTTTGCACCGCTACTAGGTGGCACACCTGAAGCATGGATCGACGCCAACCGTGTCGTGGTCGACCGCATGCTTGAACCTGAGAGTTGGCGCAGACGTATTCAGTCCGCGACCGATTTCGCCAGCTTTGATCGCGCTGACAAATATGACTGGCTGGCAGGAATGTGCGAGTTAGTGGGTATCCCGACTTCACCTGAAGACGAGGTCATTGCGCTCGCCCGTCGCGCCATCTCCTTCATCATTCCTCGCGTTCACGCGGCCTTCCCCGGTGCTGTGGACGCCATTCGCAGCCTCTCCCACCAGGGCTACACTCTCCACACAGCCTCGGGTGAGCCCTCCATCGATCTGGCAGGCTACCTCGATGAAATGGGAGTGCGTGCCTGTTTTGGTCGCCTCTACGGCCCGGATTTGATCGATACTTTTAAAGTGGGACCTCGATACTA
>DMFQ01000249.1:0-414 GCA_003450555.1 Ktedonobacter sp.
TTCCCACAGCGTGATTGATGTGGCCTTTCCCGTTTGGCGATCAACCAGAGTGAGAACGCCTTTAAACCCTGCTTGTTGTTTCATCGCGGGAAGAATGGAGCTACGTGATATCTCAAGCGCTTCATCGAGCTTCGCCTGTTCAATCTGGAAGGTTGTGACTCGTGCATACATTGGTCTGATGCCTTTCTATAAAACTTTAGGGAAACGTGAAGAGGGCCACTGAGGGAACTAATGGACCTGTTCCGGGGCAGGGATAACGCCGAGTTGTTGCATCATACCCAGCAAGTCCTGGTTGCCCCAGTGTTCAGTGATCTTGCCATTCTCAAAACGAAGAATGTCGATGCCTGTTACTGTCGCCTGTTTGCCAGTGGGAGGGATTCCCATCAACAGACCTTTGTGCGTACCCCATGCTGT
>DMFQ01000249.1:466-1078 GCA_003450555.1 Ktedonobacter sp.
CCTTTGTGCGTACCCCATGCTGTGAAGCGAGCCGCCACCTTGTCTCCCTCCGCGATCCAATCTTCAATGGTGAGGTGGAGATCGGGAAAGCCACTTCGGTACATGGTAACGAGTTGTTTGACGCCTTCGAGACCAGGCAGAGGATTGCTCGGATCATGCTCAACAAAGCTCGTAGCAAAAAGCTCGTTGATCAATTCCAGGTTTCCCGCGTTAAAGACCTCTTCATACCAACGGCGGGTAACGTCCTTGTTCTTTTCTGTTGACATGTGTTGTTCTCCTTGTGTGTGTTCTCATCTAATGTAGGGTAACTATGTCTTACCCAATAGAAATGTACGGGAAACAGGGATTCTTAGATCAGTGGACGAGATAGATCAAAAACTGGAGTGAACCTGTCTCGGGGTTCACTCCAGTTTAGAGGAGGAAGTGTTCGAGGGCATAGCGCGTGGCAGCGCTGCGCGAGGAAATACCGAGCTTACTGTAAATGGCACTGAGGTGAGCATGGACCGTACGATGGCTAATAGTGAGCTGCTCTGCCACCTGGACATCGGTCAAACCCCTGGCCACAAGACGCAAAACCTCGACCTCACGTGCCTTAGGGTACTCACCCTGGGC
>DMFQ01000249.1:1144-3154 GCA_003450555.1 Ktedonobacter sp.
GACCTCACGTGCCTTGGGGTACTCACCCTGGGCAAAGGCAATATTCGACAAAATAAGGAGTGGGTCAGCCATACCTGCCTTGTCCCCCATTTCCCTGGAAAGCTCCAAAGCCCCTTCTTCCAGTGTCTGTGCCTCTGCATACTCACCCCTCCACCAGGCAACCAGCCCCAATCGGTAAAGGGAGGTGGCCGCGCTTCGTTTGTCTCCCAGTGCTTGGGACAGCGCCAGGCTTTCTGTGCACAGCGCCACCCCCTGATCATAATCGTCCTGATTCAGCGCTAGCATACAAGCGCCGTTGAGAGCTTTCGCCCGCACGGCAACTGTAATCCCCTCACTTCGCGCTAGCGCCCTTTCCAGGAAGGCGCGTCCCTCACTCACATGACCGCGCACTGTCCAGAACCACCACAGCGCCACCGCCAACCGCAGCGCGTTTTCCGCGCTCTCCCGCCCCCCTGTTCCAGCAACCAGTGCAGCGCAGCCCGCAAGTTCTCGTGTTCCTGCTCCAACCGTTCGAGCCATATTCCCTGCTGTGTACCACCGTGCTCCTGTTCCGCCTCTTCTGCCAATGCCACATAATATGCAGCATGAGCATGGTTGGCAGCGTCTACCTCGCCACTTGCAAGCAGGCACTCTAATCCATACTCACGTATCGTCTCCAGCATGAATGGGCGGCCTTCGTCTGGTTTAGAGTGCAAACTTCTCTGCTCTCCCAGTTGCAGAAGGCTTTTGTCGATCAGTGAAGCTACTCCGTCCAGCACATTCAATGACACGTTTCCTATATGCCAACATACCGTTTCCACCGCCTCTAGCGTACAGCCCCCAACAAAGAGGGAGCAAAGCCTGAAGAGCCGCTGCTCATTCTCATCTAGCAATTCGTAGCTCCACTGAATTGCACTCCTCAACATTTGTTGCCGCTCGGGTACATCTCTTCCGCCTCCGGTCAATATCCCCAGGCATTTCCCCAACCGTGCCAGGAGCATCTGTGGGGCCAGCAGCTTGATACGAGCTGCCGCCAGTTCGATAGCCAGTGGTAACCCATCCAGGCGCACACATATCTCTGCAATCGTGGTCGCGTTCGCTATAGTAATGGCAAAGTCAGGTTTGACAGCCGAAGCGCGCTGGAGGAAAAGTGTCACGGCAGCGTATTGTGAATAAGCACTCGATACCTGGAAGACGCCTGGGATCTGGCAGCGCTAGTGGCATCACTGAGAACGTGTGCTCGCTACGCACGCGCAAAGTGGCACGGCTGGTTACTAGAACCTTGAGTTTAGGGCAAGCCTCCAGGAGTTCCACCAGCAGTGGTGCCGCTCCCATGACCTGCTCGAAGTTATCGAGCAGGAGCAGCAGGCACTGATCTCGTAAGTAGTCTCTCAAGTGCTCAAACATCGGTCGATCGCCGGTATCTCTGACTTCACGGCGCCCTAGTGCCTGGCTTATCATAGGAAGAACCAGAGCGGGATCGTGGATAGGAGCTAGCGAGACGAAATATACCCCATCACAAAATACAGGTATAAGCTCCGTAGCTACCTGCATACCCAGGCGTGTCTTGCCAACGCCGCCAGGACCAGTGAGGGTGAGTAAGCGCACCTCTGGATGGCTGAGAAGGGCGCATGTCTTCTGCACCTCCTACGCGCGTCCGATCAAGGGAGTTAGCGAGACAGGGAGTTGATGTGTAGGAGTATGAATTGTTTCAATGAGAGGTTCTAGTGCAATGACCGCCGTCAAGGAAAGGCTATCCTTGTTCAAAGTGGGAATAGCATACCTGGACGAATCTTTCTCTCCAGGCTGATGGTCGCCTTGTCTGGCTGAGACACTGTTCTGTGCGGCCAATGTCGCAGCGGCCATGTTCAGTCGTTGGAGCGTCAACTCTTCCGATTTCCCCAGGTAGGCGCGGTAAAGCGTGCCGCTACGCCTGCGGTAGGCCTTCCAATAATAGCCTCCACGCTGGTTCCCAACCGACTCCTTGCGGGCCGTGAAGGTACCCACGTCACTGTTAAAAATGAAGCAGGT
>DMFQ01000249.1:3291-4856 GCA_003450555.1 Ktedonobacter sp.
AAGCAGGTGCTCTTGCCCGTTCTGCTGGTAGACTACCTGATTAAATCGTACCAGGGGCGTCGTTTTTGCCATAGTCCCTCGCCCCATTCAACGTTTATAATCGACACAAGAAGTTCTCCAACGATCCGTTTCAGCATATCGTTGCTGCTCTCTATAATTCATGAATTCAAGTAGAAAGTAAGTTCCCCAACAGTTTAGCAGATGTTGGGGAACTTGTCTGTGAAGTATTACCAAAATACAAGGGTCTGTGAATTATTGTAGACCCTGTCAACAAAAGCTCTTCTTTGACTCTCGTACTCTTCTCCCCCTCACCCCTCTCCTCTCCTTCTGCTATAATGCCAGATATGAATACACTACAAGATCGCGTCGCTATTATAACGGGCGCCGGACGGGGCATCGGTCGAGCCACCGCGCATCTCTTCGCGCAGGCGGGAGCGCGCGTCGTGCTCTTTAGCCGAACCGCCTCTCAGCTTGATGAAGCCGCCTCAGAGATTACGCGCGCAGGAGGACAGGCTCTCTCCGTCGTGGGTGATGTCTCGCGTGAAGCAGATGTCGATGCCCTCTTTCAGAAGGCCGTCGATAGCTACGGCCGTGTCGATATCCTGGTAAACTGCGCGGGAATAGTCGCGGTACGCCCATTTGTTGAAATGGATGTATCTACCTGGGATGCTGTGATCGCGGTCAACCTGCGCGGCACCTTTTTGTGTTGTCGCAAGGCCTTTCAGCTTATGAGCGCCCAAAAGCAAGGGGTCATTATCAACCTTTCCTCGCTTTCGGGCGTAAAAGGTGTAGAGAAGTTTCCCGGATTGAGCGCCTATAACGTCTCGAAATCGGGTGTTGCGGGCCTGACCGAGATTCTCGCGGTAGAGGGCAAGCCGTACAATATCCGTGTTTGTGCTGTAAGCCCGGGAGCCGTGGATACGGCGATGCTGCAACAGGCGGCGCCACACTTGAAGGCCGGCATGACTCCTGCGGACATGGCAGAGATCCTGCTCTTCCTTGCCAGCGATGCGGGACGCATGCTCAGTGGCAGCAACATCGAGATATTCAGCAATAGCTAAACGAGGATGCAATCATGGTCTACCTGACACGACGCACCACTTTCAGCGCGTCCCATCGCTTATGGAGCAGCCACCTGACTGAAGAAGAAAATAGTGCTCTCTATGATAAATGCGCCAATCCGAACGGGCATGGCCATAACTATGTCCTCGAAGTGACTGTGCGTGGCACTCCCGATCCGCGTACCGGTATGATCTTAAATCTGACAGACCTGAAGCAGGCTATCAATGAACATATCATCGCCTGGGTCGATCACAAGCATCTCAACTACGACGTGCTATGGCTGGAGGGCAGTATTCCCACCACGGAGGTTCTGGTCGTCAAGTTTTGGGAACGACTCGCAAGCGCCCTGCCACAGGGGTTGCTCTACGAAGTGAAGCTACATGAAACTGAAAATAACATTGCCAGTTATCGAGGGAACGTATGAGAGTTGCCTTAGTTGCACCGCTGGTCTCCGCCATTGCCCAACCCTATCTGGGCGGCGCGCAGGCCCTCCTCGCTGACCT
>DMFQ01000206.1:0-2845 GCA_003450555.1 Ktedonobacter sp.
CATGAGTACCCATTTTCATGTGTCTGGAACTGGGATCACAGGTCCACTCGCAAGGCGTGCAAGCGACAACTATAAATGGTGGGTGCTGATCACGGCCATCTTTGGTGCGTTCGTCAGTATCCTGGATGCCACCGTCGTCAATACCGCTCTGCCGCATATTCAGCTTGCCTTTGGCACGGATTTACACACAGCCTCCTATGTGGTCACAGGCTATCTGCTCGCACAAGGCGTGGTGATTGCGGCGTCAGGATTTCTCGCCAATCGCTTTGGCATCAAACGGGTGTATCTGCTTTCCCTGGCGTTGTTCACGTTCTTCTCAGCCCTGTGTGGCCTCGCCTGGAATATCGATATCCTCATTTTCTTCCGTGTGCTCCAAGGAGCAGGAGGAGCAGCGCTCTTCCCGCTCTCGTTTTCACTGGTGTTCGGAGCGTTCCCTGAAGAGCAACGCGGTCTGGCCAATGGCATCTTTGGCATTCCTGTGCTCGTCGCTCCTGCGCTGGGTCCCGTGATTGGGGGCTATCTTGCCCAGTACGTCGATTGGCGCTGGATTTTTTATATCAACCTTCCCATTGGCATCATTGGCATCATCATTTGCTGGCGCATGATGCACGAGTCTGAGCTTCAGCGCACGTTGCCATTCGATCTGCGTGGCTTCCTGCTGATCGCCAGTGGCTTAGGGCTGTTGCTCTTCGGCCTCTCGAATCTCGCCTATGATGGATGGGGCTCTCTGCTCACGGTCACAGGTCCCAGCATCCTGGCACTGCTCCTGCTAGCTGCCTACATTCCCATCGAGCTACGAACGGCACAGCCACTGTTGGACCTACGCCTCTTCAAGAGACGCAACTATTTGGTTGGGAGCCTGATCACCTGGGTCGCGTTCGCGTGCCTGTTTGGCTCAACCTTCCTGTTGCCACAATACTTACAGGTCTTACGCGGCTTATCGTCATTTCAAGCTGGATTGCTGCTGGCCCCACAAGGGCTGGCCTCGATGGTGGGAACCATTGTGGTAGGCTTGCTCTACAGTCGTCTGGGCGCGCGTCCTCTCGTGATCATGGGAGCGATTGCCGTGGCTCTTGCTACATATCTGATGAGTCAATGGTTGTCGCTCACCTCACTGTTTGCCGAGTTGATCCCACTTCTGATTGTACTGGGATTTGGACTCCCTTTTCTTCTTCAATCAACGAGCACCGCCGCCTTGACAGGCATTGAGGGAACGACCTTACCAGGAGCCAATACGCTCCTGAGTGTCTCGCGTTCGGCGGTCTCCTCCCTGGCCGTTGCCGGATTGGTCAATCTTGTGCAAGCACAACGTCTTGTCCATCAGGCAGCACTTGCACACAACGGGCCAGTGAGCGCGGCCGTAGCCCAACAGGCACAAGTTCTGGCCTATCAGGATGTGTATCTGCTTTCGGCTCTGGTCACGCTCCCCATCCTTGTGCTCGCGTTTTTCCTGAGGTCGCCGCGTCGCGCTCAGAAGCCAGAGCCGACCACAACATTTGGCGTGAGTCCACAGACCCCCGAAGCAGCCATTGAGACTCGCTAATGGAACAGGTATGCTGATCCCGAGTGTGTGAATTGCGTAATTTCGCTGTGATTGGATATCATGGGGGGAGAGGATGTTGGAGGCGCCGGGTGCGTAAAATTGCGTATCGGCGCGGCTGTTGGGTTCAGGTGAAGCCCCACAGGGAGAAGAGCGGCGCGTCATCCATCGTCTGATCAAACGGGTGACCGAAACCACTAGCGGATTACTGCTAACTTCGTGTAGAATGGCAGCAAATGTACATCACGTCCTGGAACTTGTGATGCCGTATCGCCGTGAAGGAGAGTTTCTATGAACGACCTCTGGCGGGCTTTGCGCTACTTGAGGAAATATTGGGGCACGACGCTCGGAGCTTTCCTGAGCCTGCTCATCGTGACGGCGACAAACCTGTTTAGCCCGCAACTGCTGCGCCTGGTGATTGACCAGGGTATCAGCGCCCAGAATTTGAGCGTTATTCTCTTGACCTCGCTCGGCTTGCTTGGGGTCGCCATTGTGCGTGATAGCTTCACCTTTACACAGAGTTATTGGAGCGAACGGGCCAGCCAGGGAGCGGCCTACGATATGCGCAACGCCATTTTCACTCGACTTGAAAATCTCAGTTTCAGCTATCACGATAAAGCCCAGACGGGCCAGTTGATGACTCGCGTCACCAACGATGTGGAGACGGTACGCGCCTTTACCGGAAATGGCATCCTGCAATTGCTTAATGCTGTAGTAATGCTCATCGGCAGCGCTACTATTTTACTCATCACCAACTGGAAACTCGCGCTGGTTGCGCTGTTGATGATACCTGCCATCCTCGGCGTCTTTCTCTTCTTTTTGACCAAAATCGGCCCTCGTTTCAGAATAGTGCAGCAAAAGCTGGGCAACCTGAACACGGTGCTGCAAGAAAATCTCGCGGGAGTGCGCGTGGTCAAAGCATTTGTACGCGAACCGTATGAGCAGGAGCGGTACCGCAACGCCAATAACAGCCTTTTACAGGAAAACCTGGCGGTCGTGCGTGGCACCTCGCTCACCTTTCCACTTATTTTCTTCATTTCCAACCTCGGTACGCTTGCCGTTATCTGGCTAGGCGGCGAACAGGTGATCGGCGGCAGCCTCAGCATTGGGGAATTGGTGGCCTTCACCTCCTATCTCAGTTTCTTGCTCCTGCCGGTCTTTATATTAGGCAGTACCATCACATCGCTCTCCCAATCGACGGCCTCGGCGCACCGCGTTTTTGAGATTATTGACGCCCCTATTGAGGTCGAAGATAAGCCGGATGCCGTTATATTGCCACCCGCCCGGGGCAGCGTTATCTTTGAA
>DMFQ01000206.1:2982-3260 GCA_003450555.1 Ktedonobacter sp.
CTGGGACGCACAGGTTCGGGCAAATCCACGATTATCAACTTGATACCGCGCTTCTACGATGTGACAAGTGGCAGCATCTCTATTGATGGATTCGATGTACGCGATGTGAGGCTAGAGAGTCTGCGGTCACAAATTGGCATCGTATTACAAGAGTCAACACTTTTTAGCGGCACCATCCGCGAGAATATCGCCTATGGAAGAAGCAACGCCAGCGAGGAAGAGGTTGAAGAGGCGGCGAAAGCGGCCCAGGCCCATGATTTCATCATCGGCTTCCCTGA
>DMFQ01000274.1:0-751 GCA_003450555.1 Ktedonobacter sp.
TTCAGTTCAAGCGAGCAGGCAGCCGTCAACAAGAGTCTACGTACCCTGGCAGCAGAGGGCATCTCGGTCTTCATCAGTAGTGGTGACTGTGGGGCCTTCACGCAGCGCCTGCCTCATATTGCCGTGGTCGCATTTCCCGCGAGTGCGGTCTACTCCATCGCGGTCGGTGGAACACATCTGCAGGTGAATGATAGTAATGTGCGTACCAGTGAAACTGTCTGGGGGGCAGGAGATGACCTGCCAGTCTGTAGCAATAATTGGGGCAGTGGCGGCGG
This sequence comes from Ktedonobacter sp., assembly GCA_003450555.1. Taxonomy (GTDB): domain Bacteria; phylum Chloroflexota; class Ktedonobacteria; order Ktedonobacterales; family Ktedonobacteraceae; genus UBA11361. The sequence continues at coordinate 276 of DMFQ01000274.1, forward strand.
CGTGAGCGAGAATACGGATTTTAAGCGCCCCTCCTGGCAGACAGGGACAGGGACGACAACGAGGTACGATGGCGCATTGTCGCGTGTTTTCATCAGACCATTTGACTTTGCTGCGACTGTCTCAGCTCCCAATGGTTTGCGCCAGGTGCCTGATGTGGCTGCCGCCGCTTTTCCCAATATCGCAATATACTATAAGGGCGCCTGGGTTGCCTCAGGTGGCACCAGCGCAGCAGCCCCGATCTGGGCTGCCGGTGCGCTGCTTGTCGACCAGGCATTACAGCAAAAGGGAAAAGCAGCCATAGGAGGTGTGCCGGAGTTCTATTCCCTGGCGAACCATCCTGGCAACTTCCATCCCTATAACGATATCACCGCCGGTGACAATCTCTTCTATTCAGCCACAGCGGGTTGGGACTACACGACAGGCTGGGGGTCTCCTAATTTTAGTGATATTCTGCAGCTTGAGATGAGTCAGTAGG
>DMFQ01000274.1:907-5473 GCA_003450555.1 Ktedonobacter sp.
CTTTTCCAGCTAAAGTGTAGTACGGAGGGGCGGGCCGAGAGGTGCATTTGCTCAAGTAAAGCTGTATCGCGTAGGAGAGTATCCAACCTTTCAGCGAAAAAGCCAGGACAACGAGGCACCAGGTAGCCTGTTTCGCCATGTTTAATAATTGTCGTCAGGCCACCTGTACGCGTTGCTACCACTGGTGTGCCACAGGCAAGCGACTCAACTGCGACGAGGCCAAAGCTTTCATGATATGAAGGAATAACCGTTGCGTCCGCCGCGCTATAGATCAGCGGCAGTTCTTTTTGTGGACGCGCTCCCCAAAAGTGGACCCGGTGACTGATGTTGTACTCCACTGCAAGCTGCTGCAGATCCTGTAACTCTCTGTCGTCATCAAGCTTACCTCCCACAACTACGATCTGCGCCTCCTCCTCCATCATTGCGGCCGCCTGCAGGAATACATCTGGTCCCTTAAATGGATCGAGTCGACCCACGAAGAGAAGTACGGGTTGATTGAGCGGAAGAGCAAGCTTTTTGCGCGCTTCCTGCTTGTTATAGGGGACAAAGAGCTGGAGATCCACTCCACAAGGGATGACCTGTACCTGATTTGTCGTTGCGCCACAATAGCGAATCAGTTGCGTGCGCTCATCGGTAGTGGCGGCGATGATACGATCCGCACGCTGTATCAATTGCTGCTCCATCTCCAGGCGCAGAGCTGGTTCTTTCTCGTTGGGATTTGCCAACTGCTTCAGTCGCGCCAGAGTGTGAAACATCGTCACGTGGGGAATATCCCAACGCAGGGCGAGTTGTGAAGCAGCTACGCCAGAGAGCCAGTAGTGGCTGTGCAGGACATCATACCGACTGTCTTCACCGCGACTGAATGCTTCAATATTGTGAATGAATTCTGGCAGGTGCTGGTAGAGATCGTTTTTGTGCAGCGGGGAAAGCGCTCCAGCTTTGATGTGGATGACGCGCACATTCGGACTAAGCTGAACGACGCGAGGTGTGTTTTTGTTTGTCCAACGGGTAAAGATATCAACGTTTGTATGGCGATGGCCTAGCTCACTAGCCAGTTCGCGCATATACACATTCATGCCGCCCGCATCCCTGGTACGTCCTGGCGTGTCAAGCGGGGACGTGTGGACACTGAGCATGGCTATAGAAAGACTCATAGCGAGTATGCTCCTCTTCTTCTATTGATAGCGACGTTCATTGCAGATGCGCGGCCAGCGCCCTTCGTTTGCTTCTTGCTTACGTTTGAGCATCTGAAAACTCCTTTCTTTACTTTGTTACTAGTTGGAACAAAGCGAATGACTTATCTATTTCAAGGCAGGATTGTCTTTTCACATTGTCGTACTTCGTCAATCGCGTCGTACATCTCATTGTTATCGGCTCCCTGTCCCTGTGATATCTTGCGTAGACATGCAATACGCCGTTGCAGAGCGGGAGCAAATTCTGCTTGTGCCATACCAACCCACTGAGCCAGGTCATCTAGAATGGCTTGATCCGCGTGCTCGAAAGAATCATCGAATTCATTCCAAAGAGAAAGTGGAATTGGTGGAATGTCATCGGGATGTTTGAGATCAGCGTCAGGTTGCAAAAAATGGGTGGTTAACCAGCGGCGGCGCATGGGATAGGTGTGACCAACCAGGCCGATATTTACCACCAGGCCCAGTCGACGCACATCTTCGGCCCTGAGGTGCAGGTCATGATGGTACATGGAGATGACATCGTCGATGGTATCGGCGTGAATGCTCGTGGCGATGTGATACCCCTGGACCGGCAGCGTCAGGTAGCGGCGAGCTACGCGGCCCCACATGTAGATGGGCAGGTGATCGCTCACTTCATTACAAAGCGCGTAGGTGGCGGCGGGATTGATAGTAGGGATACGCGTAAAGGCAAAATTTTCGTACATGCCGGACATATACGCCAGAGCCGTCCCTTCTGGCAGGAATTGGAGCAGGGCATTGAGCGTAGTGGTTTTGCCGACGCCTGGCTGAGGGTCGGTTGGCCCTGCCACGGTGAGCGAGACCCCGTGCTCTAGCAGTAGCCAGATGAGCGCGACGGTTTCAACGTCCACACTGCCCATGGCTATAATCTGGGCCATAGAGAGTTGCCGCCTGGAATCATAATGCCAGTAAAAGCGTTCCATGGGGTCTCGTGGATCGAACATACTAGAGCTCCCTTCGACATATATGCTGAAGAATCGTTATTTTCTACGTTTTCTGTGCGCTGTTTTCCTCTGCAGGAGTATCTTCCTTATCTTTCTTGCCTTCGAGTATGGCAGGCTTTAACCAACCAGGATGGGGACTCCAGCCAACGGCGATCACGCGCATTTGTTGAACGTGCTCACTGTCAATTTCGACGAGGCTTACCGAGGCGTTGTCGATAAAAAGCCTGCCGGCCTTGCCAGCCTCCAGGCCAGTATAATGGGCTATGATCAATTTAACGACATCGGCGTGAGCGACGAAAGCAGGGTACGCTCCAATCGATTCCATTGTCGCCCAGCGTTCAATTGCCGCCAGCGCGCGTTGCTGGACCTGGGGAAAGGTTTCGATACCTTCAGGAGCTACAGTGGGGTCTTTGACGTAGGCTTGCCAGTCAGGATCGGTCTTAGAAAGCTCGTCATACTTTTGGCCGGCCCAGCGACCGACATCAGTGTCCATCAGGTCTGGTTCAAGCTGAATGGGTAGCCCTCTGCCCTGGACGATAATTTCTGCTGTATCGCGCGCCCTTTCTAAGGGGCTGCTGATGATGGCGCTGATGGGTAGCAGGGCTAAGGCATCCGCCAGGCGCGCTGCCTGTTCTCTCCCCGTATCGTTCAATGCAATCCCTGGTAACTGACCAGGCAATATGTGTTCAGCATTCCATGTTGTTTGCCCATGCCGAATAAAAAGCAGGGTTTGTTTCATGCTACTTTGCGTACTTTCCGTTATGTGCAATTGTTGGAGCCAGAGTTGTATGCGCCAGCGCCAGAAGCGCGAGCCAACACGCAGATGTATCCACAATACATGTATCCAGCTATATCCATTGCTAATGAGTTTTTTTAGATGGCCTCTCATGAATATCAACAGGTCTCGTGGCTTTCGTTGACCCGGCACGCGTTGCACATGAGCCTTTCTTTTTTTTAGAGGGTAGACCTAGAGAACAAAGAGAGTATCAGGTCAACCAATGTGCTTTTTATTGTATCAGGGGAGACGTTAGGGGTGCAAATGGAGTGTTTTTATCCATCAGGCTTTCACCGTCTGCTGTAGCACCGGAAGAGATACAAGATTGAGCGTATATACGATGTAAAAATTGGAGACGCACACATTTTTAACTGCATCAAGCATTTACAAAGTATCGATCTCTTGTTAGAATACCATGAACGACGTATGTATCCCGGCTTGCTCACAATTCGAGTATCGCCAACACTGTCTTCAGATCCTGAGAAAGGCTCTGCGGTCACCGTTTTATTCTGTAGAATAATGAAGTGGATGTAAAGGAAAGCGTCATGCCAGAGAAGCCTCTCGAGGTGCGCTTAGAAGCTACGGAGCAGCGTCCCGGTCAGTTCACCCTCACTTTCAACTCCTCGCAGTATGCTCTCACGCTGAACCCGGAGGCAAATGTCACCTTCAATGAGTGGCTGCGTCGCCTGCGTCCTGTTTTGATGGGCCTACCTGATCCTGGTGGAGAACCTGGCCCGCAGACACTGTTGCGGAATGTGGGAACCTGGCTCTGGCAGGCCCTGCTACCAGATGGGGCACCTGTCGAGGAACGTGATGCGCTCGCGCAGGCGCTGCGTACGGGGCGCACGCCACTGCTTCTGGAACTTCCCGATACGCTTTCTGGGTTGCCGTGGGAACTGTTGTGTGATCCCAAGCAACCTGGTGAGAAGGGCTTTCTGGCCCGCCGCCGCCCACTGATGCGCTTGCATCCCGCTGATACGCCTGATAAAACTTTGGTATCTCTTCCATTTCCACTGCGTGTGCTCCTGCTCATCTCCTCGCCGCCAGGGCTGGGGGAGGACTCGCGGGTAGATGTCGAGAGCGAACGGGCGGCTGTTGAACAGGCAACCCGTATGGCACGTGAGGAGGGCAAGCTGCATTTGCTGGTGGAAGATATTGTCACCTTGCAACGGGTGCAGGATGCCTTGCTCAGCTTTCAGCCGCATATTGTGCATTTCATTGGGCACGGCGGGTACGATGCCGGCGAGCGGTGGGGTGCTATTGTGGGAAGATGAGCGAGGGAATGAACTGCTGATCTCGGATGGACGCCTCGCTGAAATCCTGGGTCCCCGCAATCTCCATGCCGTGGTGTTACATGCCTGCCAAACGGGGCGTAGTAATGCTCGAACGGATGTGTATGGAGTCGCCGGAACGCTAGTGAACGAAGGGATCCCCGCCGTCCTCTCACAGCAGGCCAATTTTACCTACGAGTCGAGCCAGCGTGCCAGTAAGGCATGGTATGCCACCCTCACCGCGAGACGCGGATTTGCTGAAGCGCTCTTTGAGGTGCGCCAGGCGCTTGCGCTGGCAGATAGTCCAGATTGGTCGGTACCTATCTTGCAAGGAAGCGCCGCAAGCCTCGTGCCTTTGGTTGATG
>DMFQ01000440.1 GCA_003450555.1 Ktedonobacter sp.
GTGACAATTGTTAAACTGAGTGTATAAAAGAAAACAGGCATAAATTTGGGGCATCCACATGTGATGCCCCAAATTTATGCCTGGTGATAAATGTGACTTGCGTACTGCAAGAATCCCTATACAAGAAGTGATCCCACCATAAGAACAATAACCAGGGCTAAAACCCCATAATCTATTGTCCCAAGTTGCTTTTCATGCAGACGGGTTTGTCGACTACCAACCTCATAACCGCGAGACTCTAAAGCTGTTGCCAGGTCAGAGGCGCGCCGAAAAACGCCTTCCAGAAGCGGCACAAACAACGCTATCAGGCTCTGCGCCCTCTCACGTAGAGTACCGTGGGCATAATCTGCACCCCGCGAAGTTTGCGCCTTCAACAATTGCTCTATCTCCTCAATCAGCGTAGGGATAAAACGTAACGCTATCAAAGTCATCAAGGCGAAATCATCCACGGGCAATCTCAACCAGCGTAAAGGGGTAAGCAATAGTGTTAAGCCTTCAATCAGTGCAATAGAAGTCGTAGTCATCGTCAGGAGGAGTGAAAAGATATAGAGAACGATAAAGACTGTGTAAAAACTGAGTAATGACCATACACCGAGATCGGTGATGACAAAGGGGCCGACTGGAAAAGTGGTGGCTGGTGGAACGTTGCGAATGAACCAGAGGAGTACAATTACTCCCAACGTAACAAGGATCAGAGGTACCCTGATGCGCTTGAGCCAGAGGCGGTGCATGTTCTGCAACGCGGGGATGGGGAGGAAAAAAAGGACTATGTACATGGTCAGTAAGATACCATAAGCAACGATTGACCAGCGGAGCACAGCAAACGAGATGGGAAAGGGGCCGAAAGTATAGAGCGGTTTGACAGTACCATCAGTGGCGAAAAGCGTGGGAACGGCACCGAGCAGCATAAGTAGTAGCAAGAGGCGGATGCGACGCCATACATGATGGAAGGAGACGCCAGATAGCGCTATTCCCATTATGATGAAAGCTATTAAGACGATGTATGGCGTGATGTGCCACATGAAGTTATTGGCGATCACAATGAAAACTGTGAAACAGGCGAGTAGGAGTAACTTTGTTCTGGCTTGTAAGCGATGCAGCAGGCTGTTGCCAGGGTAATAGATTCCTAGTGAAATATTCTTAAACATTCTTTTTCTCGTGACGCGCCATGTCTAATGCTTGTAGCGCATTCAGGGCTTCTTCAAAAGTGAATACATCCGAGGGAAGAGCTACACCCTGTTTACGTAGCAGGATGAGTAGTTCCCCGAGGGGCGTTTCTGTTAAACCCCATTGGTGCAACGTTTGCCCCTGGCCAAAGATCGTGCGCGGTGTTCCCTGCGCAACCAGGCGTCCGTTGTATAAAACAAAGAGCTGATCAGCAAGCGTGGCTACCTCACTCATATCGTGAGAGACCAGGATAATGGTGACGCCTTCTTTCTGCTGAATATGTTGTAAGTAATAGTAAAACTCGGCACGTCCGTCCGCATCAAGTCCCGCCGTTGGTTCGTCGAGCACCAGTATCTTAGGCGACATTGCCAGTACACCGGCCAGTGCAGCACGTCTCCTTTGCCCTCCACTCAACTCAAAGGGAGAGCGTTGCGCGTACGTGCGCGGGGGTAAACCGACAGCATCCAGGGCATGAAGAACGCGAGTGCGTACCTCACTTTTAGGCAAATTCAAGCGCCGTGGTCCGAAGGCAACATCAGCGTAGATGGTGTGCTCGAACAGTTGCGCTTCAGGAAACTGAAAGAGCATGCCTACGCGCTGCCGCAGTGCTTTCAGGTCGCCGCCTCTCGCTTTTACATTCACGCCATCGACAATAAGCGAACCAGAAGTGGGACGCAATAGCCCGTTGAAATGTTGTACGAGAGTTGATTTACCAGAACCGGTGATGCCGATAATAGCTGAACAGCTACCACGCTCAATCTCCATGCTGATATCAATCAGGGCCGCCTTTTGTAGGGGACCTGACTGATACGTGTGATAGAGGTTTTTGACGCTGATAATGGGATCTGTCAATGTGCAATCTCCCGGGCAATTGCATCCACCGTCAATGCCTCTTTTGAAATGGTGAGACCCGTGGCACGAAGGCGTGCTGCCAATTCAATAGGTTCAGGGATGGCAAGTTTAAGCTGGCGCAGTTGATCTAGATCGGCGAAGATGGCCGAGGGCGTTCCTTCCATAACGACGCGCCCTTGCTCCATGACGACAATCCGTTGTGCCAACGCTGCCTCTTCTAAGAGGTGGGTAACATGGATAATGGATACACCAAGTTCCTGGTTGAGTTGGTGGAGCAATGCCGTGATCTCCCTACGAGAAAGTGGATCGAGTTGTGAGGTAGCCTCGTCCGCGATGATACACTGTGGTCGCAATGCCAGCACGCCAGCAATGGCCAATCTTTGTTTCTGTCCACCTGAAAGGCGATGAGGTGGTTGCTTGCGAAGGTGATATATGCCCACCGCGTGCATAGCCTGCTCAACTCGTTCTGCAATCAGTAGGGAAGGCAGGCCGCGAATTGCCAGCGCCCAGGCAGCATCATCTTCAACGACAGTCGCGATAAGCTGGTTATCAGGGTTTTGGAAAATCATACCGACAGAGTCTCGAATGGCGCGTTGTTGTGTCTTATCGCTTGTATCCTGTCCATTGACCAGGACACGTCCGCTATCAGGAATGAGCAGGGCGTTACAGTGACGTGCCAGGGTGGACTTGCCGCTGCCGTTGTGTCCCAGGATAGCGAGGTATTCACCAGGTTGTATCTGAAGGTTGATATCTTGCAGCGCTCTAGAAGATTGAGCTTTGTGCTTTCCTGTATTTTGCAAGGGATACGTGTAGGATACCTGCTGAATGTCAATGAGAGGAAATGCATTCATTTAGACGTTTTCTGCCTTCCCAGCCCAATACTTTGTCGACGGACTTCTTTTATCAATGTGCGTGCAAGCCAGAACTTTCCCAGTCCTAATGCGAGAGCCAGTTTTATCAGCATACGGATGATCCACTGAATAAAGGTATTGATCCAACCGTCAGGGAATGGGCGTACATCATAGCCCAGGAGGCGCACCAGAAAAGTTGTGATGTAGTACACAATGATCACGACGGGCAAGAGCGTAAACCAGTCAACAATAATCAGCGCTGCCAACCAATAGGTCAGTGTCAGGTCCGCGAGATGCCTCGCAGCGGGATAGATACTTCTCCACCAGCTACCCAGTCCAACCTGGGATGTTATGAAGTTCATTACAGAGAAGAGCAGGTTATAGATCGCGCGAAAGCCAAGGATAAGGATATTAAAAAAAGCTTTTCCGAGCAAGAGGAT
>DMFQ01000221.1:0-8617 GCA_003450555.1 Ktedonobacter sp.
AAGCATATGTCCCTGGATATCAGGCAGATGCTGTTTGCCCCAAGTATGATCCTACCGCTGCGAATACCATGCTCGATCAAGCGGGATATACCAAAGGGGCAGATGGCGTGCGTACAAAGAACGGTCTGAGGTTAGAGTTCAAGTACTCTACGACGGCAAATAATCCCTGGCGTGCCGCCGATGAAACGATCTTGCAGCAGAACTTTGCGGCGATTGGTGTCAAAATCAATATCCAAAACTATTCCGCCGATACCTACTTCGGAAGCGTTTTGCCGAATGGGAAGTTTGACATCGGCGAGTTTGAAGATTCGTGGACATACGACGCGGATGACTCTGCGTTGTTCGCCTGTAACCAGATTCCATCTGCTGCCAACAGCTTCGGTGGCGGCAACTATAGCAGGTACTGCAATAAGCAGTTGGACGCGCTGTTCCAGAAAGAGCTGTCAAGTGGTGACCAGAATACCCGCCAACAGGTATTCAACCAGATCCACCAGATCTACCTGACTGACTTCCCTTTCATCACCTTATACGGTCCAACAGATATCGCTGTGGCCAAAAATACTGTTCACAACTATCTGCCTGGCCCCGAAGGTGCTTCTGAGACCGTCAATGTCTGGCAATGGTGGTGCACCAACGGTACGTGTTAGCATGAGTAGTAGCCTTCTTGCTACTGAGTAGCAGGCGGTGAAATCGCCTCTGGTTTGATACAGTTAATAAAGGGGTATCTAACCAGAGGCCCTCTTGTACTGTTCTATTATGTCTATGTTGGAAGCCGGGCATCTGTAACGAGGTGCCTTTCTCCAGCGTCTTCCGACTTGACTCGTACACTATCCTGCTAATCTAAAAGTGTGCACATACCTAGTATGTCAGGTCTATTCAAAAGTCTTCGGTGCGTGGTTTGGAGGCCGAGGGGGCGTAAGGAGAGGAAAAGCAGTGACTTTTGAATAGCTTTGCATGTATGTATGTGAAAGTGCTAGTAAAAACGTAAAGAAATATGTTACACTGTATCCAATGTTTACCATCCTCTATGTAACTTAATGCTCGCCGGAGGTATATATGGGACGATATATTATCAGGCGCTTGCTACAGGCTCTCCTGTTGCTAGCTTTGTTATCAGTGGGCATGTTTTTGTTAATCCATGCGTTACCGGGCGGACCTGAACAGGTGTTATTTAATCCTCGTCTTAGCGCTGCTGGCCGTGCTGCCATACGTGCTCGTTTTGGTCTTGATCAGCCACTGTACATTCAATATTTGAAATGGCTGGGAAATGCTCTAGTGGGCGATTTTGGCTTCTCGTTTGTCACCAATCAACCTGTATCTGAGCTTCTGACTGAGCGTTTTCCTGCAACTTTAGAGTTGTTTAGCTTCGCACTGGTACTGGCATTGATTCTCGCTATCACGATAGGAGTGATCTCTGCTGTGCGACAAGGGTCTGTGACTGATTACGGATTGACGACTCTCTCCTACTTTGGCATTGCCATGCCTGTCTTTCTCCTTGGTCTCTTCGCACAGAATATCTTTGGCGTCTGGTTACACATACTTCCTGTTTCAGGCACATCCACCCTAGGCTTTACCTACGATCCCTTCAATGCGTTTCTTGATCGCTTTGAACACCTCATTTTACCGATGCTAGTGTTGGCGGTTAGCTTTATTGCAGGATGGAGTCGCTACATGCGCGCTAGTATGATCGAGGTTTCGAAGCAGGACTACATGCGCACGGCACGAGCAAAGGGTGTAGCTCCTGTCCCTCTTCTCATTCGCCATGCCCTACGCAATGCGGTGATACCGCTGATTACCGTTGTGGCACTGGATTTCGGACAGGTAGCTGGTGGCGCGACAATTACTGAGGGCGTTTTCGCCTGGCCTGGCATGGGGCTACTCTTTCTGGACTCGCTTACCAATCGTGACTTTCCAGTGCTACTCGCCATGTTAATGATTAGCGCTGTGTTTGTTATTGGGTTCAACTTGATAGCCGATCTACTCTACGGTGTGATGGACCCACGTATTCGCTACTCATAGTAGGTATCTACAACTTCTGAGAGGAGGAGAAACCAGTGGATATATCGGAACGACTCAATGTACCATCAACCGGGGAAGAAATCGAACCATTTCTGGAAGTAACCCCACAATTAGTTCAGCAACGGCGGAGCCAGGGACGTATCATCTTCGACCGTTTCATACGGAACCGGGCTGCAATTGTTGGTGCTATCTTTCTCATCCTCCTGTTTCTTTTTTGTTTCGTAGGACCCCTTGTTACAACGCATAACCAACCAGATCAAATTCATGTAACCGATGTAGCTCAAACGTTAGCTGGACCTTCCTGGCAATTCCCGTTTGGGACTGACGATACAGGGAGGGATATGATGGCGCGTGCCATGGCAGGTGGTCAGGTCTCGCTACTCATCGCTCTGATCTCGATGTTTATGGCAGTTATCGTTGGGGTCAGCATAGGCGCATTCGCGGGTTTTTATGGTGGAATAATCGACACGCTGCTGATGCGTTTTACAGATGTCATTCTGTCTGTGCCACTTTACCTCCTCCTCTTTGTCTTGTCTGCGTCATTTACAGATGGCTCCCCCAAAAGTGTGATTCTTCTCATTTCCTTCTTTGGTTGGCAATACGCCGCGCGCCTTGTTCGTGGGGAGTTTTTGTCATTGAGGGAGCGTGAATATGTACTGGCAGCTCGGACGATAGGGGCCAAAGGGTTTCGTATAATGTTCCGCCACATACTCCCCAATGCAGCAGGCCCAATCATCGTGAATGCCACGTTACTTATTGGTGTGAATATTATTCTCGAATCGGTCATGAGCTACTTCGGCTTTGGTATTAAGCCCCCCAATTCAAGCTGGGGAACGCTGGTCAGTGATGGCCAGGGCTTCTTTGATGTTGATCCTCTGCTTTTGATGGTCCCGGCCCTACTCATTTTCTTTACAGTTCTCAGTGTGAACCTGGTTGGTGACGGATTACGTGACGCACTTGATCCATACATGACAGAACGATAGAAAAACCTTAGCATGGTGTCGAAGGAGTAATGAACTTGGGAGAAAATTTGCTCGAGGTGCAGGACCTCAAGCTCTATTTTAAAGTAAAAGCTGGCAAGGTACGGGCGGTCGACGGTGTAAGTTTTACCATTAAACCTGGTGAAAAGTTGGGTGTGGTAGGTGAGAGTGGCTGTGGGAAAAGTGTGACAGCCCTCTCCATAATGCGCCTTATTCCCCAACCGCCAGGAGAGTATGCTGGTGGCAGTGTGTTATTCGAGGACCAGGATTTACTCGATGTGCCAGAGAGCGCTATGCGTAAAATCCGTGGTGGCCAGATCGGTATGATTTTCCAGGACCCCATGACCTGTCTCAATCCGACGATGACCGTGGGTAAACAAATTGGTGAAGGGTTGCGGATTCACCTGAAATTGAGTGGTGACCAGGCGCTCAAGCGAGCTATCGCCTTACTTGAGCAAGTGGGCATTCCTGATGCTGCTACACGAGTCAACTCTTATCCGCACCAGTTTAGTGGTGGTATGCGCCAGCGCGTGATGATTGCCATCGCTTTAGCCTGTAATCCCAAATTATTGATTGCCGACGAGCCGACAACGGCACTAGATGTAACTGTACAGGCCCAGATACTCGAATTGATCAATGGCGTATGTAGTGAGTTTGGGACAGCTGTTATGCTCATCACACATGATCTTGGTGTTGTGGCGGGTATGACCGACAGGGTGGTGGTGATGTACGCAGGTAAAGTGGTAGAGACGGCACCAACAGGTGAACTATTTGCTAATCCTCGTCACCCCTATACCTTGGGTTTGTTAGCATCTGTTCCTCGCCTGGATGAAAAACGGCATTCCGAATTGCGAACTATTGAGGGTGCGCCGCCCGACTTGTTGAGTCCTCCGCCAGGTTGCCCATTTATGCCACGCTGTGCATTTGCTCGCGCTATCTGTCGCACCATGCCGCCTCTCGAGCTGGTAGCCGGAAATTCGTCACATCTCAAAGCCTGCTGGGTGAACGTAACCGATCCCAACGAGCAGGCCTACGCGGATAGGAGGCGTAAAGCCAGGCTGGAAGCGACGCAAGTTGCTATCAGTACCTCGGCAGATGTAACACTACAGCAGACATCGTAAGGAGTGTAAGATGGCAGAGACACTTGTAGGGAGCAAAACACTATTAGATATCCGCGATCTCAAAATGTACTTCCCACTGACGAGGGGTATCGTCTTACAAAGAGTGATCGGGTATGTACGTGCGGTAGATGGTATCAGTTTTACGATCGAGCAGGGTCAAACGCTTGGCCTGGTTGGAGAGAGCGGATCAGGCAAAACAACCATTGGACGCACTATTGTGCGCTTATATAAGCCTACTGAAGGGCAAATTATTTTTGACAACCAGGACCTTGCGCAGATGGGGGGAGAGCATTTGCGAGAGATACGCCGAAGGGTACAGATGGTGTTTCAGGACCCCTTTGCCTCACTCAATCCGCGCTTTACCATTGGCTCCTTGATTGCCGAGCCGATGCACATCTATAACATAGGGTCGAGTAGTGAGATTCGGGAGAAAACATCTGAATTGTTGAGTGTTGTTGGTCTACGTCCAGAGTACATAAATCGTTACCCCCACGAGTTTAGCGGCGGACAGCGGCAACGTATTGCGGTAGCACGTGCCCTTTCAATCAATCCCGAATTTATCGTTCTCGACGAACCTGTGTCAGCACTCGATGTTTCCGTGCGCGCGCAGGTACTCAATTTGTTGCAGCGGTTGCAAAATCAATTCAACCTGACGTATCTCTTTGTCTCGCATGATCTGAGCGTGGTACGTCATGTCGCGGATCGCATTGCTGTGATGTATTTGGGAAGAATCGTCGAGCTTGCCGATCGCGATGAACTTTATGCCGCTCCCAAGCATCCTTATACCCAGGCATTGCTTTCATCGATACCTATTCCTGATCCACAGATTGAGAAGCGGCGGCACCGTATTATTCTATCGGGTGATTTGCCCAGTTCGATCAATATTCCTTCTGGGTGTCGCTTTCATACTCGTTGTCCTATGGCGCAGCAGATTTGCCGCGAGGTGGATCCTATTTTCGAACGAAAAGAAGGTCGTGAGCATTACGCAGCTTGCCACTTCTCTGAGGAAGTCAGGCCCGTTTGAAGCAGAAACCAAAGGAATGGGAGCATATTGTATGCTGTAGAAGTGCTTCCGCTTTCTATCCTGTCTCTTTGGAACCTTGAGTATGCCTTCAGCTGTATTGACACTTGGTCGCTCAAGCAATGCTGGCTGTCCTCTACCTGGTCTATGTGGAAATTGTGCGCCTCTACACTATCTGCGCATGGTGTACGGCGTTTCATGTCATCTTACTTGTATTGTTTCTCACCACTTTTATAAAGCTCCAACAGGTGATGACGACCGAACGAGAAGAGCCTGCTACATAGGATGAGAAACCAACCCTTACCACTATGCGTAATCAAACATAAGTAGCCTTCGTGTTTATTGTAGTGCCTATTCATAGCCCCCGACACTTAAGCAGTATATCTCGTGTTACATGTATGTCAAATCCTGGGGAAGGGGCGTATCGATGAAACGTTGGATTCTACTTTCTCTCGCGTTAATTGTCGTGGTGGTGGGTGTTCTTGTAATCCGTGGCCGTCTATATACTCCTAAACCTGTAGCCTATCGATCGCATCTCACCAGGGTACCGAATAGCGCCTATAAATACTCCCTGTGTGGCGAAGCTTTTGCTTTCGCTAAGGCCACAGTTGATAATCCATATAAAACGGATTTTACATTTCATGATCCATTTCGCAAAGCAAAGGATACTATTATTCCGCGCTTTTTAGGCTTCGATAATCAGACTCAGATCGCTAGTTTTAGTGTGAAAATAATCATTGATCAGGTCGCAACCTTTAATGATACGATTGCGCACGTACAAGGTACGGATGGTATCTCCATTCTAATTCCGAATGTCGATAGCCAATTACAGCATTCCAATGTGCCGCAGTTCATTATCAGTCTTCCAAAATATGGAGGGAGTGTAGCTGTGCTCGATTATACCTGCCCTGATCAATGGGTGTGGTCAGCAATGTCAACCTGATCGCCTGCACGCACCTGGCCACCTTGTAGGATTCGAGCCATGATCCCTGCTAGAAATACTCGCTGATCATTCTTCCTGGTGACTACTGCTTTGAGAAGGCGTGGATCAATGCCATTCAGTTGAAGACAGGGCGTCCGTACCTCCATCATATGCCTTTATCTCACTCCCATCGAAACGTTCGAATGGCAATAATAAGTACAGCAATAGCCCAAATTGTGAGCACCAGTAATGCAAAACCGGGAAATGCTGAGTTATTGCTCATCGCTGCCTGTAAAGCCTGGGTAAGTGCGGCGGCAGGTAGTAGCTGCGCAAATGCTGCTAGTGGGGCTGGGAGATGGCTGAGAGGGAGAATACCGCCACCGAATAGGACAAATAGTAAGAAGAGTGCATTAGCCCCTGCTAACGTCATTTCAGCACGCAACGCCCCGGCCATAGCCAGGCCAATAGCGGAAAAAGTGACTGTTCCTAGTATCATTACAAGGAGTACGAGTAGTGGTGAGCCTGCAGGTTGCCAACCATAGAGAACAATTGCGACTCCCCCCACGAGTATCACCTGGATTACTTCTAGCACAAGGATAGAGACGATCTTGGCAATGATAAGGCCACTTCGCGACAATGGAGATGCGCCAAGACGCTTCAGCACGCCATAGTATCGCTCATAGGCAGTTGCGATGCCGAGGTTTACCATCCCGGCGGCCATCACCGCTAGAGCCAGTATTCCGGGGAGGAGAAAGTTGACCGCGTGCCCATTGACCCCAGGGACGATATTGAGCGACGCAAAGAAGATGAGTAATATGACCGGAACAATTAATGTAACCAGGATGTTCTCGCCACGCCTCAACGTGAGAAGCAATTCAAATTGTGCTTGTGTCAGTATTTGGCGCATGAGAGGAGCTGCTTTGTTGCCATCTTTTGTGTTCTGATTCAATGTTTGTAGAGCCATAATTATTCTCTCACCTCTATCCCCGTAAGTCGTAGGAACAGGTCTTCTAATGAACCGTGTCCCACGCGCAGTTCAGAGAGGGTGATGTTCTTGTCGCGTAACCATGCGGTAAGCTCAGCCAGGAGTGTTGGAACCGCCTCTGTTTCTATCAAATAGCTTCCCGGGCGGATCTCTTCTGCCATCCGCGCGGAAGGTAGATCTGCTAATTGCGCACAGTCGAGTCCAGCTGGAGCAACAAAGCGCACAGTATTGGCGTTTTGCACACCGACCATCTGTGCCGGGGTATCCAGCGCAACCAGCCGTCCGTGATCGATAATGGCTACGCGGTCCGCTAGTCGTTCTGCCTCATCCATCAAGTGAGTGGTCAATAGCACTGTTGCGCCTCGCTGTTTCAGATCGCGAATGATTTCCCATGTCGCGAGACGCGCCTGTGGATCCATGCCCGCTGTTGGCTCGTCCAGGAAAACAAGTGTGGGATTACCTACCAATGCCAGGGCCAGGGCTAATCGACGTTTCTGTCCCCCTGACAATTGACGGCAGCGCGTTCTGGCTGCCGCTGCCAGTCCAACGCGTTCTAGCAGTGCATCGATATTTTGAGGATGTAGAAAGTAGCCCGCGTAGAGACGCAGTATCTCGCGTGCTGTCAAGCCGGGATAAAGTCCGTCCTGCTGGAGCATGACGCCAATATGCGGTTTCAGCGCCTGTGTCTCACGGATGGGATCCCATCCCAGGACGCGAACCCTCCCTTCATCAGGCGCGCGGTATCCTTCAAGTGTTTCTACTGTCGTTGTCTTGCCGGCGCCATTTGGTCCCAGCAGGGCAAAGACCTCTCCTCTATGGACGGTAAAATGTAACTGATCAACGACCCGGTGGGAGCCGTAACTTTTGCTGAAATTGTCAACAACGATGGCCTCATCAACTGCCACTTCTATGCCTTGTGACTGCGGCTCGGCCTTCTGCGTCGTTGTCTGCGGGTTAGCAGACATAGCTACTCCTTGTCAATAATGAGAACGCCTTCGTCTCCGCTCTTTTATGTGGGAGGGAATGTCATCCAGTTATAGCAGCCCTTCATCAGAAAGTATTGAATCCTTTACTTAGCATTCTAAAGGGAAAAGTTAAAGACATATACAATGTCCTCTGTATACAGTACAGCAACTCAACTGAGTTGACAAGTTTGAGAAAAAGCTAAGCATTTTCTAACCATTTTTGTGGAGTTTTGTAAAACTTGTTTAACCTATCTTACGTGCTAAAGGTAGTGGATGGGTTCTCTCTCTCGCAACATGAAAAATGGGAGATGAAACCGCAGTGTTTTGTAAAATCAATTATGAAAGGTGAAGAAATCATGGTTGGTCTTCTTTGGGCAGTGGTTGTTATTCTAGTAGTACTCTGGCTACTAGGTTTTGTCGTTTTGCATGTATCAAGCTTCTTTATTCACCTACTGCTGATTCTGGCAGTAATTGTGTTGCTGTACAATCTATTCGTTGGCAGTCGCGCACGTCGTCTATAGCATTAGAATTGTGACGCTGGCAGCTCTCTTGCTAAGACTACTATTGAGTCTTAGCAAGAGAGCTGCCAGCGTTTCATTTCCAT
>DMFQ01000221.1:8758-10804 GCA_003450555.1 Ktedonobacter sp.
CGTTTCATTTCCATTATTTCCCATCGCGATCACCTGCTTTTCATTTGACGTTGGTTAACCTCAGATGCTACACTACACATAATATTCATGTCTCAGTCCCTTTTAGCGTTGTAAGCCATTATCATTTTATCATGGTGTGAGGCCCGGCTCATGTCGTAACGTGCGCTGGGCATTTTTTAACCAAGGAGGATGCCCTATCATGTCTTTGGCGAATGACCCCGGTGCATTTGATGAAAAGTTTGCCAGAGAAGGTCTGACTTTCGACGATGTACTCATCATGCCTGCTGCGTCGTCAGTGCTTCCCCGTGATGTCTCCACACAAACACGCCTGACTCGCAAGATCACTATCAACATTCCTATCATTAGTGCTGCAATGGATACTGTGACCGAGGGAAAACTGGCTATCGCGCTGGCGCGAGAAGGTGGCCTTGGGATTATTCACCGTAATTTGTCTATTGAAGACCAGGCGCGCGAAGTCGATAAAGTAAAGCGATCGGAGTCTGGCATGATCACCGATCCTATTACATTGGAGCCAACGGCCTCACTGCGTGAGGCGCTGGATGCCATGGAACACTTTCACATTTCTGGTATTCCCATTACCGAACATGGAAAACTCGTCGGCATACTCACAAATCGCGACATTCGTTTTGAGACAAATATGGAGCGTCCGATTACTGAACTCATGACACGTGATCACCTCATTACGGTACCTGTCGGTACAACGTTGGAGCAGGCTCGCGACAGTCTCCATCGCTACAAAATCGAAAAATTACCGGTGGTGGATGAGCATGGGTTGCTTAAAGGCCTCATCACCATGAAAGACATTCAGAAGAAAATTCTCTATCCCCAAGCGACTAAAGACGAATTTGGTCGCCTGCGTGTTGGAGCCGCGGTAGGTGCTGGCCCTGATACCGGAGTTCGCTGTGCTGCGCTGATTGAAGAAGGGGTCGATGTGTTGGTGGTGGATACCTCTCACGCCCATTCTCATATGGTCATTGAGACGGTGGCGCAGGTAAAGGACCGTTTTGGGAAACAGGTACAATTGATCGCGGGCAATGTCGTCACCTCGGAGGCAACCGAGGCGCTCATCCAGGCAGGAGTCGATGCCGTCAAGGTGGGTATCGGCGCGGGAGCTATCTGCACGACTCGCATAATCGCCGGCATCGGGATGCCACAAATCACAGCAATTTATGATTGCGCACATTTTGCCCGTCGGCATGGCGTGCCGATTATCGCAGATGGAGGCATTCAATACTCTGGCGACATCGCTAAGGCTATTGCTGCCGGGGCCGATACGGTTATGCTGGGTAGTCTCCTGGCAGGGGTAGATGAGAGTCCGGGAGAGCTGATCATCTCCCATGGAGAGCGCTTCAAAGACTACAGGGGCATGGGATCTATAGGCGCAATGAAGCAGCGCAGCTATAGCAAAGATCGCTACTTTCAGAACGATACAAAGGATGAATCACAGTTGATTGCCGAAGGGATTGAAGCGCGTGTTCCCTATAAAGGTGCGCTCGGTCCGCTGGTTCATCAACTGGTTGGGGGCGTGCGTCAATCAATGGGCTACTCTGGCGCTGCTACTATTGCAGATATGCAGAATAATACGCGCTTTGTACGGATTACGAATGCAGGGCTGCGTGAGAGCCATCCGCACGATGTAATGATCACTAAAGAAGCTCCCAATTATGGAACAAAATATCAGAGGTGATGAACTATGCCTCTTTCTACCCTTGAACACAAAGCCCTTGCGTCCCTGGATGAGCAAGGGCTGATCAGAGCTTTGCGCGACCTTGTGCGTATTCCAAGCGTGACTGGCCAGGAAGCTGCGGCACAAAACTGGCTGGCACAGCAAATGCGCCGCATCGGTCTGGATGTAGATTTGTGGGATATCGACGTTGCAGAACTGCAAAATCATCCACAATTCCCTGGGATGGAAGCAGATCGCAGCACAAACAAAGCTATGGGGCTGGTAGCTACCTGGCAGAGAGCAGCCGCTTCTTCATCCGGTAAAAGGTTGGTCTTTAACGGTCACATCGATGTTGTACC
>DMFQ01000079.1:0-6326 GCA_003450555.1 Ktedonobacter sp.
CCCTCTTTTCTCGTCTCCGCAAAAGCCACTGCTTCCTTGCTTTTGATGCAACAGAGATAAACAACCACCTTACCTAAAGCCCAAAAAGGCCATAGAGAACTGGCGTATGTTCTAAATATCTCTGGGGAAGAAATGATCCCTGAGGAGGCCACATTAGCGTGACAGATCCCTACCAGCCAACAAGAGACAGGAGCACCCAATGATCAACTATGAGAAATCAGATGATTGTCTTTTTGGTGGCGTTGCTATTCTCGCACATCCCTAACGAAATGTCAAGAGAATAACAAAACAAAACAGGAGCATCCAACCATGAAAGGTCAAATGATTGTCTTATCGGCGACTTCAGTATTCTCGCATAAGCGGAGAAACTTGTCAAGGCTTTTTTGAGTAAAAATCCGTAAAAATATACTATGCGGCACTAACAGAGAGAGCAATGTACAAAAAAGTAGCGATCGAGATAACTAATCAGTAATGTTATGTAAAGATTGCCATTCTAAACGCAATTGCTGTGCTTTAGCAAAAGTCTCATCCAGATTTCTATCGTGTGCAGCGATACGATCACGCAACCCACTGAGCGTGGCGATATATTCGTTCAGCCATCTAGTTAGACTCTCGCCATTAGTGAGACAGATATCGCGATACATTTCTGGATTGCCAGCTGCCAGACGAGAAATATCTCGAAACCCGCCAGCTGCAAGCATGGAAGCATCTGCCCAGGCGGGCCCCTCAGCTACTGTATTCATGATAGCAATCGAGGCGATAAATGGGAGATGGCTAACACCTGCAACTTGACCATCATGTTCAGCGGGTTCCAGGAAACGTATGCGTGCTCCCAGAGCCTCAATAAGTGCAGATACTTTAGTAATGGCGATCGAATGAGTACGAGGGGTAGGAGTCAGGCAATAGATACGACCTTGAAACAGTGAAGCGTCAGCAGCCTGAACGCCACTCAATTCTTTGCCTGTCATGGGATGTCCGCCGACGAAAGCAACGGAGGGAGGGAGAAACTCTTCTGCCCAACTAGTTACCTGGGCTTTAGTACTGGCGACATCCGTAACTACTGCTCCAGGATGTATAGATGAAGCTACCTCCTGAAGTAAGGAACGCATAGCTCCTACCGGAGTAGCTAAAATAACCAGCTCAGCTCCCTCTATGGCATCTGCAAGAGCATTGTATGGCTGATCGATCGCACCAATTTTACGAGCGTGGTTACTGCTACCTTTCGCCAGATCATAGCCAGTGACTTGCTGCGCCGCTTTAGCTTTGTGGAGTGCCAACCCTATCGAACCACCTATTAGCCCCAGGCCTATGATTGCTATGCGATTAAACATAAATATTCCTTCTTCCGAGTTGCTGACAGGTTAAAATTAAAAATAGACCAGTTCATCCAACCATGCAACGCCACCTACGCCGAGCGCACTTCCCAACATTTCAGTTATCTCGTCACTTAGCAAAATAGTGTGAGCTTTGCGATAGAGAGCGAGATAGCGTGGTAGCACTTCTGGCCCATATTGTTTTAAGATATCAGCGGCGAGCTGTTCAAGTAGAAGCTCATAACACAGGTAATCCTCTGGTATAGTATCCTCATACCAGTCAAAACCACGTATTGTGACAGGCGTCTTCCCGTCCTCCTCTGGCTCAAAAATTTCCGCATATTTCTCATGGAGATCCTTATTGACGATGCCTTGAAACGCACTTACTTGTTGAGAGACCCAGAGCGCTGCAAACTTCAACTGCCACTCGTCAGCCCACAAAGGATATTCTCCCGGATAAGGACGAGGGTCGTTTTCAAGAAAGGCAAGCGCCAATTCGTGGTACAACATAAAAGCAAGCTTTTCAATGGTCGGCTCGCCAAAAATAGGGTCAAGCTCTAAGGGCACTACAATAGAAGGAGGAGTGGTTACATCCGTCCAAAAAGGATGAGGATTGTGTAACTCTTCTTCCTCATCGTGAGGAGCAAGGTTCCAATCATCTTGAGCTACCAGCAGCAGTTCAATATCAGGCATAGGCTGGCTGAGCAATTGTGTCAACAATTTGCCAGCTTTGTCGATAGACTGAAAGACCCAGCGCGCAAATTCCTCTTCACTGGCTGGATAATAGACAGTGAGTGGCTCTGCCAACGTTTCATAGCGTTCATACGGAAAAGATACTTTGTTTTTCATTTCATAACCTCACAAATGTTATATCATGCTTATCTATGGATTGCCAATCAGGTAGGGAGAATGTATTGTTGAAACGAAAAAGCCGATGTAGATTGTTCTACATCGGCTTTAACCAACATTTTTGCTTTATAGCTTTGGTTCTTCCGCCTTTGGCGTTTCTAACGCGTCCTCCTTCGGCTCTTGAAGGAGAAGCGGCAAATCTTTTCCCTCGAGTTGATACTGGTGAAGTTCCTCTGGCGTATTTTGCTTGCGGAAGCGGTGGTAGAAGTTCGTATAGAGCTGGCGCAGGGAGCGAGGATTGATCTGTTTACCGCTATCATAGTATTCAAGGGCAACCTGCCCCATCGACCACGTAGCAGCGCCTGCAATAGCCCCAGCAACGAAATCACCGCCAAATGGGACAAATTTTGCCGCCTGCTCCGCCAGATAGCGAAAACCCAGACCACCAGCCATGGTAGTTATCAATGCACGCGCGTGCAACATAGCATTGGTAGAATCCAATGGTTCTCCATAAAGAGCAGCCAGGCGCAATACCAGACGAATCTGCGCTCCAAGGAGGATAGGAATATCGACCAATGGGATCGGCTCTATTCCCGCTGCTACGCTCACCAGCGTGGCATTGCGAATAATGCGCTGTGCTGCTGAACGACGATAGGCAGGCAATTCATGTCCGATAACCAGCGCGGCCTCTGGACTTGCGTCAATCATCGTCGGGATAAGTTCTTCGGCAATATTTTTGCCCGTTTTGCCTGAAATGGGAACAACGCCAGCTACCCCAAGCATCACAGCTACTTCGGTTGCAAATTGATCTCCGCTCTCTCCACCTTTCAATGCATCAATCTTATTGACAGCGACAATGATCGGTTTATTCAGATTCTTGATACTCATGTAGAGATCGCGGTCTATCGTTTGCATTCCCCTGGTCGCGTCAATGAGAAACACAATAACGCTTGCTTGCTCAAGACCACTTTTTACTTCATCAGAAAGGTGGCCAGACTTTTCAATACCTGGTGTGTCGAGTAACGTGAAAGGCCCAAAGTCTGCGCGTATCAATGTGCGAGTAGTACCCGCCACTGCAGAGACTTGAGAGATGCGTTGCCCTTTGATTGTATTGAAAAGGGTACTTTTTCCAGTATTAGGCTGCCCGACGATCACTACCGTATCGTTCAGCCCATTGAGCACCTCTTCTTGAGCCACTTTCCAGTTGACCGTCTTCATAAAGCTCTGTACCATTCCAATGGTAGCGGGTAGATTTTTGATAGTACTGATGCCTAAATCACGGATATTTCTAGGTCTTTTAGTCTTGCGAATAGCGCTCTTCAGAGTATCCTGGGTAATTTTTTTCATATCCTCAGCGGAGTTCTGTATTTTTTTTCTGCTAGCCATGCTCTCTTTCCTTCCATGATAAAATGCCGAGAATCGGATAAAAGGTCACTAGAACTGCTTGTATTCATTATAGCCATACTGGCCCTTCAATCGCAACTGTTACAATAGAAGATACGAAGTACAGCCGTACATCGTATACTATGACAACAAGAATTATGCCACTTTCAACGTCCTGGTTTCATTGATCATAAGAGGAAGAATAGAATGGACACAATACAGACAACCCCTGTTGCGGAGGCGCAACAAGAAGAAACATTCAGTTATTCAGGCTATCACAGCATTATTTCGGGCGTTAACCCTGATTGGGAATATGGCGGCTTTCCTTTGCCCGATGGCTCTTTCTGGCGCTATAGGGAGCCAAACGCGGCAGTCATTGTAGAGGCCGAGCGGCTGCGCGTAAGAGTGGGGCAAATTACACGTTTTAATAACCAGGTTCAAATTCTTGATAATGCAAAGAATATGTTTTTCTCTACAAAAAAGTTTGAGACACCCGATGAGGGAGAAATGAGCGTTGAATGGGAAATGACTGCTCGCTGCACAGGTACGCGACCACGTGACCTGTATGACGGTTTCGTCTCGGTAAATCTCCTGGATTTTCGCACAGGGACGGCGCTTGATTTCTTTGTTTGCAATGATGTAATAGCCACAGTCTATGCACGTTTACCCTTCCCTGGCGTACCTGAACCCCAAGACCCTGAAAACGCGGTAAGGCCGAAATATTATTCAGATTTTAACGAACTACCCGTAGAGACAAAATCTGGACAGCTACATCGCTACCGCATCAGCTATTCAAAGAGCAAAGATGAAGTACGCTTCTTCGTCGATGGACAAGACGCTGGAGTTTATATTGAAGTACCGAGCAAAGTTCATTCTTTTGTGATAGCACTTGGTTTGATGACTGAGAAAGGGATTGAACAAGGAAAAAGCGTCTCTGTTCATGGGCAAGGTCTGACAGGCGAATGGGGGCCGTTCACTATAAGCACGAGGAAGACGGAACAATAAGAAGGGCTTTAATTTCACAGAGACTATCCATGCTGCTAATGAACGCATTCCTGTTGCGGCAGTAGAGTTTGGCGCGAATGCTATTTTTGAAGCATTACGACGGAATACTTAGCGATATTGCAAGGTGTTCGGTGATACGCAAACATTGACGCTTCCGCTTATTTCTGCGATAATTCCTTTTGTGAAGTATTGATTTTGCGCTAAGTTACGAGGCACAATACGATGATGCAAGACACTCCAACACAAAGCGATAGAGAATATGACTATGACGCTGGATATGAGCGTGTCATGTGGTATGCCGAACAGGCTCGTCGGCATGGATGGCGCTTAAGTGATCGACAGCTTGTCCATGAGATCGGACATCGTGAACGAGCGGCCCTGATTCGCGAAAAAAGTTCCTTGCCTGTGATCGGAGCAGAAGTACGATCAGCAGCCTGGAACCGCGGCCAGGCTACCGCGTTGCGAGAGATTTTACGGTTACAGCGTGAGCAGGGATAGGGATAAGTGGAAGCTGCATTTTCTCCGCCAGCCGCTTTTGCAAAAAATGCTCTATATAACTTGCTACATAAGGAAGATTGTCAAGTATGGAACCTACATCAACATCGGTATCTACATACAGCGGTCCTGAACCCGGTTCACCTGAACAGGTCAAGGCTATTATTGCCGAACTGCGCCACCTTTATCCTGATGCCAAATGTACACTGAACTTCTCTACGCCTCTTGAATTACTCATCGCGACGCAGCTTGCAGCCCAGTGTACCGACGAACGCGTCAATATAGTGACGAAAGATCTTTTCCGCAAGTACCGCAGTGTTGAAGATTTCGCAACTGTCAGCCAGGAAGAATTGGAGCAGGATATAAAGTCTACTGGCTTCTACCGCAACAAGGCCAAAAACATCCGGGCCGCCTGCCAGCGTATCATAACTGAATATGGCGGCGAGGTACCGCATACGATGAAAGATTTGCTTAGCCTTCCTGGAGTGGCGCGAAAGACCGCCAATGTGGTGTTGAGCAATGCCTTTGGCATAGTGGAAGGCTATACCGTAGACACCCATAATATTCGCCTCGGACGCCGTTTAGGCTGGACAACCGGTGAGGACGCGGCCAAAGTTGAGCAAACCTTTATGCGCATTATCCCGCGGCAGGATTGGCTAGACCTCTCACATCTCATAATCTATCATGGCCGTGCCATTTGTGATGCGCGCAGACCTCTGTGCAGTCAGTGCACGCTAGCGACTTTGTGTCCATCTGCCCTGTTACTACAGAAGTGAACCCCTATTGCTTCCCGTATACTCCACGTCGCTCTGCGGGAAGCATTTCTGCTATGTGCTCCATGACTTCTTGAGTGATAAACTGCAATCCAGCTTTGCGTGGCACGCCATCCGGTATGATAGGTATGTACGGCGCACCTATCTGGATATCCACACGGGGAAACCAACCTTGTCCACGCCGGAGGACTCGGCGCGTTCCGCTATGGGCGATCGGCAGCATAGTCGCGCCTGAACGAAGAGCAAGCATTGCTACCCCTGTATGTGCTGCAATCATTTGCTCTTGCCGCTCGACTGTACCTTCTGGGAAAAAGACGATAGCTTTCCCTTCGCGTAGATAGACTATTGCTCTCTCTAAAGCAGCGCGATCACCCTCGCCGCGATGCACCGGAATTTGTCCTGTCACCCTACACAGCCAGCCAACGATAGGCCAGTTAAAGACCTGAATTTTGGCGAAGTACCAGATGCGTCGAGGAAATATAATACTTAACAAAAGGGGATCGAACCA
>DMFQ01000079.1:6397-8240 GCA_003450555.1 Ktedonobacter sp.
TGACACGATAACGGCAGACCAGGTGGGCAAGCAAGTAGGCCAGATTACGTAAGGTCCAATAGAGCAATGCAACCTACCTTCCGCTCACACGCGCACCAATAAAGCAGCCGGTAGAATTTTAGCATCATAGCTTGTGGCATGCGTCGTCTCACCATCCATCTGGATGTTCACAGGTTGCTGACTCTCAATACGTACTGACCTGGCACGGAAAAAAGTTACTTCCGGCAACTCTGAATGTTCTCCTTTTTGGACAACAGGCAACAGCTTCAGGGCACGTGGGAGCGGCGTATAGCTAATGGTGCAGATATCTAAAAGCCCATCTTTGTAATCGGCAGTTGGATTGATGCGAAAGCCTGCCCCATACGTTGGTCCGTTCGTTACCGCCATTAAGACATAGCGTTTGGCTACTGCTTCAACAGGCTCTGCGGCGCCGTCAAGGGTAATCGTAAGCCAGGGGCAACGGTGATAGCCAAAAAGGAGCTGTTTGATCGTTGTGCCATAATAGAGCCGCGAGCCGCTCATGAAAGGTATCTTTTTCATCCAACTGGCGGCTACGGCGATATCGGCATCAAGACCCACACTGAACGAGTTAACAAAATATCTCCCATTGACAATTCCTGCATCCGAGTCCACAAGCTGGCCTGTAAAGGCGCGTTCAATCGCAGCAGCAGGGTCCTTTGGTAGCTTGAGCGTATGCCAGGCATAGTCGTTACCGGAACCAGCGGCAACTATACCCAGGGGAACACGTCGTCCGGCACGAAGGATGCCATTGACAACCTCGTGAACAGAGCCATCACCACCCACGATGATAATAGGACGTCCTTCTTTTGCTGCGTTCATTGCGCGTTCTTGTGCCTCTCCCTGCCTGCTTGTCTCAACATACTCTGCCTGCGGTTCAGACTCTAAGCGACTGCGGAGTAATGCACGATATCGTGCCATATTGCCACGATTTGCGGTGGGATTGAGGATTACGGTTGGATTACCAGAGGATGGCGAATTGTCCATAAGAATGCTCCTTCCCTGGGTCAATGAATTTCAGCTGATTGTACCACTTTCGCGGAAACGCTACAATTGGCAATCCTGACCACAGGACTCACACCAACCCACGAGCCTACCCTCGGACTGGCGAATGTTCGTGAGTCGGCGGGCGCAGCGACAGACGTAGCCATGCTGGCGAGCAGGATTCCCAAAGACGAGCGCGTGCGGCGGAACATCGCGCGTCACCACAGAGCCAGCACCAATGAGGGCAAACTCTCCAATGGTTATTTCGCAGACTATGATTGCACCGGCGCCAATGGATGCGCCATATTTAACCAACGTTGGCGTGATTTCCCAGTCATCGGCGCTTTTTAGCTCGCCGGTTGGTGTGATAGCGCGAGGAGCGAGGTCGTTGGTGAAGCATACATGCGGACCAACGAAGACACCATCCTCTAAAGTTACACCTTCAAAGATAGAGGCATGATTCTGAATCTTGACGCGGGAGCCGATATGCACATGCGCGTCGATGTAAACGCCCTTGCCAATATTGCATGTTTCGCCGATATGCGCAAACTCTCGTATATGTGCCTGGCGCCAGATACGTGTACCTGCCCCTATGTGCGCATCTTGAGATACCTCGGCGGTTGGATGAACGTAAAAAGATGATTGTGCCACTTTTATCCCTCAATTTCTTTCAACTGTACCAGAATTGTATCCGCTGCTACTGTGTCGCCTGGCGCAAAATAGATCGTCTCGACCACACCATCAGCCGCGGTACGGATGGTATGCTCCATCTTCATCGCCTCCAATTTTAACAGCGCATCTCCTTTCTGTACCCGCTGGCCCACTTCCACCAGGATCGCCA
>DMFQ01000079.1:8354-9519 GCA_003450555.1 Ktedonobacter sp.
CCTTTGGTTCCGGTAAGAGTTCCAGCGTGTGCAATTGAACTTCCCCACTTTTCACCTGAACCCACCATGTATTTCCAGCATGAGCAAGCATCACTCGCTGCCGGTGCCCATCTACTGTAAGCACCATCTCGCCAGACGCCTGCTCGTTGAATTCCACGCTTGTGATAACTTCCGCATCTTGAGCAACTCTCATACGGTAGGTTGAATTATGGCATGCCGGTGTGAGGTATACATCAACCGGTTCATCACTTGAAGAGACTGCATAGCGATAGAGTTGTGGTCGATTGGGATTGTTGCGCCAGTAGCCGCGATTAGTCTCGAGTTGGGAGTGCTCAAGCCATTGCGCGAGGGTAACGGCGATGAGCGCTAGAGGGATATCGCCGACCGGTTCAGTCCAATCAGCGAAATAGTCTGCGAGAAAAGCTGTGCTGAGTTCGCCCGCCTGGAACACAGGATGATTGAGGACAGCATATACATAGGAACGGTTACTTGTAAGACCCAATAAGGTTGTCGTCTCCAATGCTCTCAAAAGCCTACGGCAAGCCGCTGCACGATCTGATCCATAGGCTATGATCTTCGCCAGCATCGGATCATAATAGATCGACACCTGGTCTCCGCTCTGAATACCGTTCTCCACGCGGATACCTTCCCCCTCCGGCTCACGCCAGAGCAGAATTTCACCCGTTACCGGCAAAAAATCGTTGGCAGGATTCTCGGCATAGAGGCGCACTTCCATCGCAGAGCCGTTCAGCCGAAGTCCTTCCTGGCACAATGGTAATAGCTCCCCTTCTGCGACGCGTATTTGCCATTCAACCAGGTCCAGGCCAGTCACGCATTCAGTCACTGGATGTTCCACCTGCAGACGTGTATTGATCTCCAAGAAATAGAATGTTCCATCGTGATCAAGCAAAAACTCAACGGTACCGGCATTGCTGTAGTTGACGGTGCGTGCGGCAGCTACGGCAGCCGTGCCCATAGCCTCACGCAATGCAGCAGTCAATGCCACAGAGGGGCTTTCTTCAATCACTTTTTGATGGCGCCGTTGTATCGAGCACTCACGCTCGCCCAGGTGAATCAGGTTTCCATGTTGGTCGCCGAAAATCTGAAATTCGATATGGCGAGGAGTTATGAGCGCCCGCTCCAGGATCAGTTCGTCTGAACCAAA
>DMFQ01000079.1:9651-11934 GCA_003450555.1 Ktedonobacter sp.
TATCCTCCGACTGATCGGCACCGCCATAGCCAGGAAGAATAGGTACGCCTACGCGCGCTACGAGATCTCGCGCAGCATGCTTATTGCCCATGGCCGCGATAGCTGCTGGCGTTGGGCCAATAAAGACCAGGCCAGCATCTGCACAGGCCTGGGCAAAATCGCTGTTTTCTGCCAGGAAACCGAAACCGGGGTGAATAGCATCTGCGCCTGAGCGCCTTGCAGCACCGATGACCGCATCAATCACGAGATACGATTCGCTGGATGGTGACGGGCCGACATGGATAGCTTCATCGGCCATGCGCACATGCCGCGCGTGTGTATCGGCATCGGAGTAAATTGCGACTGTGCGTATTCCCAGGCGTCGACAGGTACGAATGACACGACAGGCAATTTCGCCGCGATTAGCGATGAGGATAGTGTTTATCATGCGTTCTTTCTCTCTATAACATCTTTGTAATCACATGCGAAATACACCGTACCTGGGCGCGCCCGGCGAAACAAAATCGACGTTGTGGACAACTGACAGGCCAATGCTGAGCACGCGGCGGGTGTCGCGCGGATCGATAATGCCATCATCCCAGAGGCGGGCGGTAGCATAATACGGTGAGGATTCTTGATCGAATTTTTGCCGTGTCACCTGTTGCATCAGTGCGATCTGTTGCATATCTGGCTCGATACCTCTGGACTTCGCCTGCTCCACCTGTACGATTGCTAGAACTCCCGCCGCCTGCTCGCCCCCCATAACAGCTACGCGGCTGTTTGGCCATGTCCACAGAAAACGGGGATCGTAGGCGCGACCGCACATACCATAGTTGCCCGCACCATAAGAGCCTCCAACGATAACAGTGAACTGGGGAACGGTGGAGGTCGAGACGGCGTTGACCATCTTCGAGCCATGTTTGACGATACCCTCGCGTTCGTACCTGGTACCCACCATGAAACCAGTAATATTTTGCAAATAAATAAGCGGAGTGCGGGATTGATTGCAAAGTTGAATGAACTGGGTCGCTTTCATAGCGCACTCAGAAAATAGTACGCCATTGTTTCCCAGTATGCCCACGGGATAGCCATTGATATGGGCATGGCCGGTGATCAGGGTGGGACCATAATCGCGCTTGAATTCCAGAAACTCAGAGCCATCGACAATGCGCGCAATGATTTCACGCATATCGAAAGGCGTGCGCGGATCAGCGGGAATCACACTCAGGAGCTCTTCCGTATCATAGTGGGGATCCTGGGGGCTACCGCGGCGCGATGCAAGGGCTTTGTGCGAGTTAAGTTGAGCAACAATTTGACGACCTATGCGAAGCGCGTCTCGATCATCCTCCGCTGTATAGTCGCTCACACCAGAGACGTGCGCATGCATCTCTGCGCCGCCCAGTGTTTCGTCGTCGACATCCTCACCTATCGCCATCTTGACCAGGGGTGGACCGCCAAGAAAGACCTTGGCCTGATTACGAACCATGACCACATAATCACTCATGCCAGGAACATACGCGCCACCAGCCGTGGAGGAACCAAACACCAGGGCGATCTGGGGAATGCCTTGAGCCGACATGCGAGCCTGGTTGGCAAAACCCTTGCCTCCGACATCGGCGAAGATTTCCGCCGCGTAGAGCAGGTTAGCGCCGGCTGATTCAACCATGGTAATACAGGGAAGCCGATTCTCCTCGGCGATGCGCTGCGCCCGCAATGATTTGTCCAAAGTTATTGGGTAGACTGCTCCACCTTTAATGGTAGCATCATTGACGAAGATCATACACTCGACACCACTCACCACGCCTATGCCCGTTATCTGTGAAGCGCCGGGACACTCGTCATTGTACATGCCATAGGCAGCTAGTGGTGAAAGTTCCATGAATGGTGTACCAGGATCAAGCAGCAATTCGAGCCGTTCGCGGGGTAGCAATTTTCCGCGCGAAAGGAACCTCTTGATGCTGCGCTCTCCTCCTCCCGCGCGGGCCTGCGCCTGGCGCTCTTCAAGTTCAGCGACCAGTTGCAACATCCATTCGCGATTGCTGGCAAATTCTGCGCTGTGTGGATTGAGTCTGGTTTCTATGATGGACACGTTTTATTTTTCTCCCAGGCTGTAGCCGATAAGCTCACTGTAGTTGCGTTGGAATGGCTCAACTATTACACATTTTCGGGGTGATAGTCAAGCTCCAAGGGTGAGCCAGACGCCACCCATAGGTTGACCGCAAGCGCCACGCACAACGAGGTTGATTACACGCGCCACGCACAACGAGGTTGACCGCAAGCGCCAATACATTTCATTTAAGGGAT
>DMFQ01000079.1:12076-12504 GCA_003450555.1 Ktedonobacter sp.
AGCGCCACGCGCCACGAGGTTGACCGCGAGGGTCAACCCTACTATACACGACGACGCCTGATGTGTCAGGGTGATTGCGACAATTGTTTTTTGGTGGAGGCCAATTTGTGCGATGTTAGGGAGAAGACCTGATAGGGGTTGCCAGGCGCAACTGTGACGAAGTGATTTGCAGGTTTTATGGGTTTGAGTCAATGGTAGTTCCGTTGTTCTCGGTTGGTATTTCGGCTGTAGTGGTTGTGACGTTTGTGACAGTTGTGACAGTTGTGACAGTTGTATCTGATGTGATATTGGAATCATCGCTAAATTCATTGGTTGGAGATGGGTGATCGGTTGTAGTGTAGAGTCCGCGGGCGGGAGATTGTAGATCGCCTGTTTTTAGCATGCGATACCAGTGATTGACGGACTCCATCGTAGTTCTGGCCGGTGAG
>DMFQ01000302.1:0-5162 GCA_003450555.1 Ktedonobacter sp.
GTATAAGAGGAGAAGGATGAAGGATGATGCTTGCACGAGAGGGAGGGCTGGGGTATACTGCAAGGCGTGATGGCAAGAAATGCATTTGATTGCTTTCCATCAACGATTGTCGCCAATTCTGTTCATTCATGACGACGAGGGATGTGTCATGCGGAGAAGCTTCCTGGCTGTCCCGATGTTGTCTATTTTCATGTGTATGTAGAGGAGAGAACTACCGATGTCGTCAACTTCTGAGTCTATACGATTGGAAGACTGGGTGCGCGATATCCCTGATTTTCCGCAGAAGGGGATCCTATTCAAGGATATCACCCCTTTGTTACAGGATGCTACCGCCTTTCGGGCATCTATGGAGCGCCTGGCGGCTCACTATGCAGGTTCTGGAATTCAGACCGTTGTCGGCGTCGAATCGCGAGGCTTTATTTTCGGCGCTCCTCTGGCCTACCTGTTGAACTGTGGGTTTGTGCCAGTGCGTAAATTTGGTAAACTTCCGTATCAAACGGTCAGCGTCGAGTATGCCCTGGAATATGGCACGAATGTCGTAGAAGTTCACACCGATGCCATTCGTCCTGGTGAGCGCGTGCTCATTGTCGATGATCTGCTAGCAACGGGTGGTACTGTTTCTGCGACCATGGAACTTGTGGAGAAGCTGGGTGGGCATATCGCGGGAATAGCCTTTTTAGTGGAGCTGACCTTTCTCAAAGGGCGGGAGCAACTGAAGGGGCATGATGTCTTCGCACTGATTAAGTACTAAATGTAGTGACGTGGTGCTGGAGCGCAAAATAAGAGAGAGGTTTCAGAGACCTTGCTTGTGGGTTCTGGCACTACGCGCTACGTCTTTACTCTTCCCAGCCTAGCCAGGTCGTCTTTTCCGCAAAGGATGTAGGATGGCGTGCGAGTTTGGGTATTGCGGGATAACCGAGATACAAAAAGGCCACAATATGGTCTTCCGGGGCGAGTCCAAGCCACTGCTTGATATGTGGGTCAAAGGCAGCATCCCCGGTACGCCACATAGCAGCAAGCCCTATTTCTTCAGCGGTTAGAAGCATATTCTGCACGGCTGCGGCTACTGCTTCGATGTTTTCGATGGCCAACACGTTTGGCTGGTGGGGTTGTTCCGCGGCTACCACAATTACGATAGGTGATCTCAAAAGTTTGGTGCGCTCCTTGTTGAGCAAGGCTTGTACTTTGTCATTTGCAGTGTCACCTAAACGCTTTGCGAGCGAATTGGCCATGATGGCGCCGATTTCTGCGCGAGCTATTCCCGCCAATACGATGAATTTCCAGGGTTCCACTTTGTGATGATTGGGTGCATGGGTTGCGGCTTCGAGTATGTGCTCAATTTGCGCGCGCGTTGGTCGTTGGTCGGTCATTTTGCCGATGCTGCGTCGATTTTTGATTGTTTCGAAAATTGTCATGTTTTATTTACCTTTTGGCGCGGTTGTTGCGCGTGTCACGCGCGTGCCCCACCCCACGCCGTGGGACGCGATAAATCGGGTCCCTATGGTAGTTGGCGCAATGATGAAGACGTAGGGGCGCCATTCATTGGCGCCCGCCTGGGGAGCCGATCTGGGCAGTTGTTCCTGGTACCCGGGCGCCAGTGAATGGCGCCCCTACGGTGGTGTCGCATTTTATATTGGAGGTTCATTATTGCGTCCGGGTGGTGTGTCAAGGGATAGTAGGTTGCCTTCGATGCCGACTGAGGGTAGGAGTTGGGCTTGTGCCTGTGTTGAGAGAGGCAGTCCCCACAATTTGATGAAACCCAGGGCGGCATTATGATCGAATTGATCACCGCTATCGTAGGTTGCTAAGCTGTGATTATAGAGCGAGTGCTCTGATTGGCGTCCAACAACGGCACAATGTCCACGCGATAACTTGACGCGCACGGTTCCGCTTACGAAGCGCTGCGTACTCTGCACGTATGCCGCCAGGTCTTGATGCAGGGCGCTGTACCATTGGCCGTTATAGATCAGGCGCGCGTACTCAGCCGAAACAAGCTCTTTGAAACGGGCTTGATCGCGGCTCAGCGTCAGGCTTTCCAGGGCCTGGTGCGCTGTGTGCAAGACAACGGCGGCAGGCGCTTCGTAGACCTCGCGAGATTTGATACCCACGAGGCGGTTTTCAATATGATCAATGCGTCCAATTCCATAGTTCCCCGCGTGCTTGTTTAATGTTTCGATAAGCAGCACGCTGTCTAGCTCTTCACCGTTCAATGCTATGGGGATGCCGTGCTGAAACATGATCTCTATATAGGTAGGTTCGACCTGCTCAAGTTTATCGGGATTCGCCGTCCAGGCAAAAACTTCTTCGGGTGGCTCGGCCCAGGGATCTTCCAGGATGCCGCATTCAACGCTGCGGCCCCACAGGTTCTGGTCGACTGAGTAGGGATTGGCCGTGCTCACCTGGATGGGGATAGCGTGCTCAGCGGCATAGGCGATCTCGTTGTCCCTGGTCATGCTCCACTCGCGCACCGGCGCAATGATTTTCAGGTCAGGCGCCAGGGTGTTGATTGAAACGTCGAAGCGCACCTGGTCATTGCCTTTGCCTGTACAGCCATGAGCGACGGCCACTGCTCCCTCCGCGCGAGCTACTTCAACCAGTAGTCGCGCGATGAGAGGACGCGCAAGGGCGGTGGCCAGGGGGTAACGTCCCTCGTAGATCGCGCCAGCCTGTAGTGCTGGACCCACGAAGTAGCGCACAAAATCTGCGCGAGCATCCACAACCATGGCTTTGACCGCGCCTATTTGCTCGGCACGCGCAGCGATAGCGGGCAGGTCTCGTTCGTTACCGACGTCAATTGTCAGCGTGATAACGTCGAGGTCGTAGTGTTCTTTGATCCAACGGATGGCCACAGAGGTATCCAGGCCACCCGAATATGCTAGTACAACGGTTGACATATAATCAATACTCCTCCGAGACTGTTGGAACTGTTGAAGCTGCCCCAGCCAATGATTCTATTGCTTTAGCGAATGATTCTGCACGCGCCTCCCACGTCGAGTTTACAAGTTCAAGCTGGTTATGCAGGACTGCTAAGCCAAGGTTACCCGCACCTCCTATGTGATTGCGCGCGGACAGGCGTTTGATAAGTTGCTCCTGGCTTTCGACGGGCATTGGCATGTTGCGATCTAGCTGCGCCGTTACCTCTGCTCCGACGATACGATAGGCATCACGGAAGGGCAGGTTGGCGGTTGCAGTGAGTTCATAGGCCCGGTCGGCTGCAAACAGTTCGAAGGTACACGCGGCGGTCAGGCGTTCGGTATTGACACCCAGCGAGTTCACGACCAGCGTGCAAATCTCCAGGCTCTCCTGCACAAGGTCCAGCGCCTCCATAAAGGGACGTTTGGTCTCCTGATAGTCCATATTGTAGCCGGAAGGTAAACCGCTGACAATGCCGAGAATTTGCTGTTGTAGAGCCAGCATGGTCTGTGTACGCGCACGAACCAACTCCATGATGCCGAGGTTGCGCTTTTGAGGCATAATGCTGCTACCTGTACAAAGTTCCTGTGCTATCTGGAAGAAGCCATATTCGACGGTAGTGAAGAGCAGGATGTCCTGTGCCAGTTTGCTCAGATCGAGCATGATCTGCGCAAGGGCCTGCACAATGGCCGCTTCAATTTTGCCACGGCTATTCTGGACGTAGATGACGTTATGCTGCACGCGTGAGAAGCCGAGCAGGTCGGCACAGTATTGGCGATCGATAGCGAGCGGTACCCCGTAGCCAGCCGCCGAGCCAAGTGGCGACTGGTCATTGAGGATATAGGCAGCGGTGAGCAACTTCTCGTCGTCTAGCAGCGCCTCTGAATAGCTTGCTGCCCACAGGCCCACGGAGGAGAGCATGGCCCTCTGCATATGAGTATAGCCGGGCATGGGAACATCAGCATGGGCAGATGAGAAATCCAGTAGCGCTGAAATGAGCTGACACATTTTGGCGGCAACATCGTGAAGCTGCTCTTTGCCATACAGGCGCAAGTCTACCAGAACCTGGTCATTACGCGAGCGCGCCATATGTATCTTTTTGCCAGCCGCACCTGCCTCGGCCACGAGGTAGTTTTCAACGCTGGTGTGTACATCCTCATCGGCGGGAGATACGGTAAACGCGTTCGCCTTTTCAAGCAGCAGGATGTTGCAGAGAGCATTTTGCAGGTCCTGATATTCGTCGTCTTGTAGGATGCCGATCTTTTTGAGCATGGCGGCGTGGGCGAGTGATCCCCAGACATCATGGTGAATCAGTTTGTTATCGAGCGTACTGTTCTGCGCGCCCTCAAAGCGTTCTACCTGCTCGTTGAGGCGGTATCCTTTCTGCCACAACTTTGTCATAGCTGTTTTCCTTCCCCCGGGTTGGCAGCGAGCTGATTGCGGCGCGCGATTAGCTCGTAGGGGAGACCACGGATATGCGCGGCGGGGGCGCATTCTTTCTGATTGAAGCTGGCGCTGTTGATTGATCGTACATCAGGGAAGAAGAGGCCGCTTGAAGACGAGCGCGAACGGATATCGATGTTGCCTTTGTAGAGTTCAACCATGTATTCTCCGTTCACGACCTTTTGCGTGCTGGCAATAAAGGCGTCGATGGCCTCTTTCAAGGGGTGGAACCATTCGCCGTGATAGACGAGTTTGGCCCATTGCGCGTCTAGCTGGCGTTTCAACTGAATCTCTTCTTTGGTGAGGCAGAACAGTTCGAGGTCGCCGTGCAATTTGAGTAGGATGGTCGCGGCGGGCGCCTCATAGATCTCACGAGACTTCAGGCCCATGATGCCGTCCTCGAAAAGATCAATTTTCCCGATGCCATTAGCTCCGCCAATACCATTGAGCTGTTCAATGATCTGGTCAAGGGGGAGTTTCGTGCCGTTCAAGGCGATGGGCAACCCGTTCTGCCAGGTCAATTGCAGGGTTGCTGGCTTATCGGGAGCCTTTGCGGGTGGCGTGAGCCAGAGCCAGATCGAATCGGGCAGTTCTGTGTCGAGACCAATGCCGCCACTGGCGATAGAGCGGCACCACATGGTCTTGTCATCACCACCGGCAATGACCTCTTCGACCGGTACACCGTAGTGCTCCATCAAGAGCTGTTCTTCCCCGCGTGTGAGATCGAAATCCCGCACAGGGACAAAGACTGAGAGGCCAGGCGCAAAGAGGCTGAAGACGTTATGCATGCGGTACTGGTCGTTGCC
>DMFQ01000302.1:5386-5821 GCA_003450555.1 Ktedonobacter sp.
GAGACGGGATAGCCGTTATAGTCTGAATTGGCCTGGATGGCTTTGCTCAGCCAGTGCTCGGTGAACTCTTGTTTGGCGTCGATGATAATGGGGGAGATGCCTAATTGTTCTGCCCTTGCGATACTCTCCTGAATTTCGGCTACGCCCTGGCCAACGTCAACGCTAATGGCTACGAGGTTGCGCGCGTGATATTTCAGTTGGGAGAGTTTGACGCAGAGCGTCGAGTCGAGGCCACCTGAGTAGGCGAGAGCAATGCTTTTGCTTTCTGGTACGCTAACCGAGGAAATTTTGTGCAGTGCCAGTTCGAGGGCGCTGCTGTGCCGGGCTGTGGACTGAGCCGTGTTTGCCGAATTGCTGATTACCATTGTTTGATACTCCTTCAACGAAATTTGGTTCCTGGAAATGCGTCTTGCCAACGAAGCTATCGCTTCTACC
>DMFQ01000303.1 GCA_003450555.1 Ktedonobacter sp.
CGCCAATTAGAGGTGCTTAACTGCCTTGCACGTCGAGATAGTTGGTTAGTAGGGGAGATTGCCGTCAGCGCTTAAGGTGAGTTCAGCAGCCGCCACAAAGGCTGTTGCCCGACTGGAACGGAAAGGTTTAGTGATCCGCGCGGTCGATATGATGGATCGCCGTTGTGTGAACGTAAGCTTGACTCGTGCGGGCGCTGATACTGCTCGCCAGTCAAGTCAGCATGCCTAGGAAAGTGCGCGAATGCATAAAGCAGTAAGAAGGCTCGTACCACAACTGTGGTGCGGGCCTTCTGCTGCTTACGCAAAAGAATTGGCGCACTGTTTATTTTGCCTCAGTTTTGACGTATCCTCTTTCTTTCGCATACTGCCAGAGTGATTGTTGTAGCTGACGGCGGGCGCGTGAAATACGACTCATGACTGTGCCAATGGGGATCTGTAATGCCTCGGCAATCTCTTTATAGGATAACCCTTCAATATCTGCCAGGATGACCGCCATGCGGAAGTTGGGAGGAAGATCGTTTAGCGCTTGATAGACGTCATCATCAAGATATTGGCTCAAAACCTCTTCTTCAGCCCCTATGTTCAGTTCCTGACCGCTTAAATCTTTAATGCGATTGTAAAGGTAGAAATCTTCACCTTCGGGAAGTGATGTTGTGGTTGGGTGAGAGGCTTGCTTGCGGTAACGATTGATTGCTGATGTGTTCAATATGCGGAAGAGCCACGCGCGCAGATTGGTACCACGCTGATAGGTGTGGGCGAAACGAAACGCTTTGAGCATCGTCTCTTGCACCAGATCTTCAGCTTCTTGCTGGTTACTTGTCATACGGCGAGCAGTACGGTAAAGGCTATCCAGGTGAGTTAATACGCCTGCTTCAAAATCTTCAGATGGTAAATTCTCACTCTTCTCATCTTGTAATGTTTTCAGATCCTGTTCTGATATTGGCTGTTCCGGCATGCAAAACTCCTCTATGACCAATCTCCTTTCCAAAGGAAAGTGTCAATTCCAGTATAACGCACTTGTCACGGGAATGAAAGTCCCTCCAATTATGTTAAAATGAACAGATAGAACGACGAACGAGCCGTCACTGGAGGATAATTAGTATGAATTGTTATGAGACAGTTGCTCGTCTACATCTCTATATTGGTCGGGAACTCAATGCTGAGGAAGTCGTCATCGTGCAACAGCATCTCACAGCCTGTCCGGATTGCGAATGTCGCTTTCATTTTGATATGCGCGTTACGCGACTCATTCACGAGCGCTGTACTATCGAGAAAGCTCCTGAGCATTTACGTGAAAGAGTGCTGCTACTGGCTCGCGCGCCAATGGGGGAGCCAGTTGCTTTTGATCCCGAAGTTGAGATGGAGATCCGAGCTGATTTTGAAGAATATGAATAAGATTTCTTACACACCCAGGATGTGAAGCAGAAACATTTTTGCTCACGGTTTACTATTGAATGTTGAGTCCCAGGTTATAGTAGTGGTTCAAATAGGGAAGCAGGTTGAGGAAGATGACAACTCCCGCTACCACCATCACAATGCCTGTCCCAATTTCAATCTTGCCCAGGTAAGGTTTTAGCCACTTTAAGGCTCTACTTAGCTGGTCAAGCCCCAGACCGAGCAGCAGAAATGGTATACCAAGGCCGAGTGAATAGAACAGCAGTAAGGTTACTCCTTCGCGCAGCGTTGCCGCGTTGGCAGCCAGTCCCAGGATGGGACCAAGTATAAGCCCAACACAGGGGGTCCAGCCGATGGCAAATATCACGCCAAAGAGGAGTGAAGCCGGATAACTGGGACGAGTCGGGTGAAATTCGAAGCGTTTCTGCAGATAGAAAAACGGAACCTTGAGTATTCCTGCCAGGTGCAGTCCAAAGATCACAAGAATGATGCCTCCGACCTGGCGCAAGAATAACTGGTGCACGCGTAGAAAACTTCCGAGAGTGCTAGCGCTAGCGCCAAGGGAAACGAAGGCCAGGGTAAAGCCAAGGACGAACATCAATGCATGGAGAAATGTGGCCAGCCTGGCTGGTTGGTCTTCCTGCTCATCTGAGGATTGATAGACGCTGTGGCCCACGAGCTGAGCTATATAAATAGGGACCAGCGGCAACACACATGGCGATAGAAAAGATGCTATTCCTGCCAGGAAAGCAACACCCAGGCTTAATTGTGAGGAATCCATACGCTATTGTTATCTCCGGTTCGCAAAGTATCTCTTCAATCGATAGTATAACGCGGGGATTGCAAGACAACAAGGGGTAAATGAGTAGTTTAGCGGGTTGATTTAAATATTTTTCGCCAGAGCGGTCGCTGCTTGACTGTCTTTTTCTTGCGTGACTTCTGCTTTTGTTGGTGTTGCTGCTGTTCAGTATTCGGCTGGAGAATGGGTTCAAGAGGACCAGTTGGTCCTTCGGTATCAACCTTCTGCTTTGTGGTGGGAGATGATTCTCTGGGGGTCTGTTGAGCTTGTGCCGGAACGGGAGAATGGACAACTGGTTCTTTGACAGTAGGCTGCATGTTTTCCAGGTCCGCATAGCGCGGAGGCTGCATCTGCGGCCGTTTAGGAGGCTGTACCACGACTTTTCCGCGCGCCATGTGATGCCCCTTTGGTTTAAGAGAGGGGTCGATTTCAGGTGCGTTAAGATGTGTCGCGGGTTGTAACTTGAGCGCCCGTAAGTCCCGCGAGAGCAACCTGGCCTGCTCGTAGCGCTCGTCGCGGTTACGTGCCATTGCCACGAGAATAATTTGTTCCAGTTCTGGTGAGATATCTTGTGTGTAGTAACGGGGGGGTCTGATAGGGCTACTGACAATCGCCTGGGTAAGTTCTGGCAGAGAGCGACCGGCGAAAGGGCGATGTCCACTGACCATCTCGTAAAGAACAACGCCGAGGGCATAGATGTCACTACGATTGTCAAGGGTATATCCCCATACCTGTTCTGGTGAAGCGTAGTAGATGCTGCCTACGAGGGTTTTTGGCAACGGTGATTTGTTGGAGGCCGCTAGCGCGAGCCAATCCAAAATCCATTACCTTAATCTTGCCCCAACGGTCCAACATCAAATTTTCTGGTTTGATATCGCGGTGAATAACATTTCGTTCTC
Source organism: Ktedonobacter sp. (assembly GCA_003450555.1). Taxonomy (GTDB): domain Bacteria; phylum Chloroflexota; class Ktedonobacteria; order Ktedonobacterales; family Ktedonobacteraceae; genus UBA11361. Next base: position 3,094 of record DMFQ01000303.1, read on the forward strand.
TGTACGCGGAATCGAGCGCATCGGCAATTTGCGCACCGTATTCGGCGGCAAGGTACGGAGGGATCATACCATCGAGTTGAAGTAAGCTAGCAATAGTGGGCCCCTGGACATATTCCATCACAAAATAGAGCAGTCCATTTTGTTGTCCAGCATCAAAAATTTGTACAATGTTGGGATGGTTGAGTCCCGCAATGATTTGTGCTTCGCGGATAAAGCGCGCTACGTACGATGCATCTTTTGCTAACGCTTGCGAGAGCACTTTCACTGCTACCTCGCGCCCAAGGGCAATTTGTTTACCGCGATAGACCATCCCCATAGAGCCTCGGCCAATCTCTTCTGTTAACTCATATCCACCCAGGCTCTGGCCAGCCAATTCGTTCATGCTACCTGACCTCATCACGCATAGTAATCAGGACTGTGAAATAGAGGGAAAGGCACATTGCATGCGTGATCTCCATAATGATTAAACGTACTTATCATACGTATATAGTGTACGTCGGAAAAAAGTACTTATCTCACATTTGGAAACGAGTGGAGGGGATACTACGGGCGAGGAGCATCCCCACTGCTGCTTCAGTCAAGATATTCTCTAAGAATGCGGCTAGCCTGTGGATGGCGTAGTTTGCGTATGGCACGTTCCTCAATTTGACGGACTCGTTCTCGGGTTACCTTTAATTTCTTGCCAACCTCTTCTAAAGTATGGTCATGATCGTCAACCAGGCCAAAGCGCAGTTCAATTACCTGTCTTTCGCGCAAGGTTAACTGCCCGAGCACTTTACGAATCTCCTCGCGAAGCAATAGCTGATCGGTGAGTTCCATTGGTCCGCGTTCGCGAACATCTTCGATGACATCCCCAAGCGTGTTTTCTTCTTCCTCGGAAAGAGGGGCATCGAGTGAGAAGACTTTTTCTGCCCAGATCAGCAGCTCGCTGACACGATCCGCCGTCATGCCTAAGCGTTGACCGATGATTTCAGGGTTGGGTTCGCGCCCAAGTTCCTGGTACAGCTGGCGAGTCATACGTTTCACACGCATGACCTCTTCCATAATATAGACTGGGAGGCGTACTACGCGGGTGCCTTCTAAGATCGAGCGGGTAATGGCTTGCTTGATCCACCATGTTGCATAGGTAGAGAAGCGGAATCCTTTCCTATAGTCGAACTTAGTAACTGCGCGAATCAAGCCGATATTGCCTTCACCAATGAGGTCCTCCAAGGAGAGTCCCTGTCCCACATATTTTTTGGCAATACTTACTACCAGTCTTAAGTTCGCTTCGATAAGGTGATTTCGCGCATCTTTATCACCTTGTTCTGCGCGTTCTGCAAGATGAGATTCGCGGCTAGCCGTCAGGAGAGGGATGCGTGAAATTTCACGAAGATACAGGCGTAGACTATCGCTTTGTGCTAAACTACTGAGATCTGAATCCTGAAAAGTTTCGCGTTCTGTCTCAGATGGTTTATCTCGGTCAGCGTCAAACATCACATTTCGTTCCAAGTACTTGCTCTCTCTTCCATCAACAGGGACGTAAGATTGGTTCAGGCTGCAGTCATTGTATCATACAAATGTCTTATTGCAAGCAAGATTCTCTTCTATTATATTAGAAAATGGAATGCAAGAATACACCTTTCGTTAGTAGAACGGAGCATACCGCACATTTTTTCCCCTCTATTTCTCCATTTGATCAACTGTATCAGTCAGACGTGGCATAGATGAGAGACCCCATGAATTCCATTTTAGATGAGTAGCCAGCATAGACATGAGAGGCTGTACGAAATGCCAGAGCTATGGTACTATTTTTCTTGGCACAAGCAACAATTGATAGTAGCCAGGGAAGGTAGGCAACGTATTTGACATCCGAAGAACAAACCAAACAAGCTGAAACGCTCGCTGTTTCGCCAGAAGAGGTAGAGTTACAGGTAACAGATCTGGCCCAAACGCTCAGTAAAGAACTGGGATTGGCCAGCGGCCAGATCGCACGTACTATTGCATTGTTGGATGAGGGAAATACTATTCCCTTTATCTCTCGTTACCGCAAGGAAGTCACGGGCAGTCTGGATGAAGTACAGATCCAGGCTATCGCTGACCGGGCTTTAGCGTTGCGTACGCTCTTTGAACGCAAGGTCGATGTGCGCCGGTTGATTGCAGCGCAGGGCAAATTGACGACAGAACTGGCAGCCAACATCGAAGCCGCGGCAACGCTGCAAGAAGTGGAGGACCTCTATCTGCCATTTCGCCCTAAGCGCAAGACGCGCGCCAGTGTCGCACGGGAAAAAGGGTTAGCTCCGCTGGCTGATATCATTCTGCAACAGCTTGAACTCGTTGGGGATGCAAATGCGATTCTAGCAGAATATGCAAGCCCCTATTTGAGCGCAGAAAAGGGCGTTGATACAAGCCTGGAAGCCTACGCGGGAGCATGTGACATCGTAGCTGA
>DMFQ01000381.1:0-3395 GCA_003450555.1 Ktedonobacter sp.
TATCATAGCATCGCGGCAGGGCTTATGCAATATACATACCTACTATTGTTGTGCTATATATATTGTTGTGTTATATAATACAAGCACATTCTGCTGCATGACAGGAGATAATGCAAACCCACGAACTGTCGCACTTTCTTGTGCGAAGAAGGAAATTGTATGAATTTTACAGATCCCAGCGCAGACTCATTCGGCCAGGGTTCAAGTGGTCAGCCATATATGGGACAACAACCTCAATTCAGTCCGCCCGATTCCTTTGCCATTCCGATGGTGCCTGGCAATCCCTACTTCCGTCAAAGATCTGGCAGGCGGCGCGGCCCGCGCCTGGGATGCCTATTTAGCCTGGTCATTGTGGCAGTACTGCTGCTTGTCAGTTATAACACCTTTGCACGCAACTGGCCCATCTTTGGTCCAACTACCATTACCGTCAACGCTCATTCAACACTGGTGATTAACAGTCAGAGATATGAGAAGATTGACCTTCCCACTATTCACATCCATGCTGGAACCGATGCCAACAAAATCATATTTCAGGTCATCAGTCCTGGCAATGTCGCTCTCCCCTGGAACTTCGGTATCGATGGATTTCAGCAGAACAGCGATAGCAGCGTTATCATTGTCGATGGAGATCCTTTGGGGGGTAGAAAACTTGATGTCACTGTCCCGCCAGGTATCAATTTAAAAATAAATACCAATTCAGCCAATATTGACGCGACCGGTATAACAGGCCAGATGACCTTCATCGCTAATGATGGGACAATCACTCTCACTCATTGTAATGTTCTTGGAACATCGCTTCTTAACGATAATACAGGCGCGATTACTGTAACGCAGTCTGTACTAAATGGACAGGTCACGCTCAGTAACAATGATGGCCCCATCACTTTTAATAGTTCTATTGGCTCCACAGGCACATATGATCTTGAAAACAACCAGGGGTCAATCGATGCCACCTTACCGCAAAACTCATCGTTTCATGTGAATGGCAAAACCAACAGCGGTTCGATCACTACAGACTACCCTGGAATGCATGTTCAGGGCAAGGAGGTGCATGCAGATGTTGGTAATCCTCCGCGTGCACTCTTATCGCTCAACTCGAATGCTGGATCGATTACGCTCCACAAGCAAAAAGGGGCATAAAGTATGATGTACAATACTGCATTTCAACCGCGACGACGGCGACGCTTCCCCATACTTAGCATCATCATTCTTCTGATCATCCTTGGCGGTATCGGCTTCTTTGTTTATAAATGGCAAACAGGCAATGTCATCAACGTCGATACGGGCGCCACCCTATTCATTGATGAATGTACCGGCTATGTCCATGTTCACGCCAGCACTTCTACCAACCAGGTGGTACTCCAGGGTCTGGGCGGTATCTTTGTGCCTTCCAGTCACGCGCAAGATAGCGACACGATCATCATTAATGGCTGCGACCTGGATATGACTGTTCCCGCGTCCATCAATCTGAAAATAAACGCGGACGAAATCGATGTGTTTGGGGTCAGCGGGCAGATGAATCTGACTACCAATGGCGGGTCGATCATCCTGGTGCAAGACACGCTAAAAGGAAAATCTGTGCTGGATAACAACGGCGGTCCCACGATATTTCAGGGATCAATTGATAGCTCAGCAAACTCGACCCCGACCTTTAGTTCCAATGGAGGTTCTCTTGATATCTCCTTACCGAATGACGCATCGTTTCACCTGAAGATAGCAGGAATCGTCGATACTCTCACCACGAATTTTCCTGGCGTTGCTGTCACCGATACTAGTGGCCCGGATGCCAATGTAGGAGTCTCGCCACAGGCTACGCTGACACTCGATGTCAATGGGTCATCAGTTATCTTGCATAAAGGATGAAAAGGAACAGCTCCCCTCCATCCTTAAGGGCATCAACTTGAAAGAAGTAGAAAGGAAGGCTGAAGAAAGGAAACAGAAGTATACTAAAAAAATATGGGAATTGTGATCTTTCGGATACTCCTGCTTTCCGTATTTGTTTCTTACAAGCCGACAGCTTGTAACCTTCACCCACCACCAAGGAGATTTATTACGTTGAAGAAATTCGTTACAACAGTTTGCGCATTAGCCGTGCTGTCATTCATGTTATTGGGGACAGTAGGACAGGCTTCCGCCCACACCTTATCTTCTATCAAACCGCACCCGGTGCAAGCTTGTTCCTTCGTACTCCGCTCCGGCTACGCTCGTTGTATGTCCATTGTGATGGTCGGTTCTCAATTCCAGCCAAACACTGGCCCTGCCGGTTACCATCCTGCTGATCTGCAATCTGCCTATAAATTACCTTCCTCCTCGGCAGGAAGTGGACAAACAGTGGCCATTGTTGATGCATTTGACGATCCCAATGCTGAGGCTAATCTGGGCGTCTATCGCAGTACATTTGGTCTCTCACCATGCACCACCGCCAATGGTTGCTTCAAAAAGGTCGACGAAAATGGAGGAACGCACTATCCCAGTCCTAATGTAAACTGGGCTGAGGAGATTTCGCTTGACCTCGATATGGTCAGCGCTGTCTGCCCCAAGTGTCATATCCTGCTGGTCGAGGCAACGACCAATAGTTTCAACAACCTGGGAACGTCGGTCAACAGGGCAGCGACCATGGGAGCCAACGCTATTAGTAACAGCTATGGTGGTAGTGAATTCAGTAGCGAGGGAAGCCTCCAGACCTCATTCTACACGCATCCTGGTGTGGCTATCACAGCGAGTTCCGGCGACAATGGGTATGGCACCCAGGTTCCTGCCGCGTTCAACACGTTGACCGCGGTTGGTGGAACATCCTTGAAGCATGCAGCTAATACTCGCGGCTGGAAAGAGACGGTCTGGAGTGGTGCTGGTAGCGGGTGCAGTGCTTTCATCACTAAGCCCAGTTGGCAAAAAGACCCTAATTGTAGCAGGAGAACCATCGCCGATACGTCAGCCGTGGCCGATCCCAATACTGGCGTCTCTGTCTACGACACGTACCAACAGTCTGGTTGGTTAGTCTTTGGAGGAACTAGCGTCTCTTCTCCAGTGATTGCTAGTGTCTTTGCTCTTGCCGGGAATGCCAGTAGTATCAATACCAGCCATCTCTATAGTCACACCACCGGCTTCTACGATGTGAAGTCAGGCAGCAACGGAAGCTGTGGCGGCTCGTATCTCTGTACAGGAGTGACAGGCTATGACGGCCCAACTGGACTAGGTACACCGAAAAGCACCAGCGCCTTCTAACAACTGACGAAGGAGCTTCATTCATATCTGGCTCTCTATGTGAGAAACATCCATTTCACAGAATGAGGTATTCTGTGGAAATGGATGTTTCTCATGTAAATGGTACTGACAAGTATGTAGAAATGACTTTTCCGAAGTAGAGATGCTAACGGCGAAGTAGCAGTGAGGTC
>DMFQ01000381.1:3487-3657 GCA_003450555.1 Ktedonobacter sp.
ATCCATTTCACAGAATGAGGTATTCTGTGGAAATGGATGTTTCACATGTAAATGGTACTGACAAGTATCATAGAAATGACTTTTCCGAAGTAGAGATTCTACCGGCGAAGTAGCAGTGAGGTCAACGGCTGGCTCATCAGTCGACCAGGACTGAACATTGTCCTGATAGG
>DMFQ01000170.1:0-1191 GCA_003450555.1 Ktedonobacter sp.
TTTTGTTCTCTGCCAATCTCTCTGGCCCATTTCTTGTTCGACCGCAAGAGAAATGTGGATAAGTATGTGTACAAATGTTCTAATTTGTGGATAACTTGAGCAAAGTAGTGTGGATGCTGTGGGAGAGTGGGCGACAAAGGATTCACGCTTTGGTTCACGGGGCTTTCTGGCGCAGGAAAGAGCACTTTATCAGATGAAATCGGTAAGTAGATCATCATGATGATCTACTTCCATGCTGAAACAAAGAACTCCTCGACCTTGGTGGCTAAGCTCGGCAAAATCCCCGATGGAAGCGTAGCTTTTCCCTGAAAAACACCTTGCGAATGGTAGTCACCTATTCCAAATGTCAATACCTCGACAGTTTGGGCATCAGGGTCGGCAATCCAATATTCGGGGACACCCGCACGAGCATAGGCTTCCAATTTCTTGTATCGATCATGCGTTGCACTTCCAGGTGAAACGACCTCGACAACCAGATCGGGAGCACCGACGATATGACGTTCCTTCAACTTATCCCGGCTCTCTTTCAGCAAGACCACCACATCCGGTTGGAACACCACATTAGGAGCCAGTTCGACATCAATAGGAGCAATGAACACTCCCCCTAAGTCGGACGAGGTAACATAGGTGTACAAGTAGCGGTAGAACGCACCAACGATCTCTTGATGAGACCAGCTAGGAGCAGGTGCCATATACAGAACTCCATTCACAATTTCATACCGGTGGCCGTCATCTGGAAGGGCTGCGTAGTCCCTGTAGGTCCACCGTCCCTGGCCGGGGCCAGGAATCCAATCGGCACGAGTGACCATAGGAATTCTGCCCGATGTCGTTGTCATAATCAGCCCTGCCTTTCAAAAAAGAGGACACACATTGCTTATATACATAATACGATAAAAGGAGGTAAACGACTAGAGATTCCAATGAGTTAACGGCTCGTCATTATCAGCAAGGTGGATATAACCGCTTGAGGGTAATAAGGAATATCCAAAACTTTGTTACCCAACGATGAGACTTGGGGAGTTTATTGGACACTAAACCATCAAGAAAACGCCTGGATTAAATATAGTCCAGGCGTTTTCTTGATCCAAAAAGTTACTCTGATTTCTTTGTTAACCCTGTGAGCAAGTGTAACATCTGATCAAACTTCTTTTCCTGTATCTCAAAGCGACCTTCCAACGTTTCCATGCGTTT
>DMFQ01000170.1:1431-3538 GCA_003450555.1 Ktedonobacter sp.
TTTCCCCACTGACTCAAAACCGCTTTCTATGTGCTGGCTCATGGTATCCAATCGCTCTTCAACAGTGATGAGGCTAATTTTGATTTCTTTGATATCAAGTTGCTGAGAGGATGCTATACCAAGAAGCATCGTGACATTCCGGTTTAACTCTTGAATGCCTGTGCTTGAACTCTTCTGTAAGAGTGCAACCGTTTTTTCTAACGTTGTCAGTCTTTCTTCTGATGTTGCCATAAAAAGTTCGCCTTTCCAATCACACATGCCAACTCTTGACGTATTGTATCATACCCTGAAACAGACATGACACAAATATCCAGTTGTTTACGTCAATCGAAAAATGGCTCTTCAATGAGTTGTTGTAAGACATCCCTCAGATCAGCCTTTCGAGCTTTAGGGGCAATACTATGAATGATTTTCACTACTCTATGATTATCCAATGGGATGAAGATGATAAAATTTTCATTGTCAATGTTCCTGAACTTCCAGGATGTATGACTCATGGGAAAACCTATGAAGAAGCAGTAAAACAAGGCAAAGAGGCAATTGAAGGTTGGCTCAACGTTGCCAAAGATTTAAACTGGCCTATTCCTTCACCACAGGTGGCCGCTTAGTAGGCAAGCATCCAGGATATTCCAATCTCTCTGACCCATTTCTTGTTCGATCACAAGAGAAATGTGGATAAGTATGTGTACAAATGTTCTAATTTGTGGATAACTTAAGCAAAGTGGTGTGTATGCTAGGGGAAGGTGGGCGACAAGGGATTCGAACCCCTGACCTACTGCGTGTAAAGCAGCCGCTCTAACCAGCTGAGCTAGTCGCCCTTAGAGAAGATAAATCAGGCACCCACCGGGTGCCTCTTCTGTTTGTTTCGGGTGCCCCCGAGTGGATTCGAACCACCACGCCCTTTCGAGCACAGGCCCTCAACCTGCCGCGTATACCATTCCGCCACGAGGGCAAAGTCATAACGGATTACGAGTGCAATTCTATATCAATCCTTGCTACTTGTCAATCCCTTTTTTCTCAGGCTAAAGATTAGCAAGCAGTGCAGGCTACCTTGCCTACACTGCTTTCCGGCCTCTAATAACTGATAAAACTGACCCCTGGTCCCGGTGAGAACTCTACGTCTGTGACGTCCCAGTAATATGCACCCCAATTCATGTTGCTGGCAATGACGTGGCCATTGGGCAGCACTCTTTCGACGATAGCCACATGCCCTAAACCATACGCTCCTTGTACCCATGGCTGCAGATCGAGGATATCCCCAACTGACGGTCTACTTGAGATGCGCCAGTGGAAATCGTGAGCGCGCTGTATCCAGGCCCAGGCATCCGAATTGCTCGTCCAGGGCACATAGACGCCATGCAATGCGTGGTAACGCTGGTTTGCATACCATGTGCATTGCCCATAAGGAAAATAGTTGCCGGTGCCTTTGGTCGGGGGAGGACTACCACTACTATGACCAGGAATACAAATAGTTTGATTGACATAGATCGTATTGGGGTTGGAGATGTGGTTGTAGGAGGCGAGACGTTGCCAGGTGGTTTTGTAGTGATTCGCTATCCCTCCTAATGTATCCCCACTTACTACAGTGTAGCTATGATCGCCGTTAGAGCAAGAGTTTTTGGCAAATGCTCCCAGCAGGTGCATACCCATCAAGTTACCAAGAAAAAGCGCTCCAAGCACCACTACTACGCTGATGTGACCGACTAAAATACTTGCCATCCGGTGTTGCTGAAAATACTGCCAGATTTGTTGATGTTTGCTCATAGGCACGTTAGCCTCTCTTCTGCAATACAAATACAACGAGCACACAAAAATATGTGTCCTCAATCAAATGAATACAAACAGGTGTGCGAATTAGCGCATCAAGAGCTTGTGGCGGTATGAATCAATGGAGAAGATAGGAAGAATGGGCTATTACAGGTCACTAACGCGCAGTGCCCGTGACATGAGAAGTACTCCTTTGGGTATTTCTCATGTCACGGGCACTGCGCATTTCCACGACTACGACAGATTTTTAAGGCCAGGCTGGTTTGGGATATTCGGGGGTTTCTACCGCGATAGTATCGGGGTACACGGGTATCAACTTTCCTTTTTGCCACTGGAACAG
>DMFQ01000365.1:0-753 GCA_003450555.1 Ktedonobacter sp.
GAAACGGTGAGCCACCTTGAATCAAACATACCTGAAACACCTGAAACACCTGAAACACCTGAAACACCTGAAACACTTGAAACAGTGGGTTACCTCGACTCAAACATATCTGACGCAACTGCAAAGGCAATGTCGATAAATGATTCTGGCGACCATAAGGAAAGTCCAGGCATGAGCCCCAATAGATGAGACACGCGTACCCTATACTATGAGAATTTTCCCATTTTCCTCCAATACGCTTCACATGATTTCCCTTTACTATTGAACTAGCGCAAGAAACGAATCCTTGCACATCAAACTTCAACGAGCATTGTGAGCAGTATCTTGCTCAAAGTGCGTATCCCGATAGAAACAAGGAAATATGATGATGCTACAACAACAAGCTAACGACCATGCATATGTCCATACGCTGGCGGTTACAGATGGGCATGCCAGGCAGTCCTGCCTCGCGCTATCCATCGGGGCGCACCTGGACCCAGGTATACGACGCAAGCACAGGCCAAACGAAGATACGGTTCTCATCACACACGGCGTCATGCCTTTTGCCTCGCCGGAACCGTTTGTCCTCCTCGCGGTGGCAGATGGCATGGGAGGACCGGGGCATGGCCAGGAAGCAAGCCAGCTCGCTGCCCGGTCCCTGGTCGCGTATATGTCTGGCTCCCTCTCTTCATTGCAGAGGCCGCCCCAGGACTGGCTTTCCCAACTCACAGCAGGTGTCCAGTATGCCAATCGGGTCGTGTATGAGCGCAACCA
>DMFQ01000365.1:822-5485 GCA_003450555.1 Ktedonobacter sp.
GCCACTGCCTACATAGCGCATGTGGGCGATAGCCGACTCTACCTCTATCGCGAACCTATCGGACTCGTTCAGATCACCAATGATCACTCGGTTGTGGCCTCGCTCGTGGCGGAGGGAATCATCGCGCCTGACGACATCTACACCCATCCCAAACGCAATCAAATCTATCGCAGCGTGGGCAGTGAAGCCAGCGTGGAAGTGGACGCTTCTGCCATACCACTTGCCGCGGGTGACATCCTGCTGTTGTGCTCCGATGGGCTATGGGAAATGGTGCGTAACCAGCAGATTGCCGCCATCGTGACCACTCCCATGCTCACTCCATCGGATACAGCCCATACACTCATCCAGGCGGCGCTGGCAGGTGGTGGAGAAGACAATGTGAGCGCCATTGTGGCACAGGTAAGCAACGTATGACAGAAGTTTGTAAAGCAAAACAAAAGAGTGTTTAAAAAATAGCAGGAGACAACGAAGATGCTACAAGAAGAACATGAAGTCTATATACCGTATTCATCTCAATCGCCCTACCTATCGTCTGCGTCAGTAGACTTTTTGGATGATGCTCCAGGCACACAAACTACAGGAGAGCACATTGCATTCCAGCCGCCCCACTATCCTTCAGAACCGCGAGTCTCTTCAACGCCGCCCCACAAACGGCCTGGCCGCGCGGGAGCGATACTGCTCCTCACCCTCGCGCTTGCCCTCATCTTTGGCGTGGGACTGTTCTCCGGGTGGGAGTTCGCGGGTAGTAGCAAGAGTAGTACAAGCACAACGGCACAGGCTACAACTACAGCACCGGCCACGACATCCAGCGCCACAACGTTAGAAACACAGCAGGAGGCGGCTATTGCCAGGATAGAGCCGTCCGTTGTTGAACTCAAGGTAACGACTGTACAGGGGCAACAGGTTGGCTCTGGGGTTATTATTGACACAAAAGGGGATATTGTGACCAATAACCATGTCGTCAGTGGCGAACAAACCATTGAAGTCGTGCTGTCCAATGGAAGCACAGAACAGGCGCAGTTGATCGGTACAGTTGCTGCCGATGACCTCGCTGTAGTGCGCATTCAACCCTTTGCGCATATGACGGTCGCCCAGATCGGCGATTCTTCCAGGCTCGTTGTAGGGCAAGATGTGCTGGCAGTTGGCAATCCACTCGGTATCACTGAAACAGCCACCAAAGGCATTGTGAGTGCCCTGAACCGGAGCGTGACGGAGTCAACCGGAACTACGGTCTCCAATGCCATCCAGACCGATGCCGCCGTCAATCCGGGCAATAGTGGTGGGGCTTTGGTCAATTTGCAAGGCCAACTAATTGGCATTCCTACCGTGACCGCGGTGAATACCGAGTCCAATACAGCCGCCAATGGCGTCAGTTTTGCGATCCCATCCAATCTTGTTGAAACAGCCTTGCATCAGATTCTCCAGCAATAGCGAGACAAGCGAAGTGAGAAATTTCTCATATGTTTCCAATAAAAAGCCAATAGAACTGCTGTATGCTTGACACATGATATGAAAATATCTGCTCGTTGAGAGGCCTTCGCCCACAGACAATGAGGGCAAGCTTCCCTCTCAGATCATTTTTCTTTCTATAGATAGGAACTAACAATGGAAACAAATCCGCAAGTTTATGATAGAAACGCTTCGTGGATACCACAACAAAATCAGCGCTATGAAGGCAGCGTAGCTACTCAACAGTATGGTCGACAACAGCTCACACGACCACAGAGTCCAGAGCAGCCGCGGCGTGTTGTGGGTCAGAAGCCTGGAACACCGCAGAAGATGCCCAAGACGCGCGTGCTGGCCCTGGCCAACACACTCAAGAGATGGCTCGCCATTGCCTCGATCGTGGGTTTCGGCACGTTCGGCGGACTGGTTGCGTTACACCAGGTCGGAACCACATCCACAACCACAACTACCAGTACTTCATCAACGTCTTCTCAAACTTCATCTTCCCAGGCGAATAAGAACTTTTTGAAACAAGGAGGAAATAATGTTGGATCAACAAAATCTTCGCAGACAACCACCAGTACTTCCACAACCACCCCTACTGCCACAGCTACCAGTGCTGCCACACCCGTCACCAGTTCCAGCACTTCCTGACTATGCCACTCCTCGTGGTATGCGCCGCGAGGAGTTCCGGGCGATGGGAACGACCATTTCGATGCTGCTTCCTGAAAGCCTGATAGAGATGGGAGCGCAGCTCGTTCGTACGCTCTTTGCCGAGTGGGAACAGACCCTGAGCCGTTTCTTACCGGAGAGCGAGCTGTCCCAGCTCAATCAACACCCAGGTACACCCGTTGCAGTGAGCGACCTGCTCTATACTGTCCTGGCGACTGCTCTCACGGCAGCCCAGGCCACTGATGGAGTATACGATCCTGCCTTGCTGGATCAACTGGTGCAACTGGGATATGATCGTACCTTCGATGAACTTCCGGCGGTCGTTTTCGATCCTATTATCCCCGGGGAGCCAGGAGGACGATGGCGTGGCATTAAGGTAGACCCAATACGACGGCACGTAACCCTTCCTGCCGCTATCAAGCTCGATTTCGGGGGAATCGCGAAAGGTATGGCCGTCGATGCCGCCCTGGCGAAGCTGCACTATAACGAGATATATCCCGCTATGGTCAACGCCGGGGGCGATCTCGCCGTCCTGGGACTCCCTCCTGATGCGGAACAGTGGCCGATTGCGGTGCCCGGATGGAAGCAGTTCTGGACACTCCCACTGCTTTCTGGGGCCGTTGCCACTTCAGGCATTGCTCATCGCCAATGGTGGCAAGGCAACACGCTGCGGCATCACTTGCTTGATCCGCGCACAGGCCAGCCAGCTCAAAGCGATCTCTGGTCGGTCACTGTCGTGGCAGACCGTTGTGAACAGGCTGAGGTAGCAGCAAAAGTGGCGTTCATTCTTGGTTCGAGGGCTGGAGCTGGCTTCCTGCGGAAACACCACATCGCGGGCCTGCTCGTTCGCACGGACGGCACGTGGGAAACCGTGGAGCCATGGCCGGCAAACTTTATGGAGGAAGGTAGCATATGAATACCATTTGGGAAACAGTCACATGGGACGTTGCTCGGGCGGGCGGATTCACCACCTACGTGTTGCTCACTCTAGCAGTCATTGTGGGACTAGCGCTTTCCACGCAAATCCAATCGCCCAGCCGCTGGCCGCGTCTACTCAATAGCGAACTGCACAACTTTCTGACGCTACTTAGCACGATCTTTCTCGTTGTGCATGTTCTGGCCGCTTGGATTGATCCATTCACCAAATTCGGCTGGAGCGAGATCTTTATTCCGTTCGCGAGCCACTATCGCCCGGAGTGGATGGCGTTCGGCATTGTCGGGTTGTACCTCGGCATCGCTATCGGCATTAGCACCTGGCTACGCCCACACATCGGCTACAAATGGTGGAGGCGGCTGCATGTACTGACACTGGGCATCTTTGCGCTCGCGACGATTCACGGAATTGGCACTGGCAGCGATACACAGACCTGGTGGGCGCTGGGCATCTACCTGATCAGCATCGCTGTGGTAGGCTCGCTCCTCTTCTGGAGAGTATACTCTTCAAAGGGCAAGCGCAAGCATGCTCCCGCGCGTCCTGTCACGTCCGCTCGCAGCGTGAGCGCCGCTCCCCACTACAACCCGCGCACTCTGAACGGTGCAAGGTCTATAGCAACAAACACGACGGACCAGAGGCGATCAGAAGTTGCTCGAATGAAATGAAAGAAGGAAAACATCCATGATGTGGACCTTCCCGGCATCTAGGAGGCCATGGTTTTCTACTAGAGAACAACTGACTCATAGGCAAAAAGGGGTGGCACGGTATTGGCCGTACCACCCCTCAAGCTTATAGCGCTCACCTAAAACATTACCTTCCGGGTTGCTGGCGAAATACGAAGAGGTTCATAAGTACAAAGTTTGCGATTGCTGCAACACATATGCCAAACAAAGATGCCAGTAGCAGAGGGAGGACGGGACGCGTGGCAAGAAAGAGAAGTTGGCTGAGCAGGAGCGTTCCAATAATGGACGTATGATAGGCAATCCACCGTCTTAGCACCTGCTTCAATCCTCTATTAAAGCAACGATCGCTCCAGGTGAAGACGAAACTGAGCATGAAGTTTATTTCTGTTCCTAACAGTGATGCCGTAATGTTAGCCAGGGCCGAATTCCACCCCTGGTGGCTCAGGACACCCAACAGACCAAGCTGGCACAGTGCAGCGATACCGCCGGTGCAGACAAACCGCACCGGACGGATCGTTTCGGAGAGCAGCAGGTCTACACCACACTGTGCAGCCTGCCAGAAAGGCATTCTAGCATGAGTCGGGCTAGCGAGTAGTTCTTGCGATACATTCTGACTTGCTTCCTTTGTTTCTGCTCTTTTCCCCTGAGCCATAGGTACTTGCACTCGCTTTTCCTTTCAGCGAGAGAGGCTCTCCCCTTCAGCGTGATCTGCTTCGTCGTTGGCGGTGTCCTCTCTGGCATCAAGATTACCATCGCTTTATTGAAATCCCGTTGGAAAAAAATGAGAATGTTCTCATAGAGAACGTAACCTGATAAAAACTGAGAGAGGAGTTTCTCCAGGGCCTTTCAGTCAAGAGGGTGGAAATTAGCCTATTGCAGATAGATAGAGGAAGTAAGGACAACCCTACACCAACAACTCCACTGCCCC
>DMFQ01000296.1 GCA_003450555.1 Ktedonobacter sp.
ATGCAAAATTAATGTGTATTCACATGCTGTCCTGGATATTTATCTTAACGGATAAGACTAAGTACTTTAACAAAACTACCTGTTCAGGTCATAACAAATCATGTACAATAGGAAAAACGGACAAGAAAACACGACTGTTTTCTTGAGAGGAGCCTCATCAATGTCTCTGCGGTCAGTTTATTTACTTGGACTCTTGCTGCTCTTCCTGTGTGGCTTCTTTTTTTTACCTGTGGCCTTTTCAGCGAAAGCATTTGCAGCTTCTGATCCCATTGCCGTGACTTCTCAGTCTGACGTGGTTCATTTTCCCGGTTCTATCGATTTCGCAATGTCAGCCAGAGATACTGCTGGCTCTATCATTGAGGCCACCATTTATATCACATATAAAGATTCGCCATCTTCATTCGCGAAAGAACATTCTGTGATCATAAACAGACCTGCGCGGATTGTCAAAGTCAATTGGCATGAAGATACAAGCGGTATTAATTTTCATACTCCAGGGACGCCTGTTGAATACAACTGGGTTTTGCATGATAGCACAAATAACTATCATACAGAGTCGTCGAAGGATTTCAAAACAATCGATACGCGCTATTCCTGGCAGCACCTGTCTCAAGGTTTATTACAGGTCGATTGGTATAATCGACCGCCCGATTTTGGCCAGGCCTTGCTGAAGCGAGCCAACGATAGCATCAACCAAATCAGTCAGAAGCTGGGAGGCGGCCTTCTCCAGCCTATCATTCTTTGGGTTTACGCTAGCAACCAGGATTTTCACGGGGCGCTCGCTCCAGGCTCTTATGAATGGGTGGGAGGTGAAGCTCACCCAGCATTAGAAGAAGCTTTCATCAGCGTGATTGATGAAAATGACGATACTCTTTTGCGTGATATGCCGCACGAACTGACACATCTCGTTTTCCATCAGCTTATCGCTCAAGGACAGCAGGCTCCTACATGGTTTGATGAAGGGTTAGCAGTTTATAACCAGTTGTTTCATGAGCCGGAGATGAGATTCCGTTTCGAGCAGGCGCTTTCCAAAAAGTTGTTGCTACATCTCAACGATATCTCCGATGGTTTTCCCTCAGATGGAGACCAGGCTTATCTGGCCTATGCCCAAAGTTGGGACCTGGTTGCCTATATGTATACTACCTTTGGGCAGGACAAAATGAAACTGTTCATTAAGAAGATGAATGATCCCGAGTCAGATTTTAACGAAGATCTGACGCTGGTACTTGGGCAAGACCAGGATCACCTGGAAAATCAATGGCGCCTTCACATGGGCCAGCAGAGTATACTACGTCCAGACCAGCTTACACCCACTCCACAAGCGCTTGTACAAACACATCAACCCCAAAGCAGCACAACAGATAGCACAGTTCCGGTATTTATTACGGCTGGCTCTTTGCTCATTTTTCTGCCAATTATAGGTATCGTGGTGATTCTGGTCTACCAGAGACGCAAACGCCAACAGGCATTATTCGTAGGGACAGCACAGCCTTTTCTATCTCCTAGCCAGGAGATGATACAAGCACACAACAACACATACTTCGCAGACCCCTCACAGTATAGACCATCAATGCCTGTCAATGCCTTTCCAACGTCGCGCCAACCAGTGTATCCGGTACAGCCGACACAGCCACAACAACCAGATCTGACCTGGCAAAATCCAGCTTCTTCCTATCCCATGCAAACATACATGCAGTTTCCATCCTTTGCGCCAGAACAAGCCTTTGGTGTACCCCCTGTAAGTTCACCAACTCAATCATTTCAATCTACACCCATGCCTTCACAATCATTTGCTCAGTGGCAACCTGAAGCTTCAACAATGAGTAAGGAAGTGGGTAGTGAGAATACAGGCTCAATGCAGGTTCCATTTGGGCCTTTCAAGGAGAATGTGAATCAACAACCACCGGAAAAAGCTCCGCAGGAGTAATTACAGGCATCGTTTTATGCGCTCTATGATCTATTAAGGAGGTCTGAGTTGGAAGTGTTTGACGCACCAAGTCGCTATTATCCATCCGACAGTTTATCGTTGGATGAGCTGGCATACTGGGTCGCTTTTACCCGTATTCTTGGCATTGGGCCTGTACGCTTCAAATTGCTGCTCGATTATTTTCACGAGGATGTCTCTACAGCCTGGAAAGCAGATAGTAAAGAACTAGCACGCGCCGGACTTGATCAGAAAATTATCGAAAGTTTCATCAAACAGCGCGCTAGCAGTAATCCGCAGCAAGAACTTGAGAAGCTGGAGAGATTACGGGTTCAGGTCATTACAATTAAAGATAAAGAGTATCCACCCTTGCTGAAGGAGATATACAATGCTCCGTCAGTTCTGTATGTCGCCGGGACCTTAAAGAAGGAAGAAGACCAATTTGCAATTGGCGTTGTCGGTACGCGTAAAGTATCGACTTATGGTCGCCAGGCGACCGAGCAATTTGCGCGAGAGCTGGCACAGGGCCATGTAACGGTGGTAAGTGGCCTCGCACACGGGATAGATACCATCGCGCATACAACCGCGTTAGATGCGGGTGGGCGCACTATCGCAGTCATGGCGAGCGGGCTTGATATCATCTACCCGCTTGAAAATGTTGGCCTGGCTCGGCGCATCGTTGAATCTGGACAGGGAGCGCTGGTGACAGAATTCCCTCTGGGTGTAAAACCTGATAGCAGGAATTTTCCAGCGCGCAATCGCATTATCTCAGGACTTTCCCAGGGCATATTGGTTACGGAAGCGCCCAAGCAGAGTGGAGCCTTGATAACGGCCACTTTTGCGCTTGAACCATGGGCGTGAGGTATTTGCTGTCCCCAATGGCATTTTTGCAGCAGGAAGCGTTGGTGTGAACAAGCTTATTCAAGATGGAGCACACCTTGTCACTGATGTACAGGATATTCTGATGGCGCTCAATCTTTTTATGATCCCTGAGCATATAGAGATGCAAACGGTCCTGCCAGATAATGAAGAGGAGAGCATACTCTTACCCCTGCTCAGTCATGATCCTCTTCATATCGATGAACTTATTCGAGCGTCGGAACTGCCTACAACGACTGTTACCTCAACTCTCATGATGATGGAGATCAAGGGAGTGATTAAGCAAATTAGTCCTATGCAGTA
>DMFQ01000041.1:0-307 GCA_003450555.1 Ktedonobacter sp.
GGGGCGAACCATGCGGGGAATGGTTCGCCCACGCTGCTTTCCTAATTTTCTTGAGCCTTGAGCTTCCTTCTGGGTTGTGCTTACCTCTTGCGACATAGTACAATGGGGGTAAGCAACGAGTTCCTGATTCCCAGTTTTCAGTTCCCAGTGCTGGCAGCATCTGACTGGGAGAAAATCGCGAGAACTGGGGATTTTTTCATGGTAGGAGGTATTGTAATCGTGTCTGATATATTTCGGGAGATTGATAACTGTGTGACCGCTCCGCAGGGCTTCAGCGCCGGTACCACATCCTGCGGTATTAAGTCTG
>DMFQ01000041.1:559-10570 GCA_003450555.1 Ktedonobacter sp.
GTGATAGTCAACAGTGGGAATGCC
Organism: Ktedonobacter sp.; assembly: GCA_003450555.1. Lineage (GTDB taxonomy): Bacteria > Chloroflexota > Ktedonobacteria > Ktedonobacterales > Ktedonobacteraceae > UBA11361. Next base: position 584 of record DMFQ01000041.1, read on the forward strand.
AACTGTGCCACGGGGGATGTTGGTTTACTCAATGCCTATCGTATGTCCGAACTGGTAGCAAAGAAGTTGAGGCTGGAGAACGAGTTGGTGTTATGTTCTTCTACCGGTATAATCGGCCGCCAACTACCGATAGAGAAGATTGAGACCGGTGTCGCGGCGATCGAGATGAGCAGAGACAAGGGGAATGATTTTTCCGAAGCGATCATGACGACTGATACTCGTCCAAAGCGAATTGCCTTGGAATTCCAGATAGAGGGACGTACGGTGCGCCTGGGTGGCGTAACGAAGGGCGCTGGCATGATCTATCCAAACATGGCGACAATGCTTTGTTACCTGACAACTGACGCTGCAATTGCCCATGAATGGATGAAGGCAGAGGTAAAAGCCGCGGTCGATGATTCGTTCAATATGATCTCGATGGATGGCGATATGTCTACCAACGATACCTGTATTCTCTTTGCGAATGGGCTGGCAGGCAATACACCAATCAATGCAGAGCATCCAGAAGCGGAGACATTTCGCCAGGCGCTGCGTCATGTAACACAATACCTGGCGCGCGAGATGGTTCGTGACGGCGAAGGCGCGACGAAGTTGATGATTGTCCAGGTGCGCGGAGCGCGCAATAAGGCGGACGCGGTAAAAGCTGCGCGTGCCATTACGCTTTCACCTTTGTGGCAATGCGCGCTTGCAGGAGAAGATCCCAACTGGGGACGAATCGCAGCCGCTCTTGGTGCAAGTGGTTGTGAACTGAAACAGGCTACATATGATATTTTTATCGGTGATGTGCAAGTAATGAAACAGGGCCTGGCTGCACAGTATGATCAAGAAGCTGCCCGTCAGGCAATGGTAGGCAACGAAGTAACAGTGGCAATTGACCTCCATATAGGTGAAGGTAAAGCAACTGCGTGGGGATGTGACTTGACCCATGGTTACATTGACGAGAACACCCTCTATACCCGATAAGATGGGAAGTTTGGATAAGATTATTTTTCAAAGGAGAAAACGATGACGACGACGGAGACCAATAAACGTGACTGGGTTGCGCTTGAGCACAAGTACTATCAGGGAACGTTTAAACGCCAGCCCTTAACGCTTGTACGCGGTGAAGGGACGAGGGTATGGGACAGCGACGGGAAAGTATTGCTGGATTTTGTAGCGGGCATTGCCGTCAATGTGTTGGGACATTGCCATCCAGCCATCATAAAAGCGGTTCAAGAACAAGTAACGCAACTCGTGCATGTCTCTAATCTGTACTACAATACGCGCCAGATTGAACTGGCTGAGTTGCTCGGCATACAGAGCAACGGAATGCGCTCATTTTTCTCCAACAGCGGCGCGGAGGCAAACGAGGGTGCCATTAAACTGGCACGCAAGTTTGGGCGCATGCATAAAGATGGCGCATTTGAAATTATCAGTATGGAGAACAGCTTCCACGGGCGTACCCTGGCAACAACGGCAGCCACTGGACAGGCTTACTACCAGGCAACGTGGGTACCCATTCCTGATGGGTTCAAGCAGGTACCATTTAACAACCTGGCGGCTCTGAAAGCTGCTACGAGCGAAAAGACTGTGGCTATCTTACTAGAGGCGGTACAGGGCGAAGGCGGCATCTGGACAGCCAATAAGGAGTATATCCAGGGTGTACGCCAGTGGTGTGATGAGCAGAACCTGGTAATGATCTGTGATGAGGTACAGGCAGGCATGGGGCGAACTGGGAAGTTCTTTAGCTGGGAAAACTTTGACGTGGTGCCTGATGTGGTGACAATGGCAAAAGGGCTGGCTGGCGGCGTACCTATAGGTGCAATGCTGACGGGTCCACGCACTGACATCTTTACAGCAGGTGATCATGGTACGACCTTTGGTGGCAATCCTATCGCCTGTGCAGCTGGCATCGCGACGATTACAACCATCCTGGAAGAGAATCTCCTGGAGAATGCTACGAAGATGGGTGATTACTGGCATTCAAAGCTCGAAGCATTCTGCGAGAAGTATCATTTCATTGATAGCCCGCGCGGCATAGGCTTGATGCGAGCGGTAAACGTGCAGCACGATCTGGCTCCTACGATTGTGCAGCAAGCGCTTGAGCATGGGTTGTTGCTCAATAACCTGGGGACGAGTACGCTACGCATGATTCCTCCGCTGAACTTGAAAGCTGAGGAAATCGATGAGGCAGCGGAGTTACTAGATCGCGCGCTGACAGACGTGGCGAATATGCCCATTGCCAACGCCTAGTTGCGGGCTTTTTCCATCCTCTGCTGCTTCTTTGACGGCCAATACCTGGATTCTCCAACCGTATTGGCCGTTTTTCATGTTCATAAGTGCCATTTGTCAACGCGTGTCAGCGCTGGCATCGCTATCCGCCTGCTCTTCTTTCTTGCTGATGCGCTCATACTTCGGACGTATCTCTTTCGGTACTTCGTTCTTATGACTGGCTGCCGCCTGTTCTTTCATGTCCTTTTCAGTCGTCGGAAGATGGCTTGATACAAGGTGGACCATTGTGGCCAGATCATACGGTGTATTCTGTACGCCCTCAAGAAAGAAAGCGTTGACCTCAGCACCTAAAAACAGAATCATAGCAAAATAGTAAAAGAAGATAAGAAGAATAAGAAGACCTAATGCACCTGCGAAACTACCCAGAAAGTACGTTACATATAATGGAAAAAGAGCAAGGTACAGTTCGAGGAGGATTGCTGCTACTACTGACCCAAGCCAACTATTACGAAAACGGATTTTTTGATTCGGAACAATCATGTAGATGGCCTGAAACAAAATATACCCTGCAACCAACCCGCCAGCAATACCGCTGAGGCTAAAGAGAATACCGCTGCCAGGAATCTGGTTCAAAGGAGTCTTTTGCAGAAAAGAGGCGACAAAGGCAGGAACAGCCGATGCCAACACCGCAATCGGGATGAGTACGACAAACAGCAATAACATGACGATGGACAACACATTCTGGGCTATAACTCCCCGTGGACGAACATGATAAATGATATCGAGGCACCCCTCAATAAAAAGGAAGAGACGTGAACCATTAAAGATAGCGAGAACGACAGCAAAAATGCCCAGGATTCCAGAGTTCTTGGTCAGGTGCTGAAGAGCAGGTTTGATGATGCTTTGCGATGATGTCGCGGCTGGAAAGATCTGGCCAATCTGCTTAATCACGTTATTATAGGCAGCGGGATCAAGCCGACCCATGAACAATCCAAGGATGGCGAGCAAGGCAATGACGAGTGGAAACATAGACAGCAGCAGATTATAGGCCAGCCCCGCTGCATTGTTCCACGCCCAGTCGTTATTGAATTTGATCCAAAATAGCCCTAAAGGTGCAACATTCTTTTTGACGGTTTGAAACACTCGCCCGGCTGTATTCTGCTTCGTATGCGTTTGCTTCTTTTGTGTATTGGTTACCATATCGTATTCCTCACAGGAACTTCATCTTCTGTCAACATTCATGTTTTGCCAGGCAGACGAACGGAATCTCCCTGTTCATGTGTGTGTTGCTGACCATTTCACTCTAGACTCTAGATACGTAACGATTACGAGCGGCGTGACACTTTGTTCTCTATATGATATGCTATTTCTGCTGATGAGTAAAAGTGGGAGGTCGTATATGATTGATTATGTTGGACAGCAACTCGGCAACTACCATCTTACCTTCTATCATACGGCTCCCGTACGTGTAATGGCATGGTCTCCCAATGGAAAGTCCATTGCCTCGGGAGGCGGTGATACTAACATACAGGTGTGGGTTGCTCCTTGAGTCAAAGCAGTGAGATGCGTTCGCTTAAGCACTAAGGATGTAGGTATGAGTCAAATGAAGCAAACAGGGACTCCAGAGGAACTATTTACCAAAATCTCGCAAGCGCTAAGCGCCAAAAATGAGAGCGTAGAGCAAGGAAAGATGTTCGGTATGGCCTGTATTAAGGTGAATCGGAAGGCTTTCGTCGGCATCTTTCACGGTGAGATGGTCTTTAAATTAACAGGCGAGGCGCATACAAAAGCACTGGGTTTGTCAGGTTCAAAGTTATTCGATCCCTCCGGCATTGGAAGACCAATGAAGGAATGGGTTCAGGTTCCTTTTCCTCATTCTGAAGAATGGCCTACTTTCGCTGAAAATGCTTTAGAGTATGTCGGGAAATGAGAAGGGACTCTCACTTGAGCATATATCCGACGACTTCATATCCCCTACCCGGTCTTCCCTTTGTGGGCAGGTCTGTCAGCCATTCCCAATGATGTTCTTCCAACACGGTAAAGTTCTCACCTACAAGGTCTGGCAGCACGCGCGGGACTAGCGGCATGCTGCGCCGATGTTCAGCATCGTGATCCGTACCGTAAACATCGAAGACAAAACCACGAATATCGCTGAGCAAGACGATGGTACCATCTCTCTCTACTACCTTACGTAAGAGATGCAGGTGAGCCTGGATGATACGCAAGCGAAAGTCAGCAGCAGCCTGCTGATAACGGCGATGGCGCTCTTGCTCTCCGAGCAATTCAGGAGCAATACGCTGTACATGATCAAGTACATCGAGGAGTGGGTAGCTGAAGAGCTGTGAAAGAACAAGGGAGCTGATGACGAGGCCAAATTCACTCGCGTCAACTCCCTCTAGCTCAGGTGGATCGGGAACAAGGCATTGCTCTAAACATTCAGCAGCAATGTCAAAGACCGCCTGTGCTCCACGGGAAACAAGCAAATCCCAGGACTGTTTTGCAAGCAAGCGGCTCAAATTTGTGCTGACGCCACCACTGATATCACACTGTACCAGGAGCATACGCTTGCGAAGTGAAGGCGTTAGCAGTTCATTGGCACCTTGCCGCATGGATGCAAGATCCAGGTCGGCGAGAATGACTTCATCGGAGCCACGGACTAACTCGGCCAGGGGTATCTCAGTACAGGCGCCAGCGCCCAGCACCAGTGCATTGCGCGAAACGTCAGCCTGGCGTTCGCGCAGCGCTCGGAGGATAAGAGAGGAACACTGCTCCAGGTGCTGCGGGCTTTGCTGGCGTAGCCTTTCCCGCCGCTGCGCACCCTGTGTCTGTATATTGCTGTATGGTAGGCTGTCAATGCGCACCAGAAGATACCTCGCCTTATCTACCTTGATAATGTGGGTGGCGCTTCTCTAAAAAGGCGGAGACCCCCTCGCGATGATCCGCGGTATTGATAGCGATATCTTGCAGTTCCCCTTCAAATGTGAGGATGGTTTCAAGGTCACTTTCAAGCGATTTATTCATCAGTTCTTTGATAAGCGCGTAGGCACGCGTTGGGCCAGCAGCCAGGCGTTGCGCGAAGGCTGTGGTCACCTTTTCAAATTCATCAAGGGGAACACAACGATTGGCAAGGCCCAGACGCTCAGCCTCCGCGCCGCTCACCTCGTCGGCTAACATCGCCAATTCCATGGCTTTCCCTACTCCTACCAGGCGAGGCAAGAAAAAGCCGCCACCCGCGTCAGGCACCAGGCCAATCCTGGCAAAAGCTTCGATAAAACGCGCATTATCGGCAACGATACGCATGTCACAGGCAAGAGCTATGTTACAGGATGCGCCAGCGGCAACCCCATGCACAGCTGCAACGACTGGCTTAGGCATGCGGCGAATAGCATAGACGATGCGATGATATTTGCGCAGATGTTCGCTGACTTTGACGGGTGTATCACCTCTTGCGGTGCGGATCGAGGCAAAACTGCGCAGGTCCTGACCAGAGCCAAAGGCTCGGCCTGCACCCGTGAGGATAACACAACGCACAGCTTCATCCTCAGCGGCTGCTTCCAGCACTTCGCCAAGCTCATCAAGCATGGTATCATTGAAGGCATTGAAGACTTCAGGACGATTCATAGTGATCTTGAGTACATGAGTATCTTCTTGAATGAGCAAGTGTTGGAAATCAGTGCGCATTGAGTATTCCTCCTGTTGTTTCGTCTCTGGCGGGTTAAGTGTAGCGGTCTGAGGAAGCCCAGCAAAGCCTGGGACAACCTAAAGAACGATGAACAAGGGTAGCAGCGCGAATCGTCCCTACATTTTGATTGTTGGTACGTCCAGCATCAAAACCTCGAGTGCGGCCCGCGTGTTGACGTTCTGGTCGAGTGCTTCCATCGTATCCAGGATGGCACGGACCATTCGCTCGGATTCCCCGTTGCCAACATGTAAGGCCTGCTGCTTTAAGGTTTGACGCATATCTACGTTGACAGTTAAGTCAAGGCATTGATGCACTGCTAATACCATATCACGCCACCAGAGTAACCACAACTCTAACACAGCGCGTGCTTTTTCGGCATCGGCGCTGAGGCGCTGAGCTATCTCAAAACGCTGTACATTGCCGAAGGTAGGCAACCTGGCAAGCGTCTCCAGTTGAGCCTTTCGTTCTATGAGCAGGTCTTCGTCCTCGGCTGCCTGTACAGCCCAACCCATGCGTCCGGCAGCCAGGGCGGCAATCAAAGCGGCTTCATCTGGTTCTACATGCCATTTTTTTTCCAGGGCTGCTTTGATTTGTGCGGCAGTCAGCAAATGCAGGGAGATTTGTTGCACGCGGGAGCGGATGGTTGGTAACAACAAGCCAGGATCGGGAGCGGTGAGCAGGAGCACGACGTCGGACTCTGGCTCCTCGAGTGTTTTCAAGAGGCAGTTCGCTGCTAGTAGGTTCATCTCGTGCGCACCCTGGACGATGAAGACATTGCGTCGTCCCTCCATGGTTTTGCGCGCGGAATCGCTCTGGAGCGCGCGTATTTGCTCTATAACAATGAATTGTTTGTCTGGGGGCCTGGCAATAATGTGCAGATCAGGGTGATTGCCGTGCAGAACTTTGCGACACGAGAGACATTCGTTGCAGGGTGCTTGTGGTGCAACCTGAGGGTCTGGGCCACCGGTGCAGAGTAAGGTTTGGGCGAGACGGTGGGCAAGGAGTGTCTTACCGATGTGTTCTGGACCAGTAAAGAGGTAGGCATGGCGCACTTGTTGCGCGGCAAGCGTGCGGCGCAACAGGTCAATGGCGTGTTCGTGACCTATGATATTCCAGCCTGATTGTGTTGGTTGTTGAAGCGCTATCATGGGGATATGGTAGCAGAAACAAGTAGGATTGGCAATGCTGCATCCTCACGCCCTCATGTCCTCATGCCCCTGATGAATTCTGCACAGATTTGACGAGAAGAAAAGCGCGTCCAGTTCGTTTAGCCAGATGAAGCCAGGTTATGTTATAGTATTATTTATGGTTGCCCGTTTCAGTTATCTCAATCATCTACAGTGCAGTATGTGCCATCGGCAGTATGCGGCTGACCAACTACAGACTATCAGTCCCTGTTGTTCCAGGCCGCTACTGGCGAAGTATGACCTTGCGGCTGTCGCACAGGATGTGAAGCGAGATGAGATTGCACGGCGTGAAAACTCTATGTGGCGTTATCACGAGCTGCTTCCTGTATGTGAAGAGGCCCATGTCCTGACACTGGGTGAAGGCATGACGCCCTTATTGGCAGCACCTCGATTGGCGCCTCCTGGGCTGGAAAAAGATGTTCGGCTGCTGGTAAAGGATGAAGGGCAGAACCCGACAGGTAGTTTTAAGGCAAGAGGCATGGCAGCGGCCGTTGCGCGCGCTCTAGAGTTGGGAGCTAGCGGGTTAGTAACTCCAACTGCTGGGAATGCTGGAGCCGCTATGGCGGCATACGCCGCTCGCGCGGGTCTGCCCGCATTTGTGGTAGCCCCTGAAGATGCGCCACAAGCATGTATTCAACAGGCACGCCTCTATGGTGCCGAAGTAGCACTGATTGCCGGGCTGATTAGTGACGCAGGACGAGTAGCAGCTAGCGTGGCACAGCAACGGGGCTGGTTTAATCTGGCTACTCTGCGAGAACCGTACCGTGTTGAGGGCAAGAAGACCATGGGGTTTGAGCTTGCTGAACAGCTTGGTTGGCGTCTGCCAGACGCAATCATTTATCCCGCTGGCGGTGGTACAGGTGTGATCGGAATGTGGCAAGCATTCGCAGAATTGCGCGATCTGGCTTGGTTGCAGTCTGAACATCTGCCCAAAATGATTATTGTACAGGCAGAGGGCTGCGCTCCCCTGGTACGAGCCTTTGAGCAAGGAAATACAGTAATGGAAGCGTGGCCCTCCAGCCAGGCCAGCACGGTGGCAGCAGGTCTGCGCGTGCCTATGTCAATTGGCGACCAACTGATTCTGCAGGCAGTGCGCGCAAGCGGCGGGACAGCGGTCCGCGTTAGCGATGATGCAATGATGGAGATGGTGCGCTATACGGCGCGTAGTGAAGGCATGTTGATTGCGGTCGAGGCAGCGGCTACGCTCGCCGCCTATCATATCCTGCTCACTACACGATTTTTGACGCCTGAGGATGAAACTGTCCTGTTTTTTACCGGTACCGGTTTGCCTGATATAGGAAATTATTCCTTTTCAATGTAGCAATCTGTCTCACTGTATCATAGTTCACAGCATATGCTAGTGAAATATGATATGCTACAAGAGAAAACTATGTAGTCAATGTATAAGAAATAAAAGCTCTACTACTATATAACAGATAAGGTTGATGTAACCAATGGATACCTCTATCCGTTTCTACAATACGAATAGCAATTTACGCCCAGTTTTAGATACTGAACGTAAAGGCCATGCGTCTTCCCCATCGACAATGGACGAGGATAATTGTGTAGAAAGTGCCTATGAGGAAGTGAAAGTGGTGGATACACGCCCTCAATTAAGTGTACCAGCTTTGCAAGAGCCAGTACTGAAAGTTGAGGTGGCGGATTTCGAGGCAATCTTTCTACGCTTTCAAGGGCCTATTACCAATTTCATCTATCACCTGATAGGCAATCGCGAGCAGGCATATGATCTTGCGCAGGATGTCTTCGTTAAGGCATACAAAGCGCTACTAGGCGGCACAGTCGTACAGCCGGGAGCACTCTCGGCCTGGCTTTACCGCATAGCAGCAAATACGACGACGGATACATTACGCCGAAGACGTCTGATAGCCTGGTTACCACTTTCACTGTTTAATGAAGATCGTGGCATCGGGGCTGGAGTCCTTTCTGATTCAGGTGGCTCTGCCTCGGATGGCTTCAATAGCAGTGAAGAAGATAACAGTGGACGTATAAGCAACGCCAGCTCAATGTATGAACGTGGCGGCTATGATGGCGGACGCTTTGAAAGCCGCGTGGCAGATCGCGAGATCGTGGAACGTGTGCTAAAGCAAATGCCGCCAAAATATGCAGTATGTTTATGGCTATACGAAAACGATGGCCGTTCTTGTGCTGAAATCGCGGAGATATTGAATATCAGCGCATCAGCTGTGAAAATGCGTTTGATGCGTGCGCGCGAACGTTTTATAAACTTGTACAAACAAGAAGTGAGCGAAGAGTGAATTGTACCGAGGCACAGGTGTTGCTCGCAGCACACCGAGAACTGAATAATATTGATGTAGAAACGGCTGAGTTGGATGCTCACCTGGAGCGCTGTACTTCTTGCAGACTTGCGCTTGCTCGTTATAGCCTTATCGGCGAGCAAGTACGTTCACTGACAACACTGGACCCGTCTCCTGATGCGTATGCAAAACTCATGCAAGCACTGGCAGCCGAGCATTCTCAGTTGATTCAACGATCTCCATCTGTATCGTCCCCTCCACCAGAATTCCTTAAACCCTACCTGCGGGAACATGCTTTTTCCTCTGTCAAAACTAATCCACTGGCTGCATTTTCATCGGCAGCTACGGGTCCCTTACCGGTTTTCAAGGCAGTACGTAAAAAGCGCCGTTCGTCTTTGGGGCAGTTTGCCGTCATTGGTTTAGCAGCAGTATTTTTGATGGCATTGATGATGGGAGGAATCACTTCGTTACTCCTCGTGGCACATGATCATGTAACACCCCCACCAGCCTTGTCAGTTAACAATCACACTGATGTCGCACAAGTAAGTTACACAACAACTACGGCATATATAAATGTGATCAGTGCTGTAGCCGACCGCACATCCATATACTATACCTGTCTCTTATACAC
>DMFQ01000259.1:0-2149 GCA_003450555.1 Ktedonobacter sp.
GGCCTGAAACTTGCCACGGTCATCACCGATCTCGCCGACTCGCTGCGCAAGCAGCGTCCCAAAGACCTGCCCGAAAAGGAAAGCCAGCTCTATGATAAGCTGCTCAAACGCACGCAGAACCTCGCCCAGAATATTCGCACGGTCTTCTCCGTCGATCAGCCCAGCAAGTTTGTCTATTATGTCGAGCGCGTTTCCGGCAGCGGTCAGCGCGGCTTCCAGTTGCAGGTGTCAGCCGCCCCCCTCGATGTCACAACATGGCTGAAAGAGCGACTCTTCGATAAATGCAACGTCATCTGTACTTCAGCAACCCTGGCCACGATTGGCCCAAATCCTGCTCGTCCTGAAGAGAAAGGTCCCAATTTCGCCTATTTCCGCCGCCGCACCGGCCTTGACCCCCTCGAACGTCCTGACGTCCTCGAACGCATCCTGCCGCTTGCCTTCGACTACGAGAGTAATGCCCTGCTCTACGTCCCGCGTGACCTGCCCGCCCCCGTCTATGGCGCCGGGTCGGATGACTATACGAAGGCTATTGCGCGCGAGATGTATCGCCTGGTCAAACTCTCTCGTGGACGCGCCTTCCTGCTCTTCTCGAGCAGGCGCATGCTCGATCAAGCCTATGACCTGATGGCGCCACACCTCGATTACCCTTTATTGCGCCAGGGTGACATGACGCGCCTTGAGCTGACGCGCCAGTTCCGCGAGGAAAAAGGGGCCGTTCTCTTTGGCTTAAAAAGTTTCTGGGAAGGCGTCGATATCGCGGGCGAGGCCCTTTCGCTGGTCGTTATCGACAAACTTCCTTTCGACCCGCCCGACGATCCCGTGCACGAGGCGCGTATAGCACAGATGAAAGCGGCTGGCGAAAATTGGTTCGGCATCTACGTGCTGCCGCAGGCCGTGCTGCGCCTCAAACAAGGTCTTGGTCGCCTCTTGCGCTCGCGCGACGATCGCGGCGTCATGGCCATCCTCGACACGCGCCTCTACACCAAAGGCTACGGCAAAATGGTGCTCGAAGCCCTCCCACCCGCCAGGAGAACCTCCAGTATCAAAGATGTCGAGCGGTTTTTTAATGATGAGGAAGCACCGTTTTAAAACATACTTTTTCAGGAGATGCTGGAGCTTATCTGTACGTTGGTGGTGATCTAGCCTGTACCGGGAAGTACTCTCCACAAAAAGTGAACCACTGATCGAGTAGCCGGAAATCCCGCTGCTGGCGGACAAAGAACAGGGAAGCGACGAGACCAAAGAGCGAAAAGAAATACCCCATGAGCAAGAACCATGACTGAGTGCTTCTACCTTCCCATAGGGTGGTGATGTGAGAAGCTGACAGCTTTCTTGTCCATTTGAACGTGACTATCCCCTTTGATGGAAGCGTGTAAAAGAATGAGTGTGCCGCATTCCACCGTATTTTAAAGGTGTCACTCCATGAGGAGGGGTTGTAGACGACCACGACCTTACTGCCATCAGGATTTTGGAACGCCACTTCTTCCAGAGGGCTATCGTACGGGAAGCTCGCTCTGGTAACGGTGGAAGCGATACGGTAAGCGCCCGGAACCACGAATTTGCTCAGATGAGCAAGGTGGTAATAGTTCTCCGTGTAGCTATACTGCCCTGTTGCTTGATCGATGGTTACCAGACCAGTACAACCTTCGCATCCTATTCCTACTTTCGGGCCGCCGGAGGTATCCAGCGCAATGTTCCAGAGGACGACTGATTTGGCCCAATTTTGCGTTGAGCGGATGAGGAGTTCAATGGCACTAAGAGGAGCAATGCCGCTTTGCCCGGTTGAACACTCTGTCACGTACGTATCTTTGCTCGGATAGGTCTGGTGGATCTTCGTCATGACTGACGGATCACCTGCATAGCAATGCCAGGCCGTACCCGCAACATAGCGTTGTGCACTTGGGTCGCTTAAGACTTTGAGCGGATAGCCCGGCTGATCCCAATTCTGGTCATAGATGAGAATCTTGGCAGCAAGATTCGCCTCCTCGAGGGCCGGTCCCAGGTTGTTTTTAATGAAACTGGTTTCATCGAGGGCAGGGAAATTCATTCCGGGGTACGTTTCTACCGGGCTGAGAGGTTCGTTTTGCGGCGTAATAGCATAAAGAGGAAGACCGAGTTCCTGATACGCTTGCAGAAACTTGACAAAGTA
>DMFQ01000259.1:2253-3656 GCA_003450555.1 Ktedonobacter sp.
AGAAGCATTCGTTTTCATCCAGGCAGGAGGACTCCAGGGGGTAGCCATATACCTGACCTGCGGATTGAGTTGCATGGCTTGTTTGAGGAGAGGGATAATAGAGGGGGTATCATGAGCAATGGAAAACTTCTGCAAGTCTTGGTCCTCTTGACCAGGGTCAATATCATCATATGAGTACATGCCACTGGCTGTAAAGTCAGATGCGCCCATAGGAATACGCACAACGCTCATCCCCAATCCTTTGAGAGGGTCGAAGAGAGCATCCATGAGCTGGTCTCGCTGCTCTTGATCTATTGCCATGTCAATAAGTTGGGCAGAGGTATCGGTCATAGCCGCGCCAAAACCATCGATTTGCTGCATCTTCTGTTGCTCATCGATGTCGAAAGTAGTGAGAAAGCTACTCCTCTCAGAGCTAAAATAGATGAGCGGCTGCGAGGTAAGCTTATTCGCTCCATCGGCGGTTGTGAGCCAGGCGCTCACCTCCGCTCCAAGCGTCTTCACGTGGAAGAATGGCAAGAAGAGCATCACCAACACTACAGCAGCGAGAGCGAGCCAGCAATATCGCTGAAACTGAGCCTTTATCTGCCCTGACGGAGTCACCGTTCTCTTGTGGAAATGCATCGCAAGATGTCCATATCGTTCATCACCCCTATACGCGGACCGCTTCTTCTCCCGGTACATCTGCCTCGCTAACCTTTTTATTCTCACTTGCAGTCATCTCACTTACGGATACAGAAGGCTCGGCTGCCGGTGTAGTAGTCGCATTTTGACGCTTGAACCGTTCTCCGAACTTCATGCCAGGCTTCTCTACCCATAAAAAGAACAAGAAACAGAACGGCAAAATGATCACCAGTACCCATAACCAGTATACACAATAGGCCAACAATGGCGGCAAGCCCCTCAGGAAAGGCTGTCCCCATTGTATAAACACGAGCAGCAAGGGGAGGTGCCACATATACAGACTGTAGGAGATCATACCAATCCAGCGCAGCGGGGACCACTCAAACGGCCTCTTGAGCCGCTCAGATCCGAAGAGGAGCGCGAGGACGCACAGACCAAAGCACAGCGAAAAACACAACTCGCTTATCCGGTAGTAATGCGTGACGAGAAGCGGATTGCTGAAGAGTGGCCACGTATTCACGTATCTCTGGTTGTAATTCCACAGGATCATGACAAACAAGCAGAGCAGGCCAGTTCCCCAAAGCCAGGGACTCATCTTGTGCAGGGTTGTTCGTACCTTGGACGAAATCGAGGGATGCTGCGCGTACACAAAACAGAGCGACAGCAGCATACCCACTCCGAAATCCTCGAGATACTTCCCACTGACGCCATATATAAAGAACAAAATGCCTTCGAGCATAGCACGGGGCACCAGCAACGTTTCTGAAGGATGCTGAGCCATA
>DMFQ01000259.1:3741-8399 GCA_003450555.1 Ktedonobacter sp.
CGAGCAAACGATGGTTCTGTTTAACGCGCCAGACGATCAGACGCATCCCCAGCACCAGCACCGGCAAGAGCATATAATATTGCCACTCGACCGCCAGCGTCCAGAACGGCGCGTTGAGCTGTTTGAAGGTGGCATCGGAAGAGTCCATGAAGAAGGTGAAAAATAACCCCAATTCTTTCCAATGTTGTGGTAGCAAATACTGTTGCTGGAAAAGCAGGATGATGAGTATCAGCGACAAATAATACGCTGGCAGAACGCGGAAGACGCGCCGCACGTAGTAGTGCCGCGCGGAAGGCCACGTGTGCTCAAACAGCAGCGCCTTCGCAAACGGCAGAAAAAGCAAAAAGCCGGACAGGACAAAAAAGAGCGTCACCCCATACTTTCCGAAGTACAGAAAAGCATTGACCAATGGATGAGCAAATGATTGAGGGTCCCATATATGCAGAGCGAGCGGTGTCTGGTAAATATGATACCAGATAACAATCAAACAGGCGAACGCCCGCACGCCATCAAGTAGCGCGATCGTATTTTTCTTTGGAAAGTCTGCTAGTTCCGCCCGTATCCACTGACCAATTGCCATAGTAATCTAACTGTCACCTGTTCTAGCCATACAGGGAAATGTGCCATATTCTCCCTGGAAACATTCCTTCTCTATTTCAGAGGTAAAGCCCTAAAAACGGATATCTCGAGTATCACGATCATCCCTATCAGTCGGATACGCTTTTTACATGAATACAGGGGAATATCAGTAGAATTGCTGATTCGATGCTGCTCGTTTCGTGGGGAGAAGGCTCGGCTAGTGTGAGATCACCTTAAGTTGATCTAGTACGTGAAGATAGACGCGCTCATCAGGCTTACCAACGCCAAATTCACCTTCAATTACCATAGATTTCTCATCGCGGAACAGATTCGTTCAGTAACTTGGCAAAAGACAAGTACACAAAACGGGAATGCAGTACACCGATTCCGCAACTATTCACTGGAAGCATTTAGCTGACCTGAGTAGTTACTAGTAGGCATTATTACTGCCTGACACAGGACATCGACAAGAGTATAATACGCAAAGAGAAGCAGAAGTATTCTGTGTGTATCGCACTTGGGAAACACAGGATACCCTTGAAAACGACATTTCTTAGGAGAGCTTCATTCTTGGTGTCTATAAGGGGCGGCTATGCAAGACGGTGCATTCGTGCCTCCCTCGGAACAACCGGGCGGACCCCGCTGGGTTACGAGCAGCCCAGGAAAACATTCCACTTCTCTATTTCCACAGCTCACTCCATTGATCGGGCGAGAACGGGAAGTAGCGGTTGTTTGCGCACTCTTAGCCCGCCCAAACGTGCGCTTACTCGTTCTGACCGGTCCAGGAGGGGTTGGCAAAACGCGCTTAAGTCTGCAAATAGCAACAGACCTGGTGGACACTTTTCCTGATGGTGTCCACGTTATTCCACTTGCTCCGATCAGCAATGCCGACCTGGTTCTTCCTACCATTGCCCGGGTGCTGGGACTTGGGGAGCGTGCGGACCTGCCTGTGATAGAACGCTTGCAAGACTATCTGCAAGACAGGCGCCTCCTACTCTTGCTCGACAACTTCGAGCAAGTTATCACAGCAGCACCGCTTCTGGCAGAACTCCTACAAACCTGTCCTTATCTCAAAGTGCTTGTCACTAGCCGTGAGACCTTGCGCATTCGTGGTGCATATGAGTTTCCTGTACCACCATTGGCGCTCCCCGATCTCGAGCATCTGCCAGACATCGAGACACTTTCACACTATGCTTCTCTAGCTCTCTTCACGCAGCTTGCGCTCGCCATCAAGCCTGACTTTGCTCTGACGCAAGCAAGTGCCCGCGCTATTGCAGAAATATGCATCCGCCTGGATGGATTACCATTGGCTATTGAATTAGCGGCAGTTCGCATCAAACTACTGCCTCCAGAGGCATTGCTGGCACGACTGGGGCATCGTTTGCAGGTGTTATCCAGTGGAGACCGTGATCTACCGCTACGACAACAAACGTTAAGGAATACCATCAAGTGGAGCTACGATTTATTAGATGCAGGGGAGCAACTGCTTTTCAGGCGCCTCACTGTCTTTGTTGGTGGCTGCACCCTGGATACTGTGGAGGCGTTCTACACACTGCTTGGCAATGTGACAACACATGTGCTTGACGATGCAGGACTGTTAATCGACAAGAACCTGCTGTACCAGGCCGAGCAAGAGGGTAATGAGCCACGCCTGCACATGTTGGAAACGATCCGCGAATATGGGTTGGAGTGCCTGGATGCCTGTGGGGAAACGGAGATCACCCGCCGTGCTCACGCTACCTATTACCTGGCACTGGCGGAGGAAGCGGAGCTACAGACGGCAGGGTCGCAACAGGCCATGTGGTTGAAGCGACTGGAACGTGAGCATGCTAACCTGCGGGCGGCTTTGCGCTGGTTGGGAGATGCAGAAGAGCCTGAACAGGCTCTGCGGTTGGCAGGGGCGCTCTGGTGGTTCTGGTCGGTGCATGGTCATCTGAGTGAGGGATGCGGTTGGTTGGAGAGCATGCTCACCTCAGGTAAAGCAGTTTCAGATGCCATGCGGGCAAAGGCGCTCTATGGTAATGGTGTCCTCGCATATGCCTACGATGACCGTACAAAGGCGGAAGCTCTCTTCGCGGAGAGCCTGGCTCTCTACCAGAAACTTGGAGAGAGGCGCGGTATCGCGAATTGCCTGTATAAACTGGGATTGGTGGCCTGCTCAAGGGGAAGCTATACAGCTGCTCGTTCACTGGCAGAACAAGCGCTAGAAATAGTCAGGAAGTTGAACCGTACAGACGATATTGCCGATTCGCTCCTTCTATTGGCCGATGTATTGATCAATCAAGGTGAGTATGCCGGGGCGCGAACTCTGATCGAAGAGAGCCTCACGCTCTTCAGAGCCTCAGGTGACAAATGGGGTATGGCCTACACGCTCATCTACCTGGCTCGTGCAACCTTCTTTGCAGGCGATTCTGCAATGGCACGCTCCCTGCTCAATGAATGCCTGGTGATATCTAGAGAATTGGGCTACAAAGGAGGCATTGCCACGGCGCTCAGTCTCCTGGGGCGAGTCATACTCCATCAAGGCGACGGCGTCGGGGCTCGTATGCTGATCGAGGAAAGCCTGGCAATACGCAGGGAGCTGGCGGATCGTTCCGGCATTGCTGACTCGCTCTTCCATCTAGCGGAAGTGACCTCTTATGAAGGTGACGTCACACAGGCACAATCCCTTTATGGAGAGAGCCTGGCGATAGCTGAGGAACTGGACGACAAATGGCTCATTGCTACCTGCCTGCAAGGATTAATGGGAGTAGCCCTGGCGCGGGGGCAACCTGCATGGTCCGCACGACTGTGGGGAACTGCAGAGGGAATCCGTGAATCTCTGGGTGTGCCTATTCCATTCGTGGAACGTGCCAGATTCGAGCAGATAGTGAAAAGTCTCCATACTCAACTTGGTGAAGCTGCATGTATGGCAGCCTGGAAGGAGGGACGATTGATGACGCCAGTGCAGGTTCTTGCCGCACAGGGGCTGGTAAACCCCCCTACAGAACCTGCCCAACGAGCAGAAATGGCAGGCACTGCTGCAACACCTATCTCCCCGCTTTCTGCAAAACTGACAGTGCGCGAGGTTGAGGTGCTGCGCATGATAGCTTTGGGATTGACAAACACTCAGGTGGCCGAGAAACTTGTGATCAGTCGGCGAACAGTCAATGCTCACCTCACCTCAATCTACAGTAAGATAAACGTCTCTACACGGAGTGCGGCCACACGCTACGCTCTAGTGAACAAGCTGGTTTGACAAAGAATCAGAACTCAACTCTGTCATTTAACCTACAGGCTTTCACACATGTCCCCCACGGTCGGCTACACAGAGATGGCAAAATTAGGTTATATAACAGATGCGTTCTCCTCCTTCCCGGTTTACACTCCTATCAGTGATTGTCATATGAGAAACACTTCTATCCAAAATCTTTATTAATCTCTATGAAAAACAAGGAGAAAAAAAATGAAAAACCTCATCTTATTGTACTGCAAGCATCTCTTTGCAGGTGCAAGCCTCCTCCTATTCCTGGCCCTTCTACTTACGGCTTGTAGTGGTAATGGTGCAAGTGCCAGCAGCAGTTTGAACACCTGTTGGATTAGTCCATAGTGATGCATCTCAAGCACCACTTTCCCAGAACACACTTAGCCCACAGCCATGTCCTGGCAAGGCGAACAATCTCCCGTATTGGGACAAAATTATTGGGACGAGTGGTGATGCGCAGGTTGAGCGTGTGAGCTGCGGCAAATTGATGCTCTTTCCTGGGCTGCAAGCGCTGGTACTGGTACGTCACCATCGCACTGGCGCAATTGCGGATGTCTATGTTTATGCCAGCATTTCGAGCGAGAAGCCAGCGCAGTTCTTCAACTTGCCAGGCCTCTTGCACGGAAAAGCGAAGATCAGTGTATACAACACCGTCTTGACTGCCCAGGCACAAAACAGTTCAACCCTCGTACCAGACCTCTTCCGCGAATTTAAGTGGTCGGATGGTGCCGGGGCTTTTGAACAAACTACCTTCCCAGGCATGTTCCCCGATATGACCCGCTATCAAGCTGAAGCAGACCAGGCTGAAGTCAATCAGGGTCACCAACCCTGGAAA
>DMFQ01000259.1:8447-9715 GCA_003450555.1 Ktedonobacter sp.
AAGACCAGGCTGAAGTCAATCAAGGTCACCAACCCTGGAAACTTGATGCCCTCGACACCACCAAAAGCGCCCTTGGCCTTTTCAAGAGAGACCCGAATAATCCAGTGACCCTTGTGAGTGGTGGTGGACTTCATGATGTTTATGCCGTTGTACGCGTGGAAGCCTATCCCCAAGGTTCAGGTGCTTTTGCCATTATCGTCAAGCTCAGTCGCCTCGAAGGAAATACGCATGGTGGCATCTGGGAGATTGTTGCCGTGCAAGGCGATCAGATGTCTCTCACTGCTCCAGTGAAAGGCGCCCTCTTAACCAGTCCAACCACTGTCAAAGGCTCTGCTCCCCTGTTTGAAGCTGAAGCTGGCGTTGTAGAGATACTGGATAGCCACTCTACCATGATCGGTAGTGCTATTGCGACAGGTTCTCCCTTCTCGGTTCGTGTCAGCTATACCTCAAGTTTCCATGGCGGTGCTCAGGAAGGTATTGTCTCCCTCTACCATCAAAGTGGTGCCAATACACCATTCATGGTGAAAGTCCTGCTGGGTGCCTAATGGATATCAGGAGGAGAGGGATATCCTCCCTTTGAGGAGGGATCACTCTCTGCATCATACTGCTGGCTAACCCTTTTCCGTCCTTGGTTGAACAGAAAAATCACGCTTGGACCAACCATTGCGGGAGAGTTCGCCAGCAGTATAGAAATAGCAAGAGAACCAGGGAATTTTTTCTTTCCTTTTGACACCCAATACCATTTACATGAGTTTACGTTGACGAACATCAGTGAACGGTAAAAACTAGTACCACGCGTCTATTTGGCACATACCCCTTCAACAAAGCGCGTGCTATGTGGAACATACTTCCATTGAAGGAGTCACACAATGACAGCCCGCATACTTGTGGTGAATGACACACAAGAAATTCTCGAATTGTTCCGCATGCTTCTGGAAGAAGAGGGATATGACGTTATCTTAGCCGGTTTCCCCATTCAGGTGATCGATGAAATTGAACAAATCAAACCTGATCTTATCATCCTGGATCTGGTCTTTGGTGAGGAAAAGACTGGCATGCAGATGCTCCAAATGCTCAAAATGAAGCGATCAACGGCGGTCATTCCCGTAATCGTGTGCACCGCCGCTCTCCATCTTGTACGTGAGCAAGAAGGCTATCTCGTTTCCCAGGGAGTGCATCTGGTCTACAAGCCGTTCGACATCGACCTCTTGATTACCAACATCAAGCAACTTTTGGAGTCACACGAGCATATCTCTTCAGTCATCGAG
>DMFQ01000339.1:0-3704 GCA_003450555.1 Ktedonobacter sp.
TGGCTCTATTCTCCACCTCTTGAAAATTACTGAGGTGACGGCGTCCAATATCTTTCTCGTCAGAGGTGACGCGGCAAACATATTCGGGGTTGGAGCGTACCAGGTCCGCGTTGAGGTTATTCAAGGCGCGGCGCATTTCGTCGGCGTGCTCCTGATCAACGCAAAAAACGATGGTTTTAGCGAAACGGTCGGTTCTCTTGAGATAGTCGGTCAGGTGACGAGCGATAGCCTCGGTACGCGCCTGCAGAGCAACTTTCTTTTCAAAATCTTTGGTGGTATAGTCCGCGTCCGGAATGTCGCGCCCGTAGCGATCAAGCTCTCCCGGGCTGGGTCTCCACCCGGCGTAGTCATAGCTCGTGACAATGCGGTGGACATGGTAGGGCGCGAGGAAACCATCTTCTATGCCCTGGCGGAGGCTATAGGAATAGATGGGGTTGCCAAAGTAGGTATAGGTGTCGATATTGTCCTGGCGTTTGGGAGTCGCCGTCATGCCAAGCTGATAGGCAGGGTCAAAGTATTCCAGTATCTCGCGCCAGCTTCCCTCGTCGTTGGCGCTGCCCCGGTGACACTCGTCAATGATAATGAGATCAAAGAAATCGCGGGGATACTCTTTGTAGAGGCCGGGCCTGTTTTTATCCTCGGCAATAGCCTGGTAAGTGGCGAAGTACATTTCTCGCCCCTTGTTGGCTATGCCGTTCTCGATTTTATAACGCGCATCGCCAAAGTGCGCAAACATCTTGTCCTTTGGGTCATCAACGAGGATGTTTCTGTCGGCAAGGTAGAGAATCTTCGGATTGGGTGTATTTGCCTCCGCGATTCCAACGCGCTTCCCAGAGTTTCCAGCAGACCTGGAAGGCGACGAGGGTTTTGCCCGTGCCAGTAGCCATGGTAAGCAGAATTCGCTGCTTTTTGCCCTGCACAATGTTCTGTAGCGCGCGATTGATGGCGATCTCCTGGTAATAGCGCGGTACTTTGTCAACAATATAGGAGGGGATTAGCAGCCGACGAGCTATGTCGTCATCGTCTATGCCTTCACCGGCTCGCAAGCGTGCCCAGAGATCTTCCGGCGTTGGAAACGTATCAAGCAGACGCTCCTGGCCGGTCAGGTAATCAAATTCGACAATGCCAACCCCATTGGTGGCATAGGAAAACTTTAAGCCCAGGATCGCCGCATATTCTTTGGCCTGTTGCAGCCCATCACCTGGCAATTTGTAGTCGGCCTTGGCCTCGACAACGGCGATTGTGTAATCACGAGTATACTTCAGGAGGTAGTCGGCGCGTTTCTCGGGACGTCGCCTGACCTTACGGCCAGCAACGACAATACGCCCATCGGTAAAGGTCTTTTGCTCTATTACATTATGCGGGTCATAATACCAGCCGGATTGTTCCAGCCCTGGTACAACGTATGCCCGGCACGTACTCGCCTCGTTCACCTTGTGGCTCCTTCCCGACACTCCCAGTAGCACTTTTTTCGCAGGCAAAGACTGCTGCGTGGAGAATTGATACCTCTTCTTTTTATCATAAGACGGAGCGGAAAGCTACCCTTACTCAGGAATTTAGGCTATTTCAGTCAACCGGTGAGAACCCCGGAGAAATTAAGCAAGCAGGCTCAGCATTGATAGACATTATTCACGGATAGCTGAACATTTCTCACTCTTGTTGGGTGGACGAAGATGTAAATGTTGTTGTCGTCAAGCTGTTTGTCTTGCTCTCCTGGTTGTTCTTGCGTAACCACAGTGAAACATGAGTTGGCCTGCACCGTCTCCTGAACAACCGCCAGCAAATGATGGCGAAGTTCGTTCAGGTCTACCTCGCTGCGCAAGGTGGCATTGAAGGCGGCCAGCGTCTTCTCCGCGTTATACTTGCGCCGGTAGAAACGGCGGTCAATCAGGTTCTGGATGCGGCGGCGCAAGGGCTGAAAGAGCGCGGCAATCGCTAGCGTGGAGATGACCAGTACCGTCGGCTGGGAAGCCTGGCCGGTAAACAGTCCGGCCAGGCTCTCTAAGCCGATAATGAGGCCCGCGTAGAAGGCCCCCAGGATGCCCGTCAACGAGCCATACACCAGTGTGCGGTTGATAACGACATCGATATCGTAGAGCCGGGAACGCAGAATAGCGATGACAATCGAGATGGGAACCAGCAGCAGGAAGCCATAGGTACAGGTTCCTGCCACAAGCGTCGAGAGCACGCTTGATTTCAACAGTGTCTTCGGCAGAAAGGCGTTCCCAAGGATAAGGAACAGTACAAAGCCAACAATGCCAACGACGAAACCGAAGACGACCCATTTGGTCTGCTGGCGCTCCTTGAGGGTGGAAACGCGCCGGTAGCGATAGATCTGTGCCCCCACCGCACAGAAGAGCAAGGTGAAAAACACAAGATTAGTTACCTTAACACTATTGTTGTTGAAGATATTGATAAAGAAGACAAGATATATCCAATACACTAAGACACAGAGGGCGACCCAGCGGGTCCAGCGCGGCACAAAACGACCACTGGGAAAGAGGAAAAAGAAAACGAGGAAGCCGGATTGTCCAAAGACTTCAAGTGTGCCAATCAGCGCGTACCATGCAGGGGAAATCGGCGCCAGCGTATCTTGCAGGATGTTGGTCAAGCCAACGCCACCAAAGAGTACCAGCATAAAGGCGCAAAAGAGCGCCATCCAGTCAGCAGAGCGGCGCCAGAAGATCAGCGCGCCCAAAAAGCAATAGACACTAACCGCGACTGCATCCAGCATGACTTGATAAGCTGCCAGAAAGCCAAGCGAGAGGCCAAGCTGATGCAACAGGCGCAGATCATACGGGGTCAACTGGAGTCTGAAGCACGGTGTGCCCAGCTGACAGGGCGACTGCAACAGCGTATCGTATCGTGGAAGCATGACAGCGTTGAGCGCTAGTATCAACAGCGTCAGGACAATCCATCCCGCCTGAGCGATGAGCAGCCAGCGTCCACGCAGCTGCGTATCGCGGTCCTCAGGTGAGTCAGGGCTCCCAGTGGTAGCTATCAAGGTAGCTTGGTTCATAACCTGGTTCATCGCGCGGCTCGTCCCCTCCTGCTTAAGGCATTGCTCCCGTCTCCTAGTATATCATACGTGTGTTACGGAAACGCTACGAACGATGAATCTGTACCGAAGACGGCATAGACCCGAGATCACAGAGACATTCACCCCTAGCTAAATCGTTCGACAGAAAAGGGTACCAATATTGCCGGCACATTCCCCGTCGTCACGACTTCCGCGATGCTCCTACCAGTAATTGCGCTCAGCGCAATCCCGATGCTGCCATGACCAACGGCCAGCGTGACATTCCGCCAGTTTGGCGCCTTCCCCAGGATGGGCAGATTGTCGGGCGTTTTAGGACGCAGACCCGACCACATCTGCTCTATGGATGCCTCTGCAAGGCCGGGCAAGAGGCGCAGCGCTGTAGTAAGTAGCCAGGCTACGCCACCCGCGGTAAGCTGTTTTTCAAAACCAACATCTTCTTTTGTGGCTCCTACGACAATCGTCCCATCATTTTTCGGAGCAAGGTAGATTGCCTCCCCAAAGACAATATGTCTCAGCGACGGCAGCGGAGGTACAGGCTGCTTGAGGGACAGAATTTGGCCGCGCTGCGGCACAACCGGCGATGAGATGTCGAGCATCGCCTCTATATCACCTGTCCAGGCTCCGGTGGCCACGATAACATGTTGACAAGCTATTTCTTCTCCCC
>DMFQ01000339.1:3961-6116 GCA_003450555.1 Ktedonobacter sp.
TTGGGGTTGCGCACGACGCGCAGCGATCCGCTGCGCTCGTATGCCAGGCACATGCCACTGACCTCCTCAAGCTCTGGAACCAGCGTGGGAAACATGGACCAGCTTGCCAACAGCAGGTCGGCCAATGGACCTGGGCCAGAGAGCGATCCCAGTGGCGCCAGGAGACCTGCGGCGGCACTCGATGCCTCCGCGCCGATTTCGCCTGCATCTACTACTGTAACCTCGACGCCCAATTTGCATAGGTGGTAGGCAATAGCGCAGCCGATGACCCCCCCACCGATTATGATGACGTCCGTTGCCGACTGCATCCCGCCACACCTCATATCATTTTTTCGCTGAAGAATAGCCAACTGCTGGAACATGACGACAAATCAAACCAAAAACGCCAGCATCATCGATGCGCCTATAATAAAAATAGTAAATACCTGAGCGTACCAGGTTGTTCCTATCCAGTTGAAATTCACATGCACACTATAGGCGAAATTCAATAATGATAGTAGTGCCAATATAGCTCCAAGGAGGAAGGCGCTAACATACGTTAATCCAAGTGCTTCGAATGAATTTTTTATGCCTCGTATCCCTTTACCGAGAAAATGCCCCATGATACCCATGATTATTCCCGGAATGAGGAGGAGGAGAAAAGCGCGCACAAAGGTATCCAAACTGGAATTGATAGCCGGTAATCCTGGAAACGAAACTGCACCGAGAAATGAGAAAAGTATGAGTACCAAAAGGACAATTAAGATATTTATTACTACCTTAGCCATGAAATGCTCCTTACGGATATATATATCCTTTTTTCATTGGTTTCTTCAATGGGATACTATGTAAAGCGCTACTCTTATCCTCTCACATTGAAGAAGATATGTGCAACAAGGTCATACTTCTGGTATTCCTGTTATGCGTTTCAGCTTCGGCTGAGTTTGCTATACTGCGGGGAATTTTGCAGTGAGTCACTCACTTATTTTAGATACGTTTATAGTAGTGTTAAGTGTTACATTTCGTTACAAAAAGTGTACAGATGGACAGTTTTTCCCTGTTTTTTTCTCATAGAGGCAGCACTCTTTTTATTCCATACGGATATTTTTCACAATCTAAAGCCTTACTTGATACGTGTATGTAATGGATATTCTGATGAGAACCATGATAACACAGCAATACAGTAGAAGTTTAGAATTCCCTTAGAGGTTGTGTTTTTAACTATCCTTTTACTGCTGCTGACTTGCATTATTACAGAGATTTTAGTTACTGTATAAGCGATAAAGGCACAAAAATACAATGTAACCATGTTTTAGAGGAGGTGGGAGATAGGAAATTTGCTTCCAGGGGCCACTGTATCCCCCCATCACCTGCCGTTTGCTTAAAGCTTTAGTAGAGAAGATAAATATTGATGATCAGTGAAGAGAAACATGTTTCCCCTCCAACACCCATCCAATATGTAACGCCAGAATTACGCTATCACAAAGCCATTGTGGGTGCTCGAAAAGGAAATGCGAAGCAATGAACAAGCGCCGCGCTATCTTCCTCGACCGGGACGGAACGCTCGTTCACCCACGTCACTACCCCTCGCGTCCAGAGCAACTCAAGCTGTATACAGGGATTGGGCCGGAGTTACGCGCGCTGCAAAAAGAGGGATTCCGCCTGGTAGTGATTACCAATCAGGCAGGTATCGCACGCGGGTACTTCACCGAGGCAGATTTGCAGCATATGCATGACTACCTTACAGCCGAGCTTGCACAGTTGGGTGTACAACTTGACGCGATCTACCATTGCCCTCATCATCCAGACGGCACGATACCAGAGTTAGCCATCCGCTGTGATTGCCGCAAGCCCCAACCCGGCATGCTACTGCAGGCAGCCTCCGATCTGGATCTCGACCTGAACGCTTCCTGGTTTGTCGGTGACATCCTTGACGACATTGAAGCTGGCACCCGAGCTGGCTGTACGACCATCCTGGTTGATCTCGGCACAGAACAGTTGCCAGCAAATCAGCTGCGCCATCCAACCTTTGTCGCGCGCAACACCCTGCACGCCCTACGCATTATTCGCGCCATCGAACAGCATAGCGCTTCAATCGAATTATCCTATCGTCCACCAACCTGGCCCCCGGTTCCCCAAAATGTACGGGCAGGGCTTGCCCCTGCCCTGCCGGATA
>DMFQ01000057.1 GCA_003450555.1 Ktedonobacter sp.
GCCTGCAGGCAGGTTTTTCTGGTTGTCCAATGAAGAGCACCTCGATTGTTTTCTTGAGCAATGTGTTGTAGCTCTTTTCTATTATAACCTACCCTTTCACCACAATCACCGGCTTCAACCGCGCCACCAACTTCGCCAGACCCGCGTTATGCACCACGTTTACCACCTGCTGCGCATCCTTGTAGGCCTGCGGAGCCTCCTCGGTCAGCAGGTTCTTGCTGTGCACGCGCACCGTCACACCTCTGGCATCCAACTGGTTCAGCAAATCCTTGCTGCTCATCGACTTCTTAGCAGTGGTGCGACTCTGACGACGCCCGGCACCATGACAGCAGGAACCGAAGCTCTGCTCCATCGAACCCTGCGCCCCGACCAGCACGAACGAGTAACGGCCCATGTCACCAGGAATCAGGACAGGCTGACCCACCTGGCGATACTTTTCTGGTAACTCGGGGTGACCCGCCGGGAAGGCGCGCGTCGCCCCCTTACGGTGGACACAGACGCGTTGTGCCTGCCCATTGATTTCGTACTCCTCCATCTTGGCGATATTGTGGCAAACGTCGTAGACCAGTGGCACTTCTCTAGCGCGTGCCTTGCGCCCGAAAACGCTGGCGAAGGACTGCCGCACGCCGTGCATCAAGAGTTGGCGATTGGCCCAGGCAAAGTTCGCGCCACATGCCATCGCCGAGAGGTAAGCCTTACCCTCCTCAGACTGCAAGGGCAAGCAGGACAATTGTCGATCTACCAGGTTGAAGCCAAAGTCCTTCTGCTTGGCTTCCGCTAGCTTCACATAGTCTTCGGCGATCTGGTGTCCAAAACCCCGGCTGCCGCAGTGAATCGTTACGACAACCTGGCCAACCCGCTCTATCCCCAGTGCAGCAGCTGCCTCCTGATCATAGATGTGCTCGACCTTCTGTACTTCACAAAAGTGGTTTCCGGATCCTAAACTGCCGAGTTGCTTCATACCGCGCCGTACCGCTGTCTCAGATACTGTAGCAGGGTTTGCGCCTGCCAGGCAACCGCCTTCCTCCGTGACCTCCAGGTCTTCGGCAAAACCGTAGCCTTCCTCGATGGTCCATGCCGAACCGCGCTCCATCACACTGTACATCTCCACGGGGCTGAGATCGCGCATCCCCGCTCCACCAACGCCGGATGGCAGGTGGTTAAAGAGTTCGTCGGCAAGCTTATCAACTTTCCCGCGAATTTGCTCGTGTAAGAGGTCTGTCGCCAGCAGGCGCACACCGCAGTTGATGTCAAAACCAATGCCGCCAGGAGATACGACGCCGCTCTCAGCATCGGTCGCGGCCACGCCTCCCACTGGAAAGCCGTAACCCCAGTGGATATCCGGCATCGCTAATGAATAGCCTACGATGCCTGGCAAGGTCGCCACGTTCGCCACCTGCTGCAGAGCGTTATCCCCCCGTATCTGCTCTATCAATTCATCGTCGGCATAGACCATTCCAGGCACGTGCATGGCTGCATTGAAACGCTTTGGGATGCGCCAACGATTGTTGTCTACACGCTCTAAGGGTATCTTTTCCTTCGTGTCGCCCATAGGTCTACCTCCTGTATTGATATGTTTGAAGTGTTTGCATGGATGCTCACCTAAATGTCAAAGATGATACGAGCTTTATAGCCCTCGCTCGTATGTTCGACAGCGGCCTCGTGCCACGTTACAGCCTTGATACCACTGCTCAAATCGTGGCGCTGCACATCGTAGGGTTCCCCAAAAGCGCGGCCTTGCACGCGGGTCTCACTGATGACGTCGATAGCGAATTCTTTGAAGAGGAGGTACTCGGTATCGAACAACACGATCAACTCGTTGAGCCAGGCAATCAGCAGTGAGACTTCATCATGGCCTGTGACCGCTATCTCTCGACTAACCTGTGTACGCATCTGCTCCGGGGCTACCATGAGGCTCTCCATGCCTTGAGCGGCATGGATAAACAATTCTGGCAAGGTGTCCCCGTAAGCATGCAGCCCAATATCGGCTGTATGCTCGAATACCTCATAGGTTTTTTGCGTCATCACTTTTTCATTTTGCCTAAAAACTTATTTCACGCTGCGATTGTGCGCCCAGAACTCTAGCAGATCGCTTTTCGTCACAATACCCTCCAAAGTAGCGCCATTCATGACGGCCACCGCCGACTGGCCCGAACTGAAGAGGGTGTAGGCTTCCTGCACTAGCGCATCCGCTGGCAACTGCGGAAAGGCCGGGCCTTGCAGATCACGTACGGTCGCCGCGGCCAGGGATTCGCCGCTGGCGAAATAGCGCAGCAGCAGGTTCTCGGTGAGGCTTCCTACCATGTGACTATCCTCCATCACCGGCGTCTGACTGATGCCGTAGCGGCGCAGCAATTCGACCGCGTCAGCAATAGAATCGGTCGGTCTCACGCTGACGACGAGCGGCATGGTTCGCGTGTGGCTGCGGCGATAAGTTAACACATCATGCAAGGTTGGTTCTGCCGTCCCGGTCTGTACCAGCAGATCGTTCTCACGCAGCCAGGTATCGTTGAATTGTTTGGTCAGATAGCCACGCCCGGTATCGGGTAACAAGACTACGATCACATCATTGGCGGTAAGATGGCGCGCGTACGTGAGGGCCGCTCCCATAGCGGTCCCAGCGGAACCACCTGTAAGAATGCCTTCTTCACGCGCCAGCCTGCGCGCCCAATAGAATGAGATGCGGTCTTCGATACGGATCACTTCATCGATAACAGAGGGATCGTAATTCTTGGGAAATAGCTCCATCCCGATACCTTCGACCTTGTAGGGGCCGGGAGTATCACCAGAGTAAATCGAGCCAGGAGGGTCGGCGCCAATGATCTTTATCTGTGGATTCTGCTCTTTGAGATAGCGTCCCGTGCCAGAAATGGTGCCCCCTGTGCCGATTCCTGCCACAAATGCGGTGATGCGCCCCGCCGTATCGCGCCATATCTCGGGGCCGGTAGTGGCATAGTGCGTCGCGGGATTGGCGGGATTTGAGTATTGATCGGGGCAACAGGCGCCTGGAATCTCTTCGGCTAGACGATGGGCTACGTTTTTATAGTGTTCTGGAGATTCGTGTGTGACACTGCTGGGGCAGATCACTACCTCAGCTCCATACGCTCGCAAGAGGCTGCGCTTCTCCTCGCTCGCTTTATCGGTCATCACAAATATACAGTGATAGCCCTTGATGGCCGCCGCTATGGCCAGCCCATGACCCGTATTACCACTGGTCGGTTCAACAATCGTGCCACCTGGACGCAGCAAGCCAAGCTTCTCGCAATAATCAATCATTGCCGGCCCAATACGATCTTTGACGCTGCTGCCGGGATTGAACATCTCCATTTTCGCCAATACGAGTGGCTGCACACCACTGGTAACATGGTTGAGGCGCACAAGTGGAGTGTTACCCATCGCGTCAAGGATGGAGGTATAATAGCGCATCTTGCCCATAGCCGGTTCTGTTTTATCGTTCATTAATTACTGCCTATTTCTCTTGTCTATTGTACAAGGTTATGCATGGCCACCTTGCCAGCACATGCTTTGACAGCAACAGTATAGCATATGACTATGGCTCAGCTACAGGTATACAAATCAGCCGCTCACACCGCTAAAATAGTAATCTGATCAACGGTTGTAGGAAAGTGATCGGTGCCAAAGGGGAGATGAATCTGTACAGCTTCTACACCTTTCTGTGCGTTGAGATAAACAAGAGCAGCATCCAGCGTCATCCCTCTGATAGACTGCTTCCATTGGCTGAATTGCTGCGCCGAAAATGAATAGACCCAGACCTCGCGTACTGGCACACTGAGATAAATTACTCCGTTCTTCCCTTGCTGAACCACATGAGGGACACCCACTGTGGCTGTACCTCGCTGCTGGTAGCTAGTTCCAAGCGTCTGGCTCGCCTGTTCGTGCAACAACTGCATGGCAAGTGCTCCAGCAACTGTATGGTTATAGACAATAACGTTGCTTGAGACGGTAACATGAACAGTAACCTGGTTCGCCTGACTTCCTACAGGGTTATCCGAAGAGGCGGCTGTAGTATAAACTGGCTGCTGAGCCATAACCTCTCCCGGTGCCATTTTACTCAACAATTGCTTCAGCACCTGCTGCTGCAACGCTGAACTCAACTGATTACGGACGCCATCGATATCGGATTGGACGACGACATGCACCAGGTGAGCATCGGCTCCTCCCGTGAATTGGTCTGGGTTGCTGACAAAGAGGCCATGGCAGCATTTTCGCGCGAGGGCATTGACGGGGATATTTCCAGCTGAGCCTGTGTTAAGCACGACGGATGAAGAGGTCATAGTCCCGTTCTGCCCGTTCTGATGTCCCGGTACTTCTACTGTCTGGGTAGTCTGCACCGACACTCCTAACGTGGTGGTAAAAGTGATGCCGGCAGGTACGGTGATAGGCGAATTGCTGCCATTCACAAAAAGCAGGTAACCTCGCGCCTGCACGCCTGGAACGAGGGAAGTACCGTTCGTTGGCACAGTACGGCTGTTCGTCACCGATCCCGATACTGTACGGTCTGGGATTACCCGCGTGGTCACATCAGATGTGCTGACCTGTGGCGAAGCCGTCAATATATAGGCGTCATTGATGTTTTTTGCTAGAGGAGTAATGGAGACGGTTGCGGTAGGATCGGCGCCTAACAGGGGTACTCCTACAGGAAAGAGGCTGATTCCCAACAAGCGCGGTGCAACCAGCAATGAAAGTAGCACGATCGGTACTAAGACTACCGCCAATATCGATAGCGTAAAACGCTTGCGTCTCCCCTGCTGACCATAAATAGGCTCCGTAGTACGCAGCCTGTTCTTGCGTATATCATCCGTGTTGCGCTGCCTTCCACGTACAAGAGCCTCATTGGAAGCTGCTCTATGACGTTGTTGCTCTACCAGCAACATCGGAACTGGCGCCTCGGGTTGTAGTGGAGTGGAAAGAGGACGGCGGACAGGAGGGAATATCTCCTCCGTTGCAAGGTTGTTGTCGAGTGAGACTATTGGCTCGGCTGGCGTCTGGACGGCTGCTAAAAAAGCCTGGCGCAACTCCGCAACGCTGCCGAAACGATCTTCAACCCGCTTTGCCATAGCTGTGCGTACTACTTCACTAAGCTCGACCGGGATAGTAGCATCGTGATCAGAGGGAGATGGAATAGGCGCGAGTCAGCTGCATCTGGATAACCTGTTCCTCGTCAGGATCAT
>DMFQ01000393.1:0-1349 GCA_003450555.1 Ktedonobacter sp.
TCACTTTCGACGCCAACTTCACCAATTGTCGATAAATCTATACCCCCGACTAATTCGCTGATATCCTGGCTGTTATGCTGTACAAACCCATCTGCCACAAACGAATGTGTTCCAGGAACAAGTAGATCGTAGACTGGCTCAATACCTGCCGGTCGTACATCACGTACCGTTATCCAGAGGTAGTTTTGCTTCACCAGCGAAGGAAGCAACGTATGAGCTAGTTCTGGCTTATCTGCAAGCACTGTTCGTGCGCGGTTATACGTAAGCTGCCGATCACCTGCCATGATGCGAGCAAGGTAGCCGTCACCACCATGTCCATTGAGAAGTGATGTACCGTGGGGTAAGTGATCATAATTCGTCTTATCACTGTGCGTCTCCCGTAATGGTGATGTTGCTTTATTGCGCAGTGACGGAATCAGCTCGACCAGATCCAGCACCTGATCACCTCGCAGCGTAACGTTGTAGTACAGTTCACCCCCATCTTCATGGTTCCAGAACGAGCCAATCACTCCCAAGTTAAGCAGTAAGACATGCACCTGGTGAGCCAGTTGACGTGACTTGCTTGTGAATTTGAAGGTGTTTGATCCAGCTTTGTTGCCACGAATGGTTGCATCACCCCAGAAGAGGCCTTCCAGGAAAGCAAGCACATCTGCCTGGCTGCTGGCAAGGACGCATGCTGGAACCGACTTTGCGTGTGAGCCGCGAGCGACTCCCAACTCGCCGCGCAGCCACATGCTGAGTGCCTTGTTACTGATAGAGATGTTATAGTTGTAGGTATCTCCCTTACGGTGTGGCACTGCCTCCAAGCCAAAAAGCGTTTTAGTTAACTCGACGAAGCGGTTAATGAGAGCCTGGGAACCATTGACAAACCATGTCTCGTAATGAGTGACGCTCCCCTCAGCCGTCAAAAGGCCCAGCCAATAGGCGAGATCGGGTGTCATTGTGCGCGGCTGACGTGGCAATGGGTAGAAGCTCTCTGGAAGCGCAACGCTCTGGCCGGAGACGCGACTGCCACGGGCTAGTGCAACATAGCTGCCCACTTGCAGGTCGCCAATTTTCGTCCACGTCAACTCGCCGCCAGGAAGCACCGTGAGAAGTGGGTGATTAGCTGTTCCACGAATGCTGTAGCCAAGATTTGTCTCTACCTCATAGATCGGCTGGAAACCACCACAGTAGAACTTTGTTGCCTTTTCAGGGCCGTCGATACCCAGGATCGTCGCTTCATATGGTACAAACTCATCCTCGCGTGGTTTGTTCGGAAGTTGGAGATAAATGTCCTCCATCGTTTGTAGACCTTGATCAGTTAATACCAAGGTATCACCTGTAACACATTTCGGGTCCGACGGTGT
>DMFQ01000393.1:1467-4486 GCA_003450555.1 Ktedonobacter sp.
GTACCAACGCCGACACGATATTTCTCGCTGAAGGCGATACGCTTGACGGGAACATCCTCGATGCGCCCACGGAACTGATTATCAATCATATAGCGGCAATGGGGGCACAAGTCCCCTTCAACATAGAGGCCAAACTCTTTCTCAACATCTGGTCTGAGATCATTGGGAATAAGA
The DNA here is from genome assembly GCA_003450555.1 of Ktedonobacter sp. Taxonomy (GTDB): domain Bacteria; phylum Chloroflexota; class Ktedonobacteria; order Ktedonobacterales; family Ktedonobacteraceae; genus UBA11361. The sequence goes on from DMFQ01000393.1 coordinate 1,642, forward strand.
TGTAGAGGCTCCTCGTGCATTGGGCAATCCCTGATAGCGTAGATCGCACCTTCCTCTGTGCGGCTGTACGCCTCCAGACCGCGTTTGATCAAGTAGACGATGGTCGATTTGCCTCCTCCGACAGGACCCATGAGGAGCAACACGCGTTTGCGAACTTCCAGGCGCTGGGCAGCAGAATGGAAGTAATCGACAATTTGTTGCAGCGGCTTCTCGATACCGAAGATTTCCTGACTGAAAAATTTATAATGCTGCTCACCGGTGCGGGTGTTTTCGACCCCTGCATCCATGATCATATGATAAATGCGCTCATGGGAAAGCCGACCCACTTCAGGCTTTTTGGAGGCAATCTCGAAGTACTGGGCAAATGTTCCTTCCCACATCAATCCTCGTTCACGGTCCCGATATTCCTCTAACCGCTTCACCAGGTCCATAGTTACCCTCTCTCTGTTCTATGTGTCAGCCTCATGAAGCAAGGCTTCACAACGTGTGATGGCTGACAACTGCAAAAACGCACTATATGATCGGGCTATCTATATGTTAATGACGAATACTTGAAGCAAATAGCTTCAGTATAATACCTGACCTCAAAAACACAAAGGCCAAAGAAGTCCAAAAGGGCTGGTATCTTACCCAGCAAAACCGGGGAAAGAACCAGCCCATTCCTACGTTGCAGAAGGTGTCCCTTTATGAGTTTGTAAGATGCATCGCGTTGATGCTCCTGCAATGTATCAAACTGTCCTTTCAATTACAACCAGTTTCAAACCAAGGTAAGAAATAAGTAACCGTGCTATCCAAAAAGGATAATCTCTAGCTTCACCACAAACTACTTCACTGTATTATAGCTAAGCTCAAAACATTGCTGGTAATGGTAGCATACCGTACAGATAAGCCTATGTCAAGGGTAAAATAAAGCTCAAAGGATGTGTGGTGTGAAGATTTCGTGAAGGATTGCTTGCTTAAAACACACCAAAGTCAGTGCTAAACGCCCTCTGTTTCCGCCAGGTCGAAAGTAATAGTGGCACCAGGGCCAACGCCGAGCGCCCGAGCCGCGCTACCATTCTGTACGGCAACACCAACATAGCCTGAACTATCGCCAAAAATAAATGGTTGACCGTCGTCCGATCCTGCTGCAAAGAAACGCCGACGCCGATCTACCATAGCGCCTGTGGAGGGGAAAACGAGCCGTACACGCGGGCTAGTAAACAGGTCAGGCACCATGGAGAGCGGTATGCTGCTGATGAGATTGCCAAATGTATCCGTGTGCAGGATGCGCGCATCGATATGTGATCCCTGTCGTTGAGGAAGGCCAACATCGATATGTTGTAGGGCTGCTGGAGCTACAGAGCTGCCAAGTTCGGGTAATGGCACGCCTCGCGCCAGGTGAGCGCCGACCGGGGCAAAAATATCGCGTCCATGAAAAGTCGAGCTGACCTGTGGCAGGTGATAGGCAGCATTTGAAAGAACAACCGCGGCGTGAACAGTCTGTTCAGCATATATATAGCTGAAGAGTCCATTATCCGGTCCAACAAAGTACCAGTTGCCAGCGTGAACAGCGATGGCATTGCGCGAGCTACCGACACCGGGATCGACGACGCAGACAAACACAGCGTCCTTTGGGTAGTAACGATAGCCATACGACAAAATCCATGCACCAGAAGGCACATTTTGCGGGGGAACGTCATGTGTTATGTCAATAATTTGAGCGTCGGGGGTGATACCGACGATGACGGCCTTCATAACACCTACGTCACTTTCACCGAGGCCAAAATCTGTCATAATAGCGACGACAGGTCGCGAGTAGGTGGAAGAGCTGATTTGACTCATATGCTGTATTTACTCCTTTTAAGGTGTGTCCGTCAAGATGTATTCATTCTAACATGCCGGCTGTCGCGCTATCCCAGCTGAGACTCGAGTTGTTTCTATTTATTACTTTTATCATCAATATATGTCAATGGTACCGTTAACTATCAGAAAAGAAGCAATCTATGCTATACTAGCGCTGTATAAGCGGCAAAAGAAGAAGACTCTGATGAAACGAACCCAACAGATAGCTGCTAATGAACACCGATAAAAAGCATGTCTTCGGGTAGAGACGAATAGATGATATAGATGGTTTATTACTCCTAAACGAGCGGAGAATTGAGATGATGGACTACACAGCAGGGCAAAGTAGGTACACAGTGAATGAGGCTACACCAGCGGCACAGCAAATGCCAGTCGCACCTGCAAACTCTATCAGAGCACGGGCGTATACAGCAACAGGAGGGAGTGTAGGTATGAATATCACTACAGGTGGACCTCACATCCTTCTTTTTGAACGAGATCAGCAACTTGTAGCATTGCTCACCAGTGAGTTGCAACTAGCAGGCTATGAATGTCACACTGCCCGTACGGCGGTAGAGGTTTTCGACGCAATTGCACGCCATCCTGTACGACTCGTGCTAGTAAACCTGGCGCAGGCAGCGGCAGCGCGACGTGAATTCTGGGTCGCGCTGGATACGCAGCGGCGCGGTCGCGGCGTGCAAGTATTAACCTTTCACTGCACCAATCTCGCGGGCTACGGCCCTTCCAACGATGATCCAGACGAGCGTTCAAACTCTGTTGTGGCCGATATGGAAGTGGACGGGATGCTGGGTATCATGAATATGGTCAACGCCATACGATCCCGCCTCGCGATATCAAACACAGGTGTCATGTCACGGCTAGCGGCACAAACAAATCCATCTTCGCTGGGAGGGCAGAACACTTTGCCTATTCCTTCAGCACCACCGGTGAACACAAACCAGGCTTCCACGAGCTTACCTTTTAACGGCACACCCTCAAGACAACCGTCACAGCCGTCACA
>DMFQ01000393.1:4573-9541 GCA_003450555.1 Ktedonobacter sp.
GTCACAACTGTCACAATCGTCACAACCACCCGCGCCATCTCCGGGACCGTCTGCTGCCGCTACAGAATTTTCGCGTCCAACAGTGCCAGCCTATACTGATAAGATACGCGCCGTTATCTACCCAAATCAGCGTTCATGGAGTAACATGCGCGGCAATAATTCAGCAGATGATTCAATTGGACCGAACAGGGAGCAGCCTGCACAAGAAACAGCCTGGGCAGCGCGAGGCTCACAAAACGCTGGATTAGCACCTAATCCTGTCTATGCATCGTCAGCAGCAGATACTTCTGCCAACAGTCAAGCGCAGGCATTACGGCCAACGGGCGAGACAACATACCCCAATGAGTCCAGCCTGGCACAGTTATCTCGTATGTTGCAGGAGCAGCACTCTTTTTCCCAAGCAGAGGCGGTACAAGAACCTGGCAATGAACAAGAAAGTCGCTTTCAAGAAGAAGCGACTTTGCAGCAACATGTACGCTCAAATGATGCCCCATCCATCAGTACAATGACGCTGCGAGCATCACCTATACAGGATATGCCAATCGAACGTGCCGACCGTACAACTGGCCCGGGCGGGCAAAGTGATACATCCACCTACACCAGTTCAAGAAGATACGACGAAGCTAACCGTCACAATTATGCGCAACCGCCTGCTTCTCCACCACTGATGTCAATTGCGACGCCCAAATCGCCTGCTTCAGCGCCAGAACCGAGTGCGCAACCAACAATAAAATCATCTACCGCTCCTATTCCAACGCCACAGCGAGAGGAGCCTATCAGGCACAATAATAGAGAAGCGAGATATAGCAATACCCCATTTAGTGTACAAGAGCTGCCTCCGGAGCCATCTAGCGAGGAAAAGAGCAGGGAGCAGGGGAGATCAGCAAGAGACGAACGGAGCTTTGACAATAATACTAGCAAGCCAGTAGAACATGTACAAACAAACGTACCAGAGAATGATGAGGCTACTATATTGTTGGAGCCACAGCCGCGAGTGCCTGACAACGCGCTCCTACTAGATATTGTACAGAGCTTGCCTCCGATGACATCACCTCCGCCACAGCAACAGGTACTCAACGGGCGTGCTACGCGCTCGCTGGGAAGTGTTTTGTTGGAGGGTCACCTTGTGCCACAAAACCGCTTAGAGGTCGCACATAATATCCAGCGTATGCTGCGCGGGGTAGATATGGATTACCAGCTCGGGGCAATTCTGCTGATGTTTAAGCTGCTTACACCCGATCAATTATTGGCTGCCTCACTGGTAAGCTACGGCCTGATTACAACCACACAGATCAGTGCGCTGGGGCGTATCCGGCAAGAGTTGCACGCCATAGGTCTGGAGTATGATCTGGAGAATTTGCTGATTCTGTTCCGTATCTTGACATCTGAGCAACTGCGTGAAGTGCGGTCAAACTGGACGTGAGAAATTAAGGGTGTCAGGTAGAACGCTAGCGTCCTACCTGACATACTATACATCTCAATCTCACACTACAAGGTCCCTCTCCTGAACACGTTCTATCTGAGCGCCAAGCTTGCGGAGCTTCCGATCGAGGTTTTCGTAGCCGCGCTCTATATGATCAATACCGTATACTTCCGATAGGCCATCTGCACATAAAGCCGCGAGGATATAGGAACAGCCAGCGCGAATATCAGGGATATCCAATTGTGTCGCTTTGAGAGGGGTAGGCCCACGGACAACACAACTATGGGCGTATTGTTGTTCGCGGAAGCGGCATTGAACCTCTCCCAGGCACTTTGCGTACAGGCCAATATGGGCCCCCATCTCTTGTAGAGCTTGCGTGTAGCCAAAGCGATCTTCATAGATTGTCTCGTGAACAACCGACATGCCATCTGCCTGCGTCAAAAGAACCGTAAATGGTTGCTGCCAATCCGTCATAAAGCCGGGATGAACATCGGTCTCCAGGGCTATTGCCGGGGGAGGTGGACCATCACCGAGGAAGCGTATTCCATCGTCGTCTATCTCAAAGCGCAGGTGCATCTTCGAGAGCGTATTGAGGAAGGTGAGCAGGGTATCCTGCTGGGCGCCACGCAGGTAGAGATCGCCTTTGGTAAGATATGCTGCAATCGCCAGGGAAACGGCTTCGTTGCGATCGCTCAAGAGCTTGTGGCTGGCGGCATGCAACTTCTCCACACCGTCGATTACGATACGCCGGTCGACCTTGATTTCGATGATCGCACCCATCTTTTGCAGGAACTTGATCAGGTCGATAATTTCTGGCTCGAGGGCCGCGTTCTGGATGATGGTGACACCTTTTGCCAACGAGGCGGTGATGAGAAAATTCTCGGTCGCCATTACACTGGGGAAAGGCAGGTTGATCGTGGCACCGTGAAGGCCCCTGGGCGCGGTGAAATGGTAGCGCCCATCTCGTTCTACGACTTCAGCTCCCATTTGGCGCAGGCCATTGATATGGAAGTCCAACGGTCGCAAGCCGATGCGGTCTCCACCAGGCATAGGTATATCGGCCTCTCCACAACGATGGAGCACAGGCCCAACCGTGATTATCGCCATACGATTCAGGCCGCCGACCTTTGTTTCTACAAACGTGTTTTTGATAAAAGGTGTGTTTATATAAAGCGTGTGATCGGCTAATGTTAATTTGGAGCCTAGCGAGGTACAGAGTGCCATGGTTAGCTCGAAGTCACCTATTAAGGGAACATTGCTGAGGGTGCAGGGTTCGTTTGTGAGCAAAGAGGCGATCATCAATTTGGTAACGGCATTTTTGGCTCCGCTGATTTGTACTTCTCCATGTAGTGGGGTGCCGCCTCTTATGAGATAATAGGGAATATTTTTGTTTTCTATATTCATGCTTTCAGTTTTTCCTTATTTTCAAGAAGTGCGAGAGTTTCCAGGGGCTTCCCATAGCCAGCGAAGGGATTTGTAGCGGGGGGGCGGAGGAGTTACATGGCGCATTGGACGCTGGTTAGTTTTCAGGCGACTACTACGTGGCGCTCCCAGTGGACCATCCACCTCTCCCTGTTCAATCGCATCGAGTAGATCGAGCAATTGATTGACACTCTGCGCCACGCCTTCTACCATAAGATAGCCCTCTGGTTTTACCGCATCTCCGACCAGGTAGAGGCCCTGTACAGCTGTCATTGTCGCTACATCGTCTCCCTGCGCAATACGATTAACAGGCCATTCACCTCGATAGGCGCTCATAGTGAGAACACGGCAATGTTTCTCAAAAGTTTCGCCAAACATCATTTGTAGGTCGGCTAGAGCCAGTGCTTTTTCTTCTTCGATATTGTCGCTCTGCATCACCTGATGGCTGATCAAAAGATGTTTCCCTGGCGGTGCGAGCCGCGGATCACAGTTTGTTGGCTGCACCATTCCGGCAATGCGCCTGGTATCCAGGCAATACATAATGCCTTTATGGGGAATTAACGGGACATCACTCAGAATATGAACTTTAAGTCCCTGAGCCACAACTGGTGTCTCCTTTTCGCCATGTGGGCGATCGAAGGTAGCTCCCAGCACGTCAACGAGAGGTGCGGCGTCTCGCTGCTTGAGAACCTGGGCCTGTGTTATCTGCTGGTTATTCAACAGAGCATTAGTCGCGCGCGGACCAATATCACTGATTACTAGCGATGCATGAAGCGTCGTCTCTTCACCGTTTACCTTGTCCCGGACACGCACGCCGGTTACGTGATCATCTGTGCTGAGAATTTCCATGACGTCATTGCGCAAACGCAGTTCGGCTCCCTGCTCAAGGATGCGCCGCTCCAATTCACCTGTCAAGGCGGCGCAACCACCCTGAACGATACCCGGGGCGCCATAACGGAGCATATTCTTGGTAGTATGAATAGCTTCTGCGGCAGTAATCTGGCTCAGTTCAAGACTGAGAGCAAAACGCGTGATACGCTCGAAGAAGGCTGTTAATTCCCTGTTGCGCTTGACATCAATGTGACGTGCTAGCCAGGCATCAAAAGGAAGGTCACGCTCCGACGAGGGAAGGCGACGAAGAAACATCAGGTAGCCCACACGGGTGAACCAGAAGAATTGGCGCGGACCAAGGAATTTGAATGTAGCCAATAGACCTCGTGAGCGATATTGTTTGCCATGAACATGAAAGGAGGCAAAGACATCAGCATCAAAGAAGTGATGTGGAATGCGCAAGCGGCTCAACATGCTGGCCAAAACGCCGCTACTACCAAAGGGCACCATATGTACGGCTCCCGTACTGACCTGTACTCCCTGAAAGGTTTTCGCGGTGAAGCGGCCGCCACAATGGGGCAGTCGCTCCAACACTATCACCCGCTTACCGCGCTGTAATAGCTGCGCGGCGCTGAGTAAACCACCCAGGCCGGCGCCGATGATGATCGCATCGTATGTTTGTTCTTGCATGAACCTTTCTCATTTACAGTCGAACGAAAGAAGTGGACAGAGCACCTGCAAGGAATGCAACTACATCACATGCCGTTACATCGGCACAGTAGTAATTTCCCTTGTAGATGTTCTGTCCACTTCCAGTGAATACCAGTTAGCCAGATTAGCTATTATTTATCCTCCCCAAGCAGGCCGCGCAAAAGACTATTGCATTCAGCCAGAGTGTTGAGTACGTTTTGGTGAAGTTGGAAGACTTTATTCAGTTCACGCGCCTTGCGTGCAAGTTTTGTGACATACTCAATATCGCGAGGATTGTTCTGAACGTCCTCCATAAGTTGGATCAACTCGGTCCATGAGAGTGATTCACGGCTACGCGCTACGTCGGCGATGGTGTTATCCATACGATCGGAAACGCGACGTACTCCGGTGCGCAACTGATTCGTCGTCTGAGCAACCTCGGCCTCGTGGTTGCGTACGGCATCCTGCGTCACGTTTAGCTGCTCCTGTAGTGACATGACCTGTCCATCAAGTGTTGACAGGGCAGCCATCAACGGAGCGATATCCGGCAGAGTAGGCTGGGGAATATGTGTAAGATTATCAAACGTGACCGGCATATCCTG
>DMFQ01000393.1:9673-11369 GCA_003450555.1 Ktedonobacter sp.
GTGCAGCAGACGATTGAGGAGCAGGAGAGCTTGTTGCCGCTGCCATGGAAGCAGTCGGGGGAGAAGGTGGAAGAGATGGCGTCGACGCTTCTTCTGAGGCTGGCGCAGGCGCTTGGATGGCGGCTGGTTGTACAACCTCCGCAGTTCCATTTGCCATAGATTTTGTGCTAAAATCGTCGCCGGTTCCTGACGTCGCATGCTCATCTTCCTGCGTACGATAGGTCAACTCTTGATTGGGATTGTACTGTACTGCCACAGTAGGCATATCTGAGACATTATCAGATGTAGAGGCAGAGGAGCCAAAGTCGCGGAAGATCAACTCGTGTTCCCCGATCCCTACATGGTCACCTTCCTGTAGATCATACGTTGCCATCTCTTCAAGTTGCTGTCCATTGACAAAAGTTCCATTAGCGCTGCGCTCGTCATGTAGGACATATTTCCCATTCTCATAAGACACAGTGGCATGCCGTCGCGAGGTAAGCTTGTCTTTCGAGAGTAAAATATCACTGTTTGGAGCACGGCCAATAGAAATTTCAGGTTTCTCGAGCACATATTCCTGGAGAACGTCTCCATTATCGGCGCGCAAGATAAACTTGGCGGGACGTTCAATAGTTGCCGATGCTGTGGAAGTTGCCTGTCCAACGCTTTGTGCGTCATGTTGCGCAAAAGTAGTTGGCAGTTCCGAACCACTGTTACTACTCGCGAGGGTGGGAGCGGCATCGGACCAGTTAGCTCCCGAGGATACGGGTTGAGAACCCTGATCTTGTGCTGATGATGCTTCCCCATCCTGGGCTAGAAGGGTGGATTCGCCTACAGCGGGCTCAGCCTGCTGTTGAGAAGAGGGAGTCCCTGTAAGCAGGCGATTGCCACAATTCAAGCAAAAATTGTCTCCGGGCCGGGTATCAGCACCACAATAGGGACATGTACTACCCATCATAAAAGTTCCTCCCTGTCAGGGTACGTCACACTGCGTGTACGTACTAATGAAAAAACTGTTGCCATTATATCAGAAGTAAGTGGCAAGAGTCGAATCCTCATGCCACAGGTACCCATGCAACACCCGGCTGCAACGAATCGAAAAACTGCTTCAAGGTCGTCTCACTCCCCCGCAGCGAAAAAACGACATTGGTATTGCTCTGGACACCCGTACAAAGCAGAATTGGTACCTGTGTAGGGCTGGGTGTTATTCCAGGTGTAGCAGAATTTTGTGGCGCCGAGCCTTTAGGCGAAGTACACTGAAAATCACGACTGTTTGTACGCATAGGGGCCTCTGATAAACTCAGTGGACTGCCATCAGGAAGCAGATACCCTATGATAAAATTGCCACCAAAGATAGGATCGTGCATGGTCCCTGAAGCGCTCACCAGACAGGTCTTCTCTGGCAGGGTTCGTGGTAAAAAGACGGTGAAACCGAGCGCCGGCTCGATCTGAGACCAATCGGTGATAGTGGTTGGTGGTCCTCCCGATGTAGGGGTCGGACTGGTGGTAGCAGTGGCGGTCGCGCCAGGGGTGCTTCCCGATGTAACGGTTGCGGTCGCAGTACCTCCCAATGGTGTCACTACTATAGGAGCATGCAGATCGCGGAAAACAATGAATGGCTTATTACACCAATGTAGTTTTGTCAGCGCTACTGGTGTCGAGGTAGGGCTAAGGCTCGCCGTTGGTGTCGTAGTCCCCCCCCCACCACCAACGTTCA
>DMFQ01000380.1:0-3320 GCA_003450555.1 Ktedonobacter sp.
GTCACTTGATGTTGAGATTCACTTTGAAGAACTGGCACTGCCCTCTAGAAGCCAATCAATCCACGCGCCAAAGCACGGCAGAATTATCAAAGAGTGTAGGGCATACATCGCTTCGCTGTCGTGCTCTCCAGGTTGCCGTGATCAACGCGCCTATTTTTGGTGGAGCATGGCAAGTAGCCGTTCCGGGTGCACAAGTGAACGACCGATTGCTGGATATTGTTGTGATAGAAGAGATCGAACCCAACGTGTTCAGTACGCAGTTGGCACACTTTTTCGACCCACAAAAGCAATTTTTACCATGGCATCCAAATGATGGAGAGCCTTCAATTGATCACGATCCTGCCGATTTAAGTCGTATCCCTGGCATTCACCATCTACAGGCGCGCGGGATCACTATCATGACAGGGACTGATCCACAGGATGTGACACTGGATGGAGAGGTACGAGGTCAGACTCCAGCACATGTTTGTCTGGCAAGCGAGCGGTTGCGCGTGATGGTTCCACGATAAAAGACAACTTTTTGGTCAACCAGAAGCCAACCTCGGCAGCAGGCCCTACACTAAAAGCGAAGACGAGCGTTCCTAGACCAACCGAGCCTCCCAGGAAAAAACCGATGACCGAACAAACTCACAGTGAAAGGATTGGGCATGAGAATCATTTCTTTACTCGCGAGTGCGACTGAGATGATCTACGAATTGGGCTGCCTGGATCAGTTGGTGGGACGCTCTCACGAGTGTGATTTTCCTCCCCAGGTACGCTCGTTACCCGTTGTCAGCAAAGTCCAGATCGATATTGATACCAGTAGTGCAAAGATCGATGAACAAATCAAACAGCTTGCGCGCGCATCATCTATCACGGAAAATGCTGCGCTCAAAGCTCTCAGTATCTACTCTATTGATGTGGAACAGCTTCAAGCGCTGAGACCTGATGTGATTTTTACCCAAACACAATGCGAAGTTTGCGCCGTCAGCGAACGCGACGTCATGCAGGCCGTTCAACAATTGACCGGACTACAACCTCGTGTTGTCTCACTAGCCCCCCATCAGCTAAGTGACGTTTGGCAGGATGTTTTACGCGTAGGACAGGCTCTGGAAGTTCCTGAACGAGCCAGGCAGCTAGTTAATGGCTATAAGAAGAGGATGGACCAACTGCATAGTATCACATCTAGCTTCGCTTACAGACCACGCGTTGCGGTTTTAGAGTGGCTCGATCCCTTGATGGGAGCTGGCAACTGGACGCCTGAACTTGTAGCGTGCGCAGGCGGCGCAAACATCTTTGGTGAAGTTGGCTTGCACTCTCCTTGGCTCACTTGGGAAGAACTGCTTCAGGCAAATCCCGCAGTCCTGGTCCTTTCTCCTTGTGGTTTTACCATCGAACGCACGCTGATGGATCTCCCGCTGTTGCAGCAACATACTCTGTGGTCATCACTACAAGCCGTACAGACAGGTCAAGTGTATGCCATAGATGGCAACCAGTACCTCAATCGCTCCGGTCCTCGACTGGTGGAATCTGCTGAGCTGTTAGGGCGGGTTGTATGGGGAGAAAACATAGGTGTTGAAGTTGATGCGCAGGGTTGGAAACATATAACATAGGCCAGCGGATACGAGGAGTGTAATCCACCGGCCTATGCTCTATTTCAAAATAATTATGCTTTATTTGTGCGAGTTGCCATTGCCCAGAACAGCATTACCACTAACACGATAAAGAACAGCATCATCAGGCCCATTATTGAGTCTACCAACGCGGTGATATCGAATTGGAAGATAGCCGCAAGAATGAAGAACAGCATCAACAGTACCCCAAGCACAGGGAGTAATAATAGTGCATTCAGACGTGAACCGGGAGTTGCTTGACGTGGTTCACGTACCATCACTTCCATGTCTGTATCAATTGGCTCCATGAACAACCTTTCTATAGCGCCAGGTATACTATCTCTTCTACACCTCTAGCATATGTAGTTTCGCGTTGACTTCAGGCTTAAAAACCTAACTATTGCGGTTCACTTCCTCACCCAAAAGCCTTTAGCCTTTAGCCTCTAGTCTCTTGATTCTATTATAATTCTTGTTTGTCTTTTGCGCAACCGCTCCAGCACCAAAAAACCTAAAAAAAAACGGCCACTCAGGCCTATGCTACGGAAGTCTGGATTGAAACAGACCAGTTTTGTGTATCGGAATGTGGAGAGGAATCCTGGTTAACTGCGGTAGAAATAATAGGCAAAGATCGAAACTTATTGAGGTAACGACGCAGTTCATACGCGTTTAATTGATACATCGAATCCTCAATCGTGGCAGCAATCTGGCCATCAGCTAAAGCGCTACATATGTCTGCAAAAGTTGGGGTACGGTCAGCCATGAGATAACCTCCCTACGAAATACTGTGACTTACTATAGTAACGGATTACCATGATTTACTCATGGTTCCCCTTCCTATCTACCACCTATACGCGTGTAAGCGTAGCGGGGTTTCATTAAGTTCCACTATAGAGAACACAGAGATGGGTCATATTTATTTCAACTTCAACTACCGCCAGAGCCTGCGGCTTGCTCATCCTCCTCTTCTTTGTTGGAATCTATTTCACCGTCGTCCAATAAACCTTCCATAGGTTCAATATACATCATCTTTCGGGTAAGGTCAACCTGCTTAATCACATCTTTGATTGCAGGAATTAAAATCTCTTTCCTATCCGCTTTTCCTTTGATGACATACACATCATTACTTCCCGTCACTATGATATCGACAATCTTTCCCACATCTTGTCCATCCATCGTCACCACTTGTAGCCCGAGTAAATCATGCTGGTAGTAAGAATCCGCTGGTAATTCGGTCAGTTGACTCAGTGGAATGCTGAGATCAAGTTTGCGTAACGTCTCGGCAGTGTTCGCATCCTCGATACCTTCTAATTTCAACACCACCATCTCCCCTTTGTAGGGGCGGGAACTTTTGATGTGGTAACGAATGCGATCAGGGCCAAGATGGATCACTTCCAGTTCCGCGAAGCGATTGGGGATATCGGTCAACGAAAGAACTTTAAGTTCGCCATGGACACCAAAAGGGGCTACCACTTTTCCTATAGTAGCCCATTCTGTTTCATTCGGCTTTGCCACTGGTGCTATCCCCTATAAGATCTCTAATGAGGTATGACGACCCTCACGGGCGCCACCGGCCCGCAACAATGTACGCATGGCCCTGGCAACTCTCCCCTGTCGACCAATCACTTTGCCAAAATCATCTGGTGCAACACGCAGTTCCAATACCAGAGCATTACGATCATTGCGCACTTCGCGTACCTGCACAGCGGACGGCTCATCGACGAGCGACTG
>DMFQ01000380.1:3395-3795 GCA_003450555.1 Ktedonobacter sp.
GCTTTCGTCTGCTCAAAACGCGCCAGCAATCCTGTGCGTCTGAGGAGTTGAGCCACAGAATCAGTTGGTTGTGCGCCATTCTTCAACCAACCAAGCGTTTTCTCTTCATTAATTTTGATGATGGAGGGTTCCACCAGGGGATTGTACCAACCCAGATTTTCGATGATGCGACCGTCGCGCGGAAAACGCGAATCGGCAACGACTACACGGTAGCTGGGCGTCTTCTTCATACCCATACGTTTTAAGCGAATTTTGACAGTCATGCTTTGTTTTTCTCACCTCTTCCCCACTTTGGGGTCTGTATTTATTGCAGCACCACGTTCGAGCGCGGCGCATACAGCGCCCCTGAACTACGGCTCCAATAGGATAGCATGGAGAGCGACTATTGTCAATGTTATCT
>DMFQ01000380.1:4071-7157 GCA_003450555.1 Ktedonobacter sp.
TATCATCGAGAAGGCGCTGCTCTACCACGGCAATCAGTTCCTCGGTCGTTCCTCGCATTTCAAGGTGATGAGGCCATATTCCCCACCAGAGTGCAAGCTGATGGTAAACTCGCTCAGAAGGAGTGTAGGCCAAAATAGGTGTGCGCGGACGATCTTTTGAGATCAGGTGCGCAGATGCACCGGAACGAGTAAAGACTACAATGGATTGCACGCTGGCCTCCTCGGATAGGGCGCGAGCCGCGTGACTAACAGCGTGCGACTGGCTAAGCCGCTTACATTGTGGTTGAAGGGCCGTGCGGCCACTCCCTTCTGTCTCCAGTGCGATACGTACCATCATCTGGACAGCCTCGATAGGATAAGCGCCAACCGCCGTTTCGCCACTAAGCATGATAGCATCTGTGCCATCCAGAATCGCGTTGGCAACGTCACTGGCCTCCGCTCGTGTCGGGCGTGGATTTATAATCATCGACTCCAGCATCTGTGTAGCTGTAATCACTGGTAGGCCCTGCTCATTACACTTGCTAATGATGCGCTTTTGAATCATCGGTACCTTTTTCGGGAGCCATTTCAACGCCCAGGTCACCTCTTGCCACCATGACGCCATCTACCACAGCAAGTATTTCGTCAAGCCGGGCAACTGCCTCTGACTTCTCTAATTTAGCAATCAAGGGAATGGGCATCTGCATCTGCATACGCTTACCAGCTTCTTGCTCGGCTTGGAACTGCCGAATCAGGTCTTTAGCCTCCAGTACATCCTCCGGCTTGCGCACAAAGCTGAGCGCAACGTAGTCGACGCCATGTTTCACACCAAACCTGAGATCGTCCCGATCCTTCTCTGTAAGAGCTGGCGCACTGATAGCAACGCCTGGTAAATTAATGCCCTTATGCTCTTTTAACAGACCTCCATGCACTACCGTGCAGCGCACCTCGGTCTCAGCAAAATCAATCACATGCAGTTCTAACAAGCCATCGTCCAGCAGAATCCGATCACCTGCCTTCACATCCTTTGGTAGTGGCTCGTACGTTGTTGCAATAGTATGAGCATCACCTGTTACTGGCCGCGTAGTTATCGTTACCTCGGCCCCATCAATTAACTGTACCGGTTGTCCACCCTGTAACTGCCCGGTACGTATCTTTGGACCCTGCAGATCCTGCAAAATCGCTATTGAACAACCGAGGCGTGAAGAGATAGCTCGAATACGCTGAATAACACCTGCGTGCTCTTCCTGAGTGCCATGCGAAAAATTGAGGCGAGCAACGTTCATACCCGCTCGCATCAACTGTTCGATTCGCTCTTCACCACTGCTGGCCGGTCCCAGAGTGCAAACTATTTTTGTGCGTCGCATGTTTTACCCCTTTTNNAAGGAAATCCTACCATTAATTTCTTCAGAGATCAATGAGTACGAATGAATACGACGGCAACGTCGGCATGTTCAATGAACGGGTTTTTTTAGGAAAAGAAAAGATCAGCCAGTTTGACATCATACTCCCAAATGCTGTAATCTGGAATGGAGTTATCAAGCAGCGCAGCGGATAACAGCTTCGTTATCCGCTGTTATTTTTTTGCAATTGGCTAACATCGATCACAATCACTGAGACAACAGCATCCTATAACAACATAGATAGAGAAAGAGAAGAAGTATGACCATTCAAGAACGAAAATCCATTCCCATTCCTCAAGTTGAAGCTCGTGTCCCTATTCCACAACAAAATCTGCGCATCCCCGGCCCTACAACCGTGCCTCCAGTGATACTGGCAGAGATGGCACGCCCTATGATTAATCACCGCGGGCCAGAATTCGCCGCTATCATGCGGCGTGTGACACCTCGCTTGCAGTATTTTTTCCAGACTGCCTCACCAGTACTGACATACCCTGCATCAGGTACAGGTGGTCAAGAATCAGCTATTGCCAACCTCTTTTCTGCTGGCGATCATATCGTGGTCATCACAATCGGATCATTTGGGAACCGCCTGGCAAAAATTGCCGAGACTTATGGGCTACAGGTCTCGCGCATTGAGTTTCCATGGGGACAGGCAGCTGATCCCGACATCGTCGAGGCACGGCTGAAAACGTTCAAACCGTACAGTGGCGTACTGATGACGCACAATGAGACCTCTACAGGCGTAATGAATGATGTGCAGACCCTGGCGGCACTTGTACGCAGGCTCGCACCTGACACCCTGATTGTTGTTGATGCCGTCAGTTCGCTGGGATGCGTACCCATGGAAATGGACCCATGGGATGTCGATGTTGTATTCACCGGTTCACAAAAAGGATGGATGACCCCTCCAGGCTTGATGATGATTGCCGCCAGTCCTCGCGCATGGGAAGCCAGCAAAGCAGCCAGATTACCTCGTTTCTATTTTGACTGGGCCAGCTCTCGTAAAAAGCTTGAGCTTGGTCAGCATCCGACTACACCTCCTATCTCAATTTTCTATGCGTTGGATCTGGCGCTGGAGATGATGCTGGCCGAGGGTCGTGAGGCTATTTTCGCACGGCATCAGCGCATCGGTGACTATGTCCGTCTTCGAGCGAAAGCGATGGGACTACAATTACTCGCCGATCATGCTTATGCGTCGAATACCGTCACCGCAGTAATGACGCCTGAAGGCGTTGATACAAAAGCCATGCTGAAAAAGCTGCGCGAGCAGGACAGGATTGTGCTGGGCGGAGGACAGGAACACCTGGATGGAAAGATCTTCCGTGTGGGTCATCTCGGTTTCTTCCAGCACGCTGAACTGGTCGAGGCCATGGATGCCGTGGAAAAGCGCTTGCATGAGTTTGGCTTCAAGGGATAGCAGAAGTAGCACAGTAGAGAGGATCAATGGCACATGTCAGTGGCGCACGCCGAGGCAATAGAGACCATTAAAATACTTATTACTGACCGCATCGCGCAAGAGGGTATTACTCTCCTAAGAGAAGAACTGCCCGAGGCGCACATCGATGTACGTCCAGGAATAAAGCCCGACCAGTTGAAGGCCATCATTGGAGAGTATCATGCGCTAATCGTGCGCAGCGAAACACAGGTGACGGGAGCATTACTCGCGGATGCCACGCACCTGAAGATCGTAGGGCGAGCAGGCGT
>DMFQ01000380.1:7292-8767 GCA_003450555.1 Ktedonobacter sp.
TAGTAGCACTAAGGCAGGCAAATGGGAAAAAAGCCGCTTCCTGGGCGTCGAGGTGCGCAACAAGGTGCTCGGCATCATTGGGCTGGGGAAGGTCGGCACGGAGGTCGCACGACGCGCACAGGGACTGGAAATGCTAGTGATAGCCTTTGATCCCTATGTAGCACCGGAACAGGCACGTAAACTCGGCGTAACGATGCTGAGTTTTGAGGAGGTGCTTAAACAGGCAGATTTTGTCACACTGCATACCTCGTTGACCAGTGGGCCTAATGGTACAAAAGGACTGATTAGCACCCAGGAGCTACTCCTACTCAAGCCAGCTGCGCGACTGATTAACTGCGCTCGTGGAGGGTTGATCGACGAAGAGGCACTACTTAACGCGCTCAATGAAAACCGCCTGGCTGGCGTTGCACTCGATGTCTTTAGCCAGGAACCTGTACGCGACAGCACCGTCTTAAAGCAACTACTGGCACATGAACGTGTGATAGCCACACCACACCTTGGCGCGTCGACGGAAGAGGCGCAGATAGGTGTAGCGACGGATGTCGCCGAACAGATCATCTCTGTGCTGCGCGGGAACTTCCCACGTTCAGCCGTCAATGCGCCATTAATTCTGCCTGAAACCTTGCAGGTGCTACAACCGTATATGCGTTTGGTAGAACAGATGGGACACCTTTATACCCAGTTGCAGCCAGGACCGCTGAATAAGATTGAATTCTCTTGCAGCGGCGACATTGCTAACTATGATCTGCGCCCTTTGCAAGCCGCTCTCATCAAAGGACTACTGGAATCGATTTCCGATGCCCACGTCAATATGATTAATGCGCCATCGCTGGCGAAACAGTGGGGACTGGAAATTATCGAGCAGAAAAGCAACATACCCGCTGAGTTCGCCAATCTGATAACATTACGCGTGGTCAATGCCAACGGCTATCCTTCCTCCTTCGCGGGAAAGCCAGGTTCTGGCGATGAACACGTGGAGGCGCTTAGCGGAACGGTGATGCATGGCGAGCCACGTATCGTCCGCGTTGGCCGCTATTGGGCCGAATTCGTGCCAGAAGGCTATATCCTCTTCTGCCGCAACCTCGATAAACCTGGCATGATTGGTCGGGTAGGAACTGTATTAGGAAAAGCCGGTGTCAATATTCGCCATATGGATGTCGGTCCAATCGTACGTACTCCCCATCAGCGCGATCCACAGCAGCCGCCTGATACAGCGCTGATGATCGTCTCAGTAGATGACCCCATTCCCGAGTGGGCTTTGCAGGAGATTGGTGCCGCCGGGGACATCTTCGGTTTGACAGTGGTGAAATTGTAGCGTGCTGTCTTTGACGGTGAGTCAGGTTGAGTTCATAATAAGCAAAGATAGAAGCGTTAATTATTGAGAGATAACATTAAATATACTCTTAAAAAAAGAAAGAATATCCTGTAATGACTACTATTGCTCCAAAACTGGATCAGCGAGGCAAAAAATTCAC
>DMFQ01000268.1:0-1568 GCA_003450555.1 Ktedonobacter sp.
CTATTGCTTATGTTGGTGCGAATGGGCGAAAGATGTAAACGCCAATGTGATACTGAATGTCCTACTGTCAGCATGTTAGTACTATTGTTACAACATCGGTGCGTTGCGATGCCTTCTTTCCTGCGGGTCTACTCGTCTGGGAGGGAAGCAGTAATACGTTTGAGCGCATGTAGCCCCTGTCGCAGGGCAGCAAGGTCCTGTTCATCGAGTTGGGCAAGACTATGAAGATGGGCCATCCTTCCCTGCCAGAGACGCTGAGCAAGTTGCGAACCTTCGGAAGTCAAGTGTACCAACGTAAAGCGACGATCTGTAGTAGACTCCACCCGTTCGGCCAACCCGACCTGCACAAGGCGCTCCACCAGTTGACTGGTTGTAGGATGACTGACGTCCAACGCTTCAGCCAGTTTACTAATGACTGTTGGCCCTTTAAAACTGAGTGTGATAAGCACTTTTAATTGGGCCATGCTCATGTTGAGGCTCTGCCAGTCTTGTAGGACCGTCCGTTGCAGAGAGAACAGGCAGTCAAAAAGCAACTTGCTCACCTCATCGATGGATTGATCCTGTTCCTCAGACATCTCTTTCTCCTTGTTGCTTGGTAGAACTTTCGCGTATCTGAACAAGCACTTCCTGTCCATCTCATCCTTAGGATACTTGATCATGAGGGGGGTACGTATTGTTGCACTCGTCGCATGCGGGTAAAACGGGCAGTCTGAGCGGATGAGCATGTCGGGCAGGCTGGTATACTTTCTTGCAGATTTCCTACGACACGTGTAGGTGACAATTGTGAGAGAGGAAAAAGCCATGCTCATTGTGAACGACGATCATCTTCGTCGGGCAGGCGTGAAAAGCCTGGGTGAACGATGCAACTACTGCTCAAAAGCGCTCGCTGAGTATCCCTTGATCATGAGCGATGATGCTCAGACTGTCTATCATGTCACGTGTGCTCTCCAGCTCGCGATGGACATCCTGACCGACCTCTACACCTTTTTCGATCCGCCTGCTCCCTATGATCGGCTGTTTCCTCTCACAACGACTTCTCCCAACTCAGAAGGAGGCAGCTATGCAATCAACGGATCTTGAAGAGATCAAGGCAGCCATCTTCGAGCAAGCGTACCATCCGTGTACACGGGTGAAGTGGGGAACGGCGCAAGTGATGGCGATCCGAAAAAGCCGTGGGCAATTGCTGGTCCAGCTTCGTGGGCTGTCGCGCTGGTATCCGGTTCCAGCCGTGACCATTGAAAGGCCCAGGCTTTGCCCAACTGGCGCGTGCGACCTCGAAGAGGTGATAGGATGAGACTAAGGACATCTGCTCCTATCCAGTCACAGGCCCATTCTATCACCGCAGGATGGCGCTGAAAGAGGTGTGACCTTGTGTCATCTGGGTGTTTCATCTAGCCTGTAGAGCTGGATACCCGTCGCTCGCGAACCAGATGGACAACAAGAGCAGAGACTGGATAAAGCCCAGCAGCCCTTTGTCAAACAACTTCCAGAAGTAAATCGGCCAGTTCTCGCGGCATAGTGATCATGGCATCGTGGCCCGTTGGTAGCTGCCGCAGACGCCATCCCGC
>DMFQ01000268.1:1671-3626 GCA_003450555.1 Ktedonobacter sp.
GCTGACACGATGGCTGGATTCTTCAGATGAAGAGGTTGCTCCAACGTCTTCAGGGGTTGTGGCGTCACCTTCGAGAGCACCCAACTGCGATCTGGCTCTGTCGTCACTCCGTAGGTGCCGCGAGAATCGATGCGCCAGCCATCCCCGTGGGCCTGTGCTTGTCTGCGGAGCAGACCGATAACCATGGCCACCATCGGCGAGACATCGGCCATCGATTCGCCATCACGGGGCACGAAGGTATCCAGATAGACCAGGTGAGCAATGCGCTCCGGTGCCTGGTCAACCACGCCGGTGATGACCATCCCGCCATAACTGTGACCCACCAGGATGACCCCATGCAGATTCTTTTCCTGAAGCAAGCCGACGATATCCTGGATATGGGTATCTAATCCGACATCGGGTGAAAGCTCGGATGCACGCTCAGCCAGGCCAGTGAGGGTGGGTGCATACACCTCATGGCCAGCAGCTTCTAAGAAGGGGATGACCTTCTGCCAGCACCAGCCCCCATGCCATCCCCCATGCACCAGCACAAATGTTGCCATGCTCGCCTCCTTTTTAACTGATTGGACGCTCACGAAAGTCGAAAATCGCAAAAAAAGATACTATCTCGCACGAATCACGCCCGACAATGGTGTTTCCTTATCCGAGCTTTGTGGCATGTGTAGTTACATTGCTTTTACACACCCACGAAGCAAAATGATTTACACACAAGTGGTAAATAAGGTGAAGAGTGAGCAATCGGCGCGAAGCATGAGCACCGGCATGGAAATGCCTGGGAAAACCACTCCCCATCTCGCTTCATCCATCCATATCCTGTAAATTGGCTGCTTTGGGAAGAGTTGCCATGGAATGGTTCTGGGAAGCTCACATGCGTGAAGCCAGTGCCACTTCCTTTGCTGTGTTGCCAGAAAAGTATTGCCAGAAAGAGTGACTAGAAGCCGATTACAAGGCGCTTTTCTCTGCACTTTGCAGGGCAGTTCTCGCGGCAAGGGTAGGCTTCCGATCCGACAGGAGTGGCAAACTACCCTTCGGCCACGCCTTGCTCAAGAAAATCAACGTTGGTAGCCCTGGCCGCTCGCTGCGTGTCGTCGGCGAGAGGCCCGCATGGAGGGTCGATTGAGGATGTCACACCTGGCGGCGGTTCAACCCCCAACGCTTTGGCGGCGGATAGACGTATCGGGCAATCGTCGTCGACACCCAGCCGATACAGAAGCCGAAAAAGACCAACAGGGTGGTCTGCGCGCGCTCGCTGTCCCCGATCGTCCGTGCGAGTATGAGAACAACCGCCCAGGCGATGGCGAGGCCAGCACTGTAGATCCAATAGTTTCTGAATCGAAGCATCTTCTACCCCTGTTCCTTTCGAAGGACACCATTTACAACTTCTCGTCTGTAGGAACCTTGATGGGGGAGAGTCGCATCCCAACCGGAAGTGTCCCATTTTCAGCTTGGAGTGCGGCTCTCCCCTTCCTCAGAGCATCATTCCCCTGCTCGTCCCTTCATGACCTGTCCTTGGGAATATTGCTCTCTGTTATATTTATAATAGCATATCGCAATACTATTATCAAGGGCTGACCGCTTATGAATGTACAACCGTTGAGGGCCGTGAACCGCTTCTGGCGCCATGCTCTCAGGCGATGAATCCCTTCTGCTCATGCTTCGCGCTGATTGCTCGCTCGTCGCCTTAAAACCTGCTCACTCTTCACGCTTATTACCAACAAGTGCTTACATAGATAACGCACAAATCCGCTAATTATCCACTACCCACGGGTTGCGCAACGAGATTGTAGAAAGATAACTCTCGTGTACGAAACGCCTTCACAAGGGCGTTCGGTTCTCTCGCTTCCTTGCTAGCGATTTCGTAGAACGGCTCTGTAATCGCGAAAAGCACGACAGCAACGAAGAACGTTCGCGAGCCACTTCAGCCGAATGTACTTCTCGTTGCGCATCCCGTGGGC
>DMFQ01000268.1:3739-4150 GCA_003450555.1 Ktedonobacter sp.
CTCGTTGCGCATCCCGTGGGCATTAGAAGTATCTCATCCATGCTATACTTGGTTCGCTGGTGAAGAGCAGTGATTTTAGAAGTATAGTAATTTGGAGAAGTAAGTACCTGGATGAAGAGGAAGCAGACTAGCGCTGACTCCGCTCGCAGAGTTCAAGCTCTCAACGAGTTTGATGAGACTGACACATCAGAGACCTCATTCAAGCTTAAGAGCAGTACTGATGGACCGACATACGGAACGACAGAGAGAATCTTTCGCTTATTGCATTTGCTCACAGGCAGCGATTGCACACAAGATGATATCTTTGAGCGGTTGAAGGATTACTATAAGGTCACTGACGGCGATGACCCTCGAGTAAAAGCTCCTTCTCAGCGCGTCGGGAAAATGTTGCGGCGCGATCTCCAGTTCTTG
>DMFQ01000268.1:4265-4687 GCA_003450555.1 Ktedonobacter sp.
GAATATCACACGGTATAGCCTGGTAAAGGGCAGCGGTCCGGGCGGTACATTTCTTTTCAATAAGGATGAACTTGATGCTCTGGTTCTGCTGCATACGCTTTTTGCAGACCCTACGAAATACACTCAGATTGACGCAACACATCCCCTACCAGCACAACCTCCACGCAATCCTTTTGCCGAGGATATTTTGGTACTGATCGAACGGCTGGCAACAACACTGCCTGAGGAGCAGAAGAAGGACTTTGACAGATGGGTAAAGAAGCCGTTTGTCTACTTCAACCTGGATACTGTAACTGACTATCTTCCTCATCGCGCCACCATTGAGGTCATTGTGATGGCTATCTCGCGCCGTCAGCAGATACAGTTTGAGTATGCGTCACTGCAAAGGCGGAAGATTCCTCATGCACAAATTGATCCTTATT
>DMFQ01000268.1:4940-5095 GCA_003450555.1 Ktedonobacter sp.
TCTTTTTTAGAGTTCCGTGTCGATCGTATTGAAGCGGACACTGTGAAGCTGCAACCGAATACTATCGATGGTGAACGCCGACGGCGACCAATAGAGTTTAGCTATTGGATTGATGGCAGTATCGCTAAAAGCGGTTTAAGCCAACGGTGGTTGAC
>DMFQ01000318.1:0-2304 GCA_003450555.1 Ktedonobacter sp.
ACGGGTAGGGCTTGCCCCTACCCAATAGGCATCAAGCTAAAGGGATGTGGAAGAGCGTAGGGACCCGATGTAGCGCGTCCCTACGGTGGAGCTTCGCTCCTTTACTTGACGCCTATTGGGCGCCCCTACGGCACTTTTGTCTCCTCTTTTTGCTCAGCTTCTATAATACTGGCACTTTCTGTCTGCTCTTTCACCACGCGGATCTCGTTCGTGAAGATGTGGCGTAGAATGGCCACAGCACAAGCGTAGGTCGAGTCCATGCCAAAGTACGACAGGCTGCCTGCTCCAAGGTTCTTGCCACGTGTATATGGAGTATCCGAGGCATAGTGCAGGAGACCCAATTCATAGGGCAGACGGGCAAAATTAATATTCTCTCCCGTGGGGTAGCGCGTCAGGTACTGATCTTCGTAGACGGAGTTCAGATATGGCCCGCTCTCCATCTCGACGACCGTGTAGTTCGCACGGTAATAGAAATCCAGGTACTGCCGATTTTGCAGATAGGTCCCCTTTGCCGAAACAGCCTTTTGATTGTCCAGCACAGAGCCGTAGATCAGGTAGGGCTGAACATTTTGCGCGATAAAGCAATTATCCAACCAATAGGTGTTCTGGCTATGCTCGTCAAGCACAACATTGGAGATCATCACATCGCCGATACTGCCGTTCAAGGTGGCAGCCTTCCCCAGGATATAGATACCACGTATCTGCGTCACATTCTCCATGATTTCACGCAGCATTCTATAGGCAGCCATACCAAGGGGATAATCAATATTGAGAATAATAGCCTCGCTATTTGCCAGGTTGTCCATCCCTGGCATGCGGCAGCGCGGATCGATCTCCATGTGGCGCAGCTTAGTGAGATCAAATACCTGAGCGTCAATCTCCAGGCCGTGGCGCGCTCCCACGTGCCAGATGCCGCGTTCTTGCTCTTCGCGTACGCGGTTGCGTGCGAACTCTTTCCCGTCAGGTGTGCGCAACCACTCGCGAGCGGCAAAGTACATGAAGTTTTGCCAGTTACCGGGAACCGTTCCCTGTTGGAGCTTGCGGCATTCGTCAGCGAGGTAGGGATCCTGACCGCTCAACGCGAATTGGGTCAATTCATCCTGGCGTCTCAGAACACAGCCAGACATCAGGTTGACGAAGCTATGTGTATTGCTGGAAACGACGTAGACCGGCTTATCCTGTATTCCCAGGGTATCGGTGAGTAGGCGTTCAACGGGCGCCCACCATTTGCGGGTGGAGCGCACGTAGCCAACATGTGAACCACCAAGCATGCGCAGCAAGAAGCTCTTGCGGCTCCTGCCAATCATGCGCAAATTTTCCCATAGGCGATCACCCCAGATCAATTCGAGTCTGCGCCAATCATCCGGTTGAATATGTAGTCGCTCGCGTAGCACTTTGGTGATCTCTGCGAAGACCGGAGAGGTGCGGTCCATACGCGTCTCCAGCAACTGCATCGTGGTAGCATCCGCTCTGAGCAAGTAGTACATCTTGTCCCATTCGATCTGGAAGGCAACCAGGATGGGCACGATATCATCGGTATCGCTCACGCTGGCGACGTAGACGGCCAGCGTCTCTTTGCCATCGTAGAACCACTTACGACGCCTGGCCGAGGCCGTAACAGCCTCCCAACCATCGACATGGAATCCCTGTTGCTGGAATACCTCTTCCGATTGCCCCAGCAAAACCAGGTGACAATGGATAATCGAGGCGGGGAGCCGCAGAACGCTATAGATGAGCGCAGACATATCGGGATACGGTGAACGCGCTTCAGGATGCAGGCTCGATTCGATATTATAATGTGCCTGCACCAGAGCTTTCAGGCTTATTTCGCCTGAACTGCGCAGAAGGGTGTTGTAGGTGCGAATATAGAGTTCAACGTCGCGTTTGCCAGCTTCGTGATGCCCGTCTTCGTGTTCAAAGGTTGTATTCGTCGCGGGAAGCGCCATTTGATCAATAGGATGTAAGTTCAGGTCATCGCTTTCGTAGCGGCGAAAATTTTGATCATCTTGCTGACCATTAAAGTGGATTGGGGTATTGTCGGAATCCATTGGAGATTTGTTTTTTCGTGACACTGTTTATGCTCTCCCTTTTTGCTAACGATGGGGTTTGAAGTATGGTTGTGTTTATCATTTTTTTATTTCCCCTAATTATACCCGTTTGTTAAACAATATGGTAGGGTAGGGCTCTTCATTTCTTCATGACCAGGGCAGCACTTCTTCATGACCAGGGCAGGGACAAGCCCAGCCCCTACATTTTAACTCCGCAGCTGGATGAAATGTAGGGGCTGGGCTTGCCCCTGCCCTG
>DMFQ01000318.1:2354-3714 GCA_003450555.1 Ktedonobacter sp.
GCCCCTGCCCTGCGCGCCCCTGCCCTGCGCGCCCCTGCCCTGCGCGCCTCTGACCTGCTGACGCGTGAGATTGAGACAGATTGGGATTAGCCCTCTGCCCTACAATAGGCGCTTGAAATCCTTGACAATGTGGTTCCATTCGACTATAATAGCTATATACGAAAAATGTCGAACATACGAAACTTACCGGACTAGCGTTTCGAGGCTAATGTATGAACGTACGCTCCCCAATGGGAGGGCAGCCTCCCACTGTAGAAATCGAATATGGCCTGGCATACGAATTCTTGCTGTCTTTAATTGTCTTTAACGAGCACGAGGGCTATGAATATGAGTTGGACAACGAGTGGTTTGATACTGTACGCGCAAAGGCGGACCCTGATCTGCTTCAGGCTACGGCGTTGTTTCGCTCGAATTGTAATCATGTCTGGCACCGTCTGATTGGTCTTGTTTATGACAGTGATCCACCGAGGGACGTGCCAGCATTTTTGGCGCATTTTGAGGAGATCGAGCCGCTCGAGTTGCGCCTGCATCTGTTGGGCTACTACCAGCGCAGCGTGCGCCGCTCCACGCCTTTAGATGTCATAGTCCAGGCAGCTGAGGGCAATGCAGAAGCGCAGCGACAGGTGCTAAAAACATCGTCACCGGATGATCATGACTGGCAGGAATTTCTTCACAATCTCTTTTCTGTTGACGTGGAGAAGACCAAAGTGATTGTGAAGGACATTCTGCAAGGTTGGTATGAGCAAGTCTTCCGTGACCTGGAGCCGCAAGTGTTACCAATACTTGAGCGCGATCTCGAAGCCAAACGGGCAATGAAACCGAACATGTCGGCTGAACGCTTGATTGAGACAGCAACTAATGGTTTGGAATATGTTCCTGAACCAGGATTGCGCAAGGTCTTGCTCATTCCCAGCTATGTTTTGCGGCCATGGAATGAACCCTGCGAATACCAGGACATGAAGATTTTCTGCTACCCTGTCGCCGATGAGAGTGTTACCGAGGATAGCAATACACCACCCGTACGCCTGGTAAGGCTTTTTAAGGCTCTAGCGGACGAACGGCGGCTGCGCATCCTAAAAATGTTGATGACACGGAGCTATTCTTTACAGGAAATTGCCGATGAGTTTGGCGTTGCCAAAACGACGATGCACCATCATCTCGGCACTTTGCGCACTGCTGGTTTAGTACGGGCCCAGTCCAACGAAAAGATGTACAGTTTGCGTCACACTATGCTTCCCGAGGTGTCTGAACTGCTCAATAGTTACCTGAAAGGCAAGTCTTAGTGAGGGAATACCTGTTATCTTTCACGCGCTGATTCTTTGAAGCCTTGAAAGAAAGAAGCTTGTAGTTGCGTCCTTTT
>DMFQ01000419.1:0-1411 GCA_003450555.1 Ktedonobacter sp.
GTACTTCAACAACCTGGTCGCCCACAGGCGAAGTTGTAAAGAGATGATGCAAAAATGATCTCCCACCCAGAGGCAACGTAGTTGCTGGGGTAAACAAGTTCCGCCTGATATGTTTAAGCTATTACATAAAAGAGAATGAATGAAATGAATGTATCCTGGACACGCAAACAAGATAGAGACAGCCATTCCATTGTAATGACCTGTCCTTACTCGTAGGCGTGTAGAAGCGTACTATCAGCCAAGCCTACTATACCGATTGTCATCATTGCTGTCAAGCAGAAGGCAGAGAGGCTGTGTTTTTGTTTGCCTCAACTATATAAAATGCAAAACTTCCACAGGTAAGGAAAAATGTAGTTTAAATTATACAATGATCGGTAAGAAACTGCACGGTCAGGAATGTGAGCACCGGCAGCAAAAGCAGGAAAAGGAAGTTTTAAGGAATGAACACACAACATAGCGATACTACTCAGCCATCATTACGCCCGACACATGTAGTCACATGTTTTCTGACGCGCTACGACGCTGCTGGATCTCGTATCTTGATTGTGCAACGAAGCCAGCGCGTCGGCAGCTATCATGGTCAATGGGCAGGTATCAGTGGTTTTTTAGAGGTTGGAGTCACTCCCGATGAACAGGCCTTCACTGAAATTCGCGAAGAGACCGGTCTACAGCGCGAACAGGTACGCATGCTCAAGCGTGGGGCAATTGTAGAACACCTTGACCCCTCGTTGAAGCGGCATTTTTATATTCATCCTTTTCTCTTCGAGGTATTTGCGCCAGAAGCGCTTCGCATAGATTGGGAAGCCAATGAGATGCGCTGGATTGCACCCTCAGAACTCGCAATCTATGAAACGGTGCCAAAACTGCTTGAGGTGTATGCTTCCGCTATCAACGGTGAAGAAGCACAAGCAAAATGATGTACAATGAAATGGCGCCATTTTGACATTCGCATCGCGCGGGTTTTGGAGGATATGCTGTCATGAAATATGTCGTAGGTATCTCTGAGATTGTGCTCTGGGCAACTGACAAAGAGCGGTCGCTGCAATTCTATCGCGACTTGCTGGGATTGGAAGTCATTTCGCCATCGACACTTCCTAACGTTTTTCTTAAGGTGGGCGAAGGCAACGCCGGTATTCCGCAGATGATCGTGCTGGTGCCCAAAACAGAAATGGTGAAAGCTGCACCTTCAGGTTACCAGCTTCACCACCTGGCTCTGGAACTTCCAGAAGAAGCATTCGATACCCAACACGCGGCATTTGTCGCTGCTGGGTATGAACCGCGAGACGGCAAACATCCTGTCCTCGCTAGTCGGACCATGTACATCGATGATCCCGATGGGAACGAGGTCGAGTTTATTTGTCGCTCATAGCTGTAGGGGCGCCATTGATTGCACCTACTCCAACTAATTCCA
>DMFQ01000419.1:1454-6317 GCA_003450555.1 Ktedonobacter sp.
GGCGCCATTGATTGGCGCCCGCCTGCCCGATCGATCCGGTCCCCGGGCGCGGCAATCAATGGCGCTCCTACAGGTTACGAGCAGGGAATTTGCCATTACCCCAACTCTGTGCGATACTACCCCCTAAGGAGAAATTGCCTTCCACGCCTGGCTCACAGCATGTTATTGTCTTATTGCTTGAATAGACATTTTGAGCCTGCTGAACTGAGAGAAGTAGCCTGACCTCACGCGCCAGGTCAGTACGTTGAAGATTCCGCCGGCAACGAGATCAAGTGTATTTGTCATGTTCCTGCGAACGAATCGGGACAGGGGGTATACAGATGTACAAAGGAGTATGGTTGTATGGATATTGTCAGCACGTTGCCTCACTGGGATATGACCGTCGTCTACCCCAGTATGGAATCGCAGGAATTTGCGCGAGGCTACTCAAGCGTTGTGCAGGATATAGATGAACTTGCTCATCTCTTCGATACGCGCCACATCGAGGGGCAAATGACTGCTCAGCTAAGCGGTGAAACGATAAAGACTTTTGAGATCATCATTGAGCGCTTTAACGCGGTGCTGGAAGCTACCTCGACTTTGAGCACGTATATCATGTGCTTTATCACTACGAATACGCATGATAGCCTTGCGCAAGCTAAAATGAGTGAGCTACAAAAGTCCCTGGTGACGCTAAAACAACTTGGCACGCGCCTCACAGCCTGGATTGGTTCGCTGGATGTAGATGCGTTGATTGACCGCTCGACTGTTGCGCGCGAACATGCTTATATGCTAAGAAAAGCAAAATTGCGCGCCGCACACTTGATGACCCCTGCCGAAGAAGCGCTGGCTTCCGAACTGAATGTCAGCAGCGGCACGGCATGGAGCAAGCTGCATAGTGATGTAACATCGCAGTTGCGCGTGCCGGTGAAAGTAGATGGTCAGATCCAGGAACTCCCTATGAGTGTAGTCCGCAACATGGCTGATGAGGCCGACCGCGATGTGCGCAGAAGCGCCTATGAAGCCGAACTAGCTGGCTGGAAAGAGGCGGCGGTCCCCCTGGCAGCAGCACTCAATAGTATCAAGGGCGAGGTCAATGTACTGGCGAGGAAACGCGGCTGGCAATCTCCACTCGAGGCATCTTTGTTCAATAGCAATATCGATCGCGCAACGCTTGATGCCATGCTGACGGCCGCCCGTGAGTCTTTCCCGGATTTCCGGCGCTACCTCCATGCCAAAGCGCGCGCGCTGGGTCTATCTCGCCTCGCATGGTACGATCTGTTCGCGCCGGTGGGTAAGAGCGATAAAATATGGGAATACGATGAAGCTGCCAGGTTTATCGTTGAGCAATTCGGCACCTATTCA
Organism: Ktedonobacter sp.; assembly: GCA_003450555.1. Classification (GTDB taxonomy): domain Bacteria; phylum Chloroflexota; class Ktedonobacteria; order Ktedonobacterales; family Ktedonobacteraceae; genus UBA11361. Next base: position 2,799 of record DMFQ01000419.1, read on the forward strand.
TCCAGGCTCTCAGGTTTTGCGGCGCGGGCCTTTCGCGAACAATGGATCGATGCCGAGCCACGCGCGGGAAAAGTTGATGGGGCCTATTGCACGCCGCTGCGTAAGGATGAGTCACGCGTCTTTGCCAACTATAAACCCTCTTATGGCGGTGTGAGTACCCTCGCACACGAGTTGGGCCATGGCTATCACAACCTCAACCTGGCGCACCGTACGATGCTGCAACAAGATACGCCAATGACTCTGGCGGAGACGGCGAGTATCTTCTGCGAAACCATTATTCGCGAGGCGACATTGCGCAAGGCCGATAAGCAGGAACAGATCATGATCCTGGAGGCGTCACTACAAGGCTCTTGCCAGGTGGTGGTCGATATCACCAGCCGTTTTCTCTTTGAGCAGCGCGTCTTTGAGGCTCGCCAACAGCGTGAATTATCCATTGATGAACTCAATAATGTGATGCTGGAGGCGCAGCGCGAGACATATGGTGACGGGTTGGATGAGTCCTTATTACACCCGTACATGTGGGCCATGAAGCCCCACTATTACAGTACAGAATCCTCGTTCTACAACTATCCCTACATGTTCGGCCTGCTCTTTGGTCTTGGCCTGTACGCGCAATATCAACAGGACCCCGAGAAGTTCAAGCAGGGATATGATGATCTGTTGTCTTCGACGGGCCTGGCGGATGCCGCGACGCTAGCAGCACAATTCGGCATCGATATCCGCTCGGCTGACTTCTGGCGGGCAAGCCTGAATATTGTAAGAGGGGATATCGATCGTTTTGAGGAGTTGACGAGGTAGCAGAAAGGATGAGCCTTGCGGTCATCCTAGAGGTGGTGTGGCGTCTGGCTCACACCAGCTTCTTCTCCAGCGCATAGCGTGTGGCTGCACTCCTCGTAGTAACCTGAATCTTCCGGTAGATGGAGGTTAGGTGCGTGCTGACGGTGCGCGGGCTGATCACCAGTTGCTCGGCAATTTGCAAATCGGTCCAGCCCTGCGCCAGCAGCCGCAGCACTTCCACCTCGCGCGCGGTCAACCCATCAGGGTAGACGGGAGCGGGCGCATGGTTTACCTCCGCTTCTCTCTTGTGAACGCTAGCCTGCTCCTCAAGGGTTAAAAGTTGTTCTGGCGCCATGGTACGCCCACTGACCCGTGCCTCCTCAAAAGCCTTTTCACCTAGTTGCGTGCGCACATTTTGCTCGGCCCGTTGGTAGTCAGCGCGTTCGACGTTGAGCATATCCGCGTTGATGTCTAGCCGTCCTTCTACCGCGCTGAGCATGTGTGCAGCCCGCCAGTACCGACCCTCAGCTACAGCCACTAAGGCCAGCCCAAAGAGATGCCAGCCAATCTCAGCTTCGTTCTTGATTTCCTGAGAGAGGCTCAAGCCTTCATGAAACAATGCACTGGCTTTTATAAGATTGCCTCGCAGTGTCGTGACGTATCCAACACTGTGCAACGCAATAGCGATAAAGGCCTTTTCGCCCAACTCCCGCATGATCGTCAGGCCCTCCTGGGCGCTTGCCGCTTGCGATAAATCGCCTTGCAGCGCCGCGAAGTAGCCCAGGTTCTGTAGCGCTATCGCTATGAGATACTTGTTGCCCAACTCTCGTGCAAGCGTCAGGCATTGCGAGTTATAAGCAATTGCCTGCGCAAGGTCATCCTCCAATGCTGCAATATTCGTCAGGGTAGCGAATGTGGTAGCGATGAGAGAATTATCACCCAGTTCTTGCGCGAGTGTGAGAGCCTCCATAGCCAGCGTTTTCGCTCGTTTGGGAGCGCGTTCTTGTAGTGCTTGTTGTCCCAACTTGCGCAGCAAGTAGGAAAGCTCCCACTTACTCCCCAGCGTTCTTGAGAGTGTCTCACTCTCCTCCAATAGCGGTCGCGCGGCCTCAAAATCTCCCAGATCCTGCATCAACACGCCTAACGCGCCCAGGGCGCTGGCGAGTTCCCTTCTCTCACCTAGAGAGCGACAGAGTGCCACGCTCTCTTCCAGCAAGGGGCGCACTGCAGCGTCGTCAACCTGGTAGTAGGCCAGGTTCCCGGCGCCACAAAGCGCCCTTGCTCGCGCAAGGGTAGGAGCAGTCTTTTGTGGCTGGCCCAGTGCTGCTTCCAACCAGCGCCGTCCTTCGCTCCAATAACCGCGCAGGTACCAGAAGTGCCAGAGTGCCGCGCAGAAGCGCAAGGCCAACTCTGTCTCCATGTGTTCGATGAGCCATGCCAGCGCGGCGCGCAGATTCTCCTGGTCGATCTCTAAGCGCGTCAACCACTGAATTTGCTGCTTTCCCTTAAGGTGTGGCTCAGCCTCCTCGACAAGTGCTACATAATAGTGCGCGTGGGCACGTTGCGTAATCTCAGTTTCTCCGTTGTCTCTCAGACACTCCTGCCCATACTCGCGAATAGTCGTCAGCATGATGAGGCGAGGTTCCTCCCCCTCCGGCTCGATCTGTAACAGCAGACTTTTATCAAGCAGAGAAGCTACACCGTCAAGGGTAGAAAGATTACTATGCTCCGCTGAATCGATGAGCTTGCCTACTTCTTCCACGGCCTCCAGTGTCCAGCCGCCGACGAAGACCGTGAGCCGCCGGAAGAGCTGTTGTTCTTCCGGCTCTAACAGGTCGTAGCTCCACTTGAGCGCGTTGCGCAATGTTTGCTGGCGTGGTGGCAGCGTGCGCGCGCCGCCGGTGAGTATCTGTAGCGGCTGAGTGAGGCGCGCGAGTAAGGCCTGGGGCGGTAGCAGCTTGATGCGCGCGGCAGCCAGTTCAAGCGCCAGCGGCAACCCATCCAGGCGCACGCATATCTCCGCGACAGTATGCGCATTGGCCTCTGTCAACTGGAATGTGGGTAGGACGGCCCTGGCGCGCTGCACAAAGAGCGCGACCGAGGTATACTCGGTCAGCGCCTCGTTCTCTGGCAACTGATTGAGGTTGGGCAGTCCCAGCGGCGGCACAGGGAACTCATATTCTGCTCTGAGGTGCAGCACCACGCGGCTCGTCACCACCATTTTCACACGAGGACAGGCCGCCAGTATCTCCTCTATCAACGGAGCGGCTGCCACAACCTGCTCAAAGTTATCCAGGAAGAGGAGCAAGTGCTTCTCTCGCAGCGCGACCTTCACGGGTTCAATGATAGATTGACCACCTACCTCCTGGATGCCTAGCTCTTGCGCGATAGTGGGAACCACCAGGTCGGGTTCAGTTACGGGCGCCAGGGCAACAACACAGACACCATCGACGAAGTGTGTACGCATCTCCTTAGCAACCTGAAAGCTCAGGCGCGTTTTCCCAATCCCACCAGTGCCCAGCAGCGTCACCAGGCGAACTTCCGGACGCTTCAGTAGCTCACATAGAGTGACTACGTCCTGTTCGCGCCCAATCAACGGCGTAAAGGTCGTCGGCACTTTCCACATAGGCTCTGGTTTTATAGCGTACTGGGATTTTTCGCCTCCTGTTGAGGTAGAAACGGTCGAAACCGAGTATCCAGCGTCTTGACAGGCGCGTTCAAAAGCGATTGCAAAATCCTGCA
>DMFQ01000229.1:0-1037 GCA_003450555.1 Ktedonobacter sp.
GTTTGGATTGCCCCCAGGTATGTAGGTACCTCGACGACAACTTCGTCTCCCGGATTGAGCATAAAGCGACCAACCAGACCTATTCCTTGTGTTGAACCTGAGAGTATCAGGATATTTTGCGCGTCCACCGCCACACCATGTTTACGCATCCGTGCAGCAATACCTCGGCGTAGACTTAGCAAACCCTCAACGGGACAATAGCCTAGTGCGTTCTGTCGTGAACGAACGAGACTATCAGCAAAGATCGTGTTGAGCATTTCGGCAGGCAGCACGTCTGCAGCGGGCGTACCGGCTGCGAGTGAGATAACGTCATCCCCTATAGATGCCGATGCCAGTTCGCTCAGCAGTCGCGCATCAGGACCAAGAATTTCACGTTCTGAAGTAGGGAGCCCGAAGAGCCAGGATGGCCCATCAGCATCGTAATCATCATCCAGGTAGTTGAATTGATTACGCTTCACAAGCGTACCGCGACCGACATGCCCTTCGACCAGTCCATCACTAGCCAGTTCATTGTAAGCGTTCATGACCGTCGTGCGGTTTACTCCCAACGCACTCGCCAGTGCTCGTTCCGTGGGTAATCGTGTGCCTTCCGCGAGTTGTCCAGAAAGAATGGCTTCACGAATCTTATCGCAAATCTGTTGATATAATGGGTTATCGCTACTGCGATCAAGCTGGATGAGTGAGCAAATGGATGCCGTAAAAAGTGGCAGTGGCTCATGATGAGATGTGTGTTGTCGCATGTCTTCCTCCTGATTGGCTCATACCAATATAGTGTATCCAATCGAAAGAGGCCATACAAGGGCCAATTGGCGGTTCATGACAGAAGCCAATAGTTATAAGCAGGGAGTTCGTACTATGGAGAGCCTGGAACAGCGTCTGTTGACAGTATGTAATGATCGTGATCATGGTTCGCATTGGATTGTGCGCGAAGCCATCTCAATTCTATACGATCTTGCCACTGAGACAGCTTCCTCTTCTGATGAGTCGATGCAGCGTTTGCATAGAGCGGCACGGAAATTGGAACAGTCACACCCCGC
>DMFQ01000229.1:1147-3591 GCA_003450555.1 Ktedonobacter sp.
GGGCAAATTGAGCGTGTCATCGTTTTAGAGGGTCGCCCTCGCTATGAAGGGAGAAACATGGCGCAGTTGCTAGTCAAGCGAGGCGGATTGGCAGTCACATTGATAACCGATGCTCAGGCTGATATTTTTCTGCCACAATGCCAGGCTTTCGTCGTTGGAGCAGATACCGTCCTGGCAAATGGCGATGTGATCAATAAAGCAGGTACTGCTTTAGTAGCATGGGCAGCGCGCGGGCACAGAGTTCCTATGTTTGTGCTCTGTGAAACATTGAAAATGTCCCCTCGCACCTGGTCTGGTGATCTTAAGCAACTGGAGGAAAAGGAGGCCGAAGAGGTCATAGATCAACCCATTGATGGCGTTACCACGCGCAACTTTTATTTTGATCGCACAGTATCCCGCTTAATTGCTGGAATCATAACAGAGCAAGGTCTGATGGGTCGGAAAGAGATCAAGCAGATAGTGTCTTCGCATTAATTGTTGAGCTTGTAGCAAAAAATTGTAGGGTGTACAATGCACGTAGTTACCCTCTACATGCTCCATCTTTTAGACGAGGTTTAGAGATACCCTTTGGGGTACTTAGCCACTTGAGTGGGAGGAACACAGACCCATGCCAACCTATATTAGCCTGGTCAATCTCACTGAACAAGGTATCAAGGAAGTCAAAAATGCTCCTGAACGTTTGCATGCATTTGACACTGCAGCAAAAGAAGTTGGAGGAAAACTGATTGGGTTCTACCTGGTAATGGGGCAGTATGATTACATCATCATTACTGAAGCACCTGATGACCAGACCGCTGCTCGTCTCATTCTTGGTACAATAGCGCAAGGAAGCGTACGTACTCAGACAATGAGAGCATTCCCTCGTGAGGAATTCGAGGGTATCGCGCGTGGTTTACACTAACAAACAGTCGCATATGACACGTCACTTCGCAATAGCAAGCGAGGCAATGCGTGGCTTTTAGCTACAGTTCATCGGCTGGAAAGATGGCTCGCACTAAGCGTTCCGGGTCGTGACGCGCTAAGCGGTCATCTTCCAGGTTGAGATGTTCAATTGTCACAGTGGGAGCAAGGCGCGTCAACTGAGCGCGGTCAGGTATGACAGGTTCGCTTCTTTGCTCAGCATATGTCTTTAAAACATCTGGAATGAGGGTGCCGTTGTTGACAATGACTCTATCTACGCGGCCACCTAAATAGCGATGAATTTCATTGACGAAATCCGATGCTTTGTATCCATCAGTTTCCCCGTGCTTGGTCATCATGTTACAAATATACACCTTTTCCGCGTCAGACTCCCGTACCGCCCTGGCAATATCATGTACGAGCAAATTGGGTAAGAGACTGGTGTAGAGATCACCTGGGCCGATGATGATGGTATCCGCGCGTCGTATAGCTCGTATAGATTGAGCACAACCAGCAGCATCAGGGGGAACCAGGCGAAGTTGTTTGATGGGTGAGAGATCGTTGGGATTGTCGTTTCCCCTGGTATCAATGTTGGTTTCGCCGCAAATCGTCGTGCCATCTTCCAGGTCTGCGCAAAGAGACGTTTGTGCAAGCGTAACCGGTAGTACTCGCCCTCTTGTATTCAGCAGTTCCTGGGCATCCTCTATGGCAAGCAGAAGGTCTCCATTGTTTATATCTTGCAGCCCCTTCAAGATCAAATTGCCCAGACTATGACCGCTCACACCCCGCTGCTGCTCTGCTCCATCCATTTCTTCTGACTGTTCGAAGCGGTGCATAAACACTTCACGCCAGAGGGCGCCATTGCGGGCTAATGCTACCAGTGACTGGCGTAGATCCCCAAGCGGCACTTGTCGGCGGAATTCATCCATGAGTCTGCGCGAACTACCACCGCTATCTGACATAGTCACGATAGCACTAATATTGAACGAGTACTTCTTCATATGTGAAAGAAAAGAAAATGTTCCAGTCCCTCCGCCAATAGTAACAACACGGCGTTCTACTACTCTACTTCCATCGCGATGAGGTCCTGGCACGATGTTTCTCCTGTGACTGATTTCAGATGTGTCGTTCACAATGGACATCCTCTTAAATTACTACAACTATACTATACTATTCTATTTTGTTGTCAGAGATGTAATGTGAAAAGTAGAGGGAAATCAGGTATGTTTCCTCTGACAGCATAGTACCTCATAGGTATTAGGAAATTGCTTTTTTCATAGCAATAGTCTATCACTGGACTTCTCCCTGCGCAAGAACGCATAGTACTCTTCTCCCCATAAACAGCAATGTGGACGGTTTCAAAAATTGCCACTACAAACTCTTGACTTATTAACGATATATCGTTATAATAAACATAGGATAACGATATATCGTTATTGAAAAAGAAAGGAACATATTACGATGTTTGGTAAACGATTTGCTTATGAATATCAAGGCGGTGAGGGGGAAGGTTGGACACCTCCCTGGCTACGTAGAGAAAGGGA
>DMFQ01000098.1 GCA_003450555.1 Ktedonobacter sp.
CACTATACCAACAAAATTGGCCGTTTCGACCCTGTTAAGCATAGCTTTAGCGAGATCTCAACTCCATCCGCCAATAGCGAACCGTATGGCATTACCATTGATCACTCCGGCAATGTCTGGTTCACAGAAAACAATTCATCGGTTGCCTTGATCGCCGAGTATACTGTTCAAAATCAATTGCTGGAGTATAAAATCCGCAATAGCTTTGATGGTGGATTGACACCCCATTTGATTACTGTAGATCCGAATGGAAATATCTGGTGGACGGAAGGCTTTGTGGGGGAGATCGGCGAATTGAAGATTGCACAGGCGCTGCCTGGAACAAATAACGGGGTGACTGAATATTCCTATCCTAAGGTAGTCGGTTGTAATAGCAATACTTCCCACACTTCCGGCATTGCTGTTGATAGTAATGGGTTGGTCTGGTTCGACGATTCGTTACAATGTACTTTTGGTTCTTTTCCCGATAGTGGGAAAGGCAGCTTTACAACGAATAGCACTCCTACATCATACAGCCATCCACACGATGGTTTGATAGTTGATAGTCATAATCGTATCTGGTTTGATGAGGAATTTGCCAATAAGCTGGCGCGTGTCACCAACACATAATGCTATGGCAGGACAGCAACAATAAAGGTATATCCTTATACTATGGGCCTCCGAAAGGAGACCCATTTTTTCTTTGATATCGACTTCTGACCGGCATAGTGGTACAATGCGTTTCGTTAGCCACGCTTAAAGAGAGACAGCTTACACTACTATTTTGTATTTAAGGAGAAATTGTATGCCACGAGGACGCAAAAGACCACCGCAAGATAGCGTCGATAGCATACTACTTGCCATTAGTCGCCGCGACAACATTGACCCCGATACGTTATCGCATTATTTTGACCGGCTGGACGAAGAATGGACTGATGGTGCACGCGACAAAGTGCTCCATTTACTGCGCACTCATGATGCAGCGGCTCACGCGGCCGCAGTCCTGATTTTATCTGAATTGGCGACCGACTTTGATCTGGAAGAGTTGGAAGACCTGGTCGCCGACCCTACAGTAAGCGATATGGCGAAACTCACCCTTGCTCCCGTCTTAAAAGAGATGGATTCGGATATGGCTGATGACGGTCTCATTGAATACCTCAATGATCCTGAGGCTGCTATGCAACAGATGCAGATGCGCCTGCTTGAAGTCATTGGGCAGAGCGAAATGGGTGTGGAATCTATCCTGGAAGATATCCTCTCGATGCCGCTTGAGAGGCGGCTTAGCTTTATCAACTGGTTGGGCAATAGCCACGACCCGCGCGCAGCCAGCCTGCTCATTCCTTTACTGGAAAATCAGACTAGTAAAATAGTCCTGGCAGTCATTGATGCGCTGGAGCAACTTGGCGAGATAGCTTCACATCAAACGATCCCTGCTTTGAATTACCTGATTGCCCATTCATCAAATCGTCAGGTGAAGCAATACGCGCGTACTGCGCTTGGTAAATTGACTATGCAATCGGCACCCGGTACTGAGGATGCCGCCCTGGCAGCAGCACGCCAGCAACAGTTACAATTCCATGAAGCACGGGTGAGCCATCTAGACGGTGTAGGTTCACAGATGATTATGCTCTCGTGGCGGCGGAGCGATGGTTTGCTGAAAGGTGTCAACGTTCTCTATCAAGATCAATGGGGTATCAAAGATTGCTATGGCACTGACGAAATGGATCCGGATCATTGGCTTGAGCTAGTGAGTAGTATGGACGATCAAGGATTTGGCAGTTTTCGCGTTCCCCTGGAGTTTGGCCGTGCCTTGATTGCCGAGGCACATGCCATCAGTAAGCGTACCCGTCGCAAAATTCCTATCGCTTATGCCATCTGGCGTCCCTTTATCGAAGGAGAAGAAACATCAGGGAAGGATGCTCCTGCCGTCTCGACGAGGCTGGAACCCTGGGAACTCAGCCCTGAGGTCGTCCAGCTTGCACAACGTGGGGATCAGATCTACCAAATGCCAGAATTCGTTTCATGGATGTATGATCCTGTTGATAGCGTCCAGCCTTATATTGATCGATACTGGTCGAGCCGAGATTTATTGGACTTGTCTCCCTTTGGTGCGCGGAGCCGGAAGCGAAAAAGTTCACACAAAAAACAGAAAGCAGAGTTGGACATGGAAACACTCGTGAGTGAAGCGATCGGCGAGTTAGTAGATACTAAATGGCGTGCCCTGTATGAGGTTCGCCTGTTGCGTCAGGGTGCGCTCTTTCAATTTGTCGATAGAGTAGAAGATATGAAGCTTGTGCGGGCAGCCGCAGCCGCTCTCCATCCAGATTCGAGTATACCGGCGCAAGAGCAGCCATTTGTGCGGACAATGATGCGTCTCTCCATCGAACAAGGGCCGTTTCGCGCCATTGCCGAGGCTCTTGAGGCAGCCAGGCTTGAAACTATGCCGATAGACCTTTTTCCAGAGAAATAATTAAGGGCTAGCTTGCTAGATTCATCATGTCTTTCTGGTTGGCTCACGCCAGAGAAAATATCGGCGATGGACATGCTTGTGATCTGGCGGGTGAGCTTCAACACCCTCAGTTTATCGGAGAGCGGTATCAATGGATTGAGTAAACTCGTCATCACGTGGCCTGGTTCGCGTAACGGGTCGGCAATTTCGTAGCGTTTGCCATTTTTGACCAGAATTGCCCCTGGATCAAAAAAGCGCGGCTTGAGATCGTTTAACCTGAGGTGATGCTTCACAGCAGGATAGGCGCTAAACAAGACCTGGAACCCACGATCAAGGCGATACCCCTCCTCAGTACCATCGGTGCGTACTCGCCCCCCTATACCATCCGATCCTTCTAACATAAGCACTTGCTGTCCGGCCTCTATAAGCTCTTTGGCGCAAGTCAATCCTGCTAGCCCCGCCCCGACGATGATAATCATGCACAACTCCTTACCAGAGGGGATTCATGACCAGCCCGCTGATCAGCTTTGGGTAAAAATAAGTGGACTTCTGAGGCATGCGATCATCTGCCTGCGCTACCTCGCAAATCTGCCTTACCTTCGTTGCATTCAGCAAGAGAGCCACTTGAGCCTCCCCCTTTTGTACGGCCTCTCGCGCCTGCTCCGCGTCGCGTGTATACTTGATATATGTTCCTGATGTTACTTCTTCCGCTTTTATGCCGAGCAATGTCTCTAATAGAAGGGTATGTGCCACGGCTACATCCAGCTCATTCCATGCCGCCGAATGTCCGCTCTCGCGCATACGTCTCTTTCCCTGCTCATTGGGAGACAGCAGCCAGTTATGTTCGCGGTTGCACACTACAAGTGACGGTTGCTCCGCGCCGACCCGGGCTAACTCCGCCAGCATCGCATCGCTTGTCGCGGTTGGATCTAACTGTCGTACAATGAAATATTGCTCCATTTGCTGGCTGCTGAGCGAACTCAGCGCTGCAGCACTCAGCCTCGAAAGCAAACGATGTGTCGGCAATACCAGTAGACCGGGATCGTCTACATCTATCAATGACATCAGAACATAGTTTACCGCGTCATTATCGTCAATATGCCGCTGTTGTCGTATCTCTTCACGATAGTTCAAAGCCGTTTCGTAGCGGTGATGCCCGTCTGCGATATACAACTGACGCTCAGTAAAGAAGTCCTGGATAAGAGCAGTCTGTTGGGGATCAGTAATTGGTTGCAAACGATGTTCCTCGTTCATCTCATCACGCATCTGCACCTCGGCATTGGCAGCATAAGCACTCAGCAAGCGCCGCATCCTTCCCTGTGGGTCTTCATACATACTCATCAGCGGACTAAAATTGGCAGCGCAGGCTTGTAACAGGTGCAGGCGGTCATCTTTCGGTTTCGTCATCGTGTATTCGTGGGGAAGCACCACTTTTGCGCTCCATGGTTCCAGTCGAACCCGTGCTAGCAGACTGGTACGAGTGTAGTTCTGACCATTGTATGAAAATAGTTGTTGGTAGAGATAATAGCAAGGAGAGGCTGCTTGTTGCAGGACTCCCTTTAAGCGCCACTCGGCAAAGGTAGTAGCAGCGCGGGTGTAGCGGTTATTCAGCGTGGTATCTGTTGCTTGCTCCTGTCCAAATTCCAGCCGAATGAAATTATAGGAATTGCGGGTATAGTAGCGCGCCTGCGCTTCCTGAGAAATCACGTCATAAGGTGGTGTCACAACTTCTGCCAGGTCGCCAACAGTTTCACTTCTATACCGTATTCCACGTAGAGGTTGAACATCTGCCATGCTTTCTATTTCACTTTCTATACTTAAATGCTTGTGGTGAGTTGGAATCCTCGTCTCAGATGAATCCGTTTGGGGAATGACTCCGTGGCACATTGTACCATGTTCGAAGGGAGAGTCAAAGCGAACATCTCAGCGCTTTGGCTCTCCCTTCACCGATATTTATAGAATATACGTTCTAAAAACCCCTTGACTTTCCCCTGATCTCATGGTAATATACATCGTGTTAGTACAAATGTTCTAAAACTAAATAAGCTCTCCCTTATCCCCTCTACTTCCTCCTATCTTTCCTCTTTTAGGCGGTCGGGTGTTTCCTCTCTCTCCCTCTCCCGACCGCTGGGCGGGTAGGTAGAATTCGACTTGACGCCTCACCTCCTAGTCGCTACAATGAAAAAACCAACAAGTCTTTTTTCTATGAGAAGGGCGTTTTAGTATGGATCCAACAGTACTGAGATACGTCGTATTTATCGTTGCAGCTCTTATTCTGATATGGGCTGTCTTTGAAATGAGAACGAGACTCATTCGTCGCAAAAAGCTGGATGTTACATCCCTTAATAGATGGGAAAAGTTAGATTCTACTACCCCTGCTCACCGTATAGAAGAAGGATCAGTGTCGTTTATAGGTGAAGAAGACAAGCAAGAAGAGCAGGTGGAAGAGGCAGATATTCATGCACGTGCGCAACAGAATGGACACTTTATACCCACCCAAAAAAAGCTTTAATTGATGGTACCGGCTGGAACAGCAGTATAAGTGGTAGAGGAAAATCGTTTGTTTGAACGAACTACTCTGTATGCTCTTCTAACATGCGTGTGATCTCTGCCAGCACGTCGTTCACATTCAATTCGGTGGGGCCTTCAGGTTCAGTCGGTTGTTCAAGCATAGTTGCATCAGTAGTCATATCCTTTTGCTCAATCTCATTGATCTCCTGGAGAAATTCCTGCTCACAAACATTGAGCGCGTCGAGTACCGAGAGGTCCCCGTAGACGATACGCGGTAGCAAGCTATGATACATTGCCACTGTCTGCATCATTGCTCCCAAAGCGAGCTGGAACTGCTCAAAGGTAACTGAGTCATCGGCTAATGGGATCGCCTCTTCTAACCTTACTTCGCCGTCATCCAGATCAAGACCGAATTTCCCCATTGCAATACGATAATTAACCGCCATCAATGCTTCAAGACATTCCAAGCGCTTCTTTTTTGTCACAGCGGCAATATGAGGAGCAATGAGCATTAACTTTCGTACTTCTCCACTCTGTTGAATACCTATGATCATGCGCCACTGTCCATGGTTACCATGAAATGCCAGTTCGATGATCTCTTGTTCTAGATCAACATTAGCGAGACGTAAACCCATTTTCGCCAGATACTCTTTAAGTTGGGGTATCCCGAAGTGATCAGCCATGCAAGGCTCCTTCTATCGATACAATTCACTGAGTTGAGGATGTAGTCGGGAATACACCTGAATATGTTACACTACTTAAAGATAATTATATCATATTGTTTTTGGCCTTTTCTCTGGACAACAAGAAAAGAGCGAATAATCGCGCCAGGCGCGATTATTCGCTCTT
>DMFQ01000073.1:0-4190 GCA_003450555.1 Ktedonobacter sp.
ATCTTGAGCAAAGAACCTAAATCTTTAGCGAGAGTTTTTTTGCCTGCGCCGGGAGATCCAATAATGACGATTTTATCCATACGCAATTCTCACACTATGCTTACAATTTTCATAAAAATATAGCACTATTAACCAGAAGGCAAGGCAACCATTGCTGGGAATATCTACTCTCGAGAGCTTATGGACTTTCAAGAGCAGCATGCTTTGCTTTGATTGCCTGGATACGTGCTTCGAGTTCGCATGCCTCGCGCTCTCTTTCCAGCTTTCTTAGGAGGGTAGAGTACTTTTCTAGCGTGCTGACAACAACAGGATGTTCGAGCCCGAAAGCTTGCTCACGGATAGATAGTGTTTTACGGTAGAGCGACTCGGCTTCTTCATACCTCTCTAAAGCAACATAGAGCCTCGCGAGATGATAATAAGTAGAGGCGGTATGTGGATGGTTAAAACCCAGGTTTTGCTCGCGAATAGTCAGCGCCTTCTTGTCGTAAGACTCTGCTTGAAAGTGANCGCCCTGCAAGAAGAAATTNTCGGCCTGGTTACTGAGGCTGTACGCCATATAGGGATGCTTTGAACCAAGTGATTGCTCATGAATTTTGAGCGCTTTTGTAATCAGCGGCTTGGCTTCAAGATATTTCCCTTGAGTATGGTAAATTTCGACTAAATTGTTAGTGATGGTTGCAGCTTGTGGATGGTTCTCACCCGAAGTGCTCTCTCGAATCGTTAACGCACGCAAATTCATTTCCTCAGCCTGATCGAGTTTACTCTGTCCCTGATAAATCTTTGCCAATATGGTGAGTGTTGAAGCAATTACAGGAAGGCTATTCCCCGAGTGCTGTTCCTGAATGCGTAAGGCCTGCTCGCAAAGCTTTTCGGCCTTTTGATACTTCTCTTGGGAATAGTACAGTCTCGCTAAACCGAAATAGCTCTGGGCTACCAGAGGGGAGTCAATGCCTGATGTTGTCTCTCGAATATGCAGAGCTTGTAAATAAAATGGCTCTGCTTTCGCATAGGCTCCTTGTGTGCGATATAAATTTGCCAGGTTATGGAGTGTTTGAGCCACATCAGGATGCACCTCCCCAAGTGCCTGCTGACGAATCGTCAACGCTTCCTGTAGCAGAAACTCTGCCTCCTGGTATTTGCCCTGTTTACGATAGACCTCTCCCAGGTCGTTCAGCGTACGAGCCTTATCAAGATGCCTGGCTTCTAATACTTTTCGACGAACCGCTAGAGCTTTGAGTAACAATGACTCTGCCTGTTGGTACCTGGCATGTGCTATGAGGTAGGAGGCCGCTTCATTGAACAAGCGGGCGGCCTCAGGAGAGGCCAACTCGTACTCTTCACTCGATGCTGCACACACCTGTGCATGTGGGAGGCAGCGCTGGCATCTGCTCCCAGGTTTGCAGTTCAACGTCGGGGAAAGCACGATTCACAGCTCGGGTGGCGCGTTCGGCCCATACACGCTGCATGTCTCTTTCCATGCCATCTTTGAGGACGGCTTGCACCAGGCGATGGATACTGAAGGACTTCACTTCGGGAGTGCGTCGAATAAGGGAGTAGCGCAGCAATAACTCAATGATTGAATCAACCTGTAAGGGATCGCTCGCTGCCGCTCCTAGCGCCGGACCAAGTTCTGCTGCACCAAGGGTAATTATTTCTTCAGGGATAGCTTCTGGATCGAGAAAAGCAAGCAGACGCAGTAAATCAGCAGCAGCTTGACTTGCTTGTTCCACTTGCTGAAAAGAAAGCGACCAGGTGGCAGCAACGGAATCGGGATGGTCAATCGGAAACCTTCCGCGCCGCATGAGCAGTTCCTTGCGACGCGTGCCGTAGAGATTGAGGTATTGAGACAAGCCACAGCGTGTCTCTTCAATGTATGCACCAGCCTGGTCAAGCGCGAGCGGCAAACCATCAAGTGCAATAACGATCTCAGTTGCCTGTGCCTGTTGTGCCCTATGCTCTTCCATTGCTTGATTAGGAGATGCGCCCGGTACAAGTACCTTGGTACGACGCAAGAGAAACTTCACGCCCTCATCCAGGCCCATTTTTTCAACTTCAATACTTTGAGCGGATGTTCCCAATGCTTGCAGCCGCGTGGTAAGCAGCACATCTCCGGTACCATTCACCGGCAAAAAGTCAATCATCATCTCCAGGTTATCAACGTTATCCAGAATGAGCAGCCAGTGAGACTGAGTGGTCAGCCAGCGCTTTACCGCTCGCACTACGATATCCTGGTCCTGCTCGTGCTGTTCAGGTAAATCTAGCAAAGCAGCCAGTATGACGAAGTCTGCGCTGAGAGCATCATGGGAGGAAGCATTCATCCAGAAGATGGCCTGGTAGTTGTCGCGATAGCGATAGGCATATTCGACCGCGATCTGCGTTTTACCTATGCCCCCTAGGCCGCTGATTGCCTGAGCCTGGGTCAAGGCTGCAGTTTGATTGCTTCTAAGTGCATCGTGTAGATGAACTAGAATTTCTTCACGGCCTGTAAAAAACGGATTGCGGCGGTGTGGTACATTCCAGATGGGTAGAGGAGGATTAGAGGGGATAGGCGGGGTAGATGTATGAGCGTCGGTATCGGAAATGGGAGATATCTCCTCATTGCGTTCCTCGTTGATTTGAGGGATGAAACCCAATTCCTGAATGCTTTTTTCAAAGAGTTCTCCCAGCCTTTGACGATAATATGGGCCGGGAACGGTAACGCTCTTTTCCCAACGGCTAATGTTTACCTGGGTGGTACCGATACGTTCGGCCAACTCGCTTTGTGTCCAGCCTCGCTGTTCTCTTTCCCGTTTCAGACGAGAAATAGTTGGCCTGAGATTCTTTTTGGTAGCAGATGCATCTTCGGCGCTCATCTTAGACTTCCTGATATAGCTTAACTTTTCTTCCAAAGGTACGCTATGTGAACCAGAAACATGTTTGTGCTATCGGTCAAGCATCAATTGCAGTTGAATAAAACTGATATACACGTGATATCCCTATGATATCATCTCCTCATGTAGTTTAGCGTCAAGCTCTATTAAGAAAGGCAGGAGCAAGATTCTTATGGAATCCTTTGAGAAACGTCTGAAACATTGTGTATTTTTTGTGAACAAACACATATACATGTTTCGACGTTGTAGTCGTCGGAATATAAACAGATCCAGGGGTATTTTTTGAGCATGGCTTGATAGAAAAAGTGATCGTTCTCGTGACAAGTGAGCACGTTTGAAACTAAAACGAGGGGGTAACTACCTGAAATGAAAGAAAGAAAAGCAATCGTCATAGACAAAGTCTTTCCTGACCTTCTTGTACCACCACATATTGTAGATAAGTTGCTTCATTTAGTAGTAGGTGAATGGCAACCTGATCTTTCTCAACAGGAGCAACTGATTGCGCATTTTACAGAATGTTCTTATTGCAGAATAGCTCTCATAGTATTGCTTTCCGCGGAGCAAGAGTACGACAGATTGTATGGCGAGTCGGAAGTACCAGTACGCGACTTGCTCAAGCGATTTGTAAGGATACATCATGAAATAGAGGCACAAGATTACGAACATATAGGGGCATATGCCGAGGCAATTGTAGCTTTAGGGAGAGAGAAGGCCGATAAGCGTTTTCCCATACTCGTGGAACATATAAGCAAATGTCCGAGTTGCGCATCCACATTGGTGGAAACATTGGCCTTCCTCAAAGAGCCTGAAAAGACCGATTGACACTTGTCTATAGCAGCGCACAAGCGTAATTTCTACTGGCATCTTAAGCGCAGTGCCAGTTCGTGCGGGTATATCGTCTCTCACTTTAGTACATAATGCAGAAAGGGATGTTTACCTATGATGTCCCAATTTTACACGCACATAACTCTGAGCTGAGCGCACAACATAGCCGGCAACCGGGGCAGAACATCCAACAGCTTTCGCTGCCTCCTCGAGTGAACGGCCTTCAAACATAACCATATCCAATATTCGTCCGTTACGTAACGAATTGGCATGAGTAGACAGATATTCATGCAGTGCGACCATTGCTTTGTCTAACTCATCATGTATGATACATTCATCTTCTACTGTACCTGGCCTATGCACTGTAGACGCGTCACCTTGTTGCTCAACATCGCCGTGAGGATCACCTGGAAGAGCTATAAACTGCCCTACCCGTTTGAATTTTCGATAGGCATCAATAATACTGCTACGGACAATACCGAAAAGCGAGGTTCT
>DMFQ01000073.1:4370-6528 GCA_003450555.1 Ktedonobacter sp.
CCTGGACAAGCTTCTTTACAAACTCATTGCACTCATACCATTGTCCTGATTGAGAGTCTCTTAACATTTCTTCGACTACTACTCTATCGTCCGCTCCTGGCCAATGACTGCCTGGTTTGCCCTCGGTCATTCGTTACACACTCCTCTGGTTGTTCCTGGCTTCGTTGACAGTACAATCAAGTGTTGGATGTGAAGGGAGAGTCTTTCTCCTGACATCCTATGAGATATCGCGAATAGCGACGGTGGTCCTAAAACGAACGTATATTGTGAACGCTTGAAATGGTGGCACAAACGATGTGCGATTCGTCTTCTCCTATCCCTCTACTATATAGACGTAAATCGTTCTGATTTTACAAAAAGTAAATTTGTTCAAATAGACAAATACCAATACAGCCAAACTCTTATCGCTATGCAGGTATGGCTCTATTTACATTTGACGGACAGAAGAACGGAAATGTTGATAATATTTAAGGAAAGTTGCCAAGCAAGAGGCTAGTATTTTTTCTATAGCAGTTGACAAGCAGGAGGAACTCTTTATAATGAGTAGTCACACTCCATCAGCATCAGACGCTGATGGATGCTAGATTCGATGGTCACGAACGTTGCTCGCTTTGCGGAGATTCAGGTGCTGGTTCTGCCTGATGCGAGTCATCTGGAAAGCAATTTATTCTGGAGGTAAACCATGGAAGACAGAGTTGTAGGCCCAAAACTGACTGCCGACTACGAGGTAGAAACGGTTGCACTTGCCATGCTGGCAGACTATCAACAGTTTACTCCTCAAGAAGATTTTTCCCTCCTTGTCACGCTCGTTCGGCAGTTTGCAGGCAAGAAGCTAGTATTTTTTAATTCGACCGCCCAGGGCGGGGGCGTCGCTCTCATGCGTCATGCCCTGATCCGTCTCTTCAAGCTCCTTCACGTTGATGCTCATTGGTATATCTTGCATCCAAGAAAAGAAGTCTTTGATGTGACCAAAACAAAATTTCACAATGTCCTGCAAGACGTTGCGGACGAAAGTGTCGTCCTGACTGAAGAGGACAAGGACATCTACAATGCATGGATGAAAGAGAATGCGGAAAAATTTACCCCCGTTTTTGAACAGGCTGATGTGATCGTCATCGATGATCCACAACCTTCAGGACTCATTCCGTATATCAGACAGGCCAATCCGCAAGCCAAAATTATCTACAGATCGCATATCCAAATCGTCGCCGACCTGGCAAATCAACCGCATACGCCCCAACATACTACCTGGAGTTTTATCTGGGAGAACATAAAGGATGCTGATTGCTATATCAGCCATCCTATGAGAGAGTTTATACCGGATGACATTCCGGCGGAGAAAATCGTCCTGATGCCCGCAACGACTGATCCGCTCGATGGACTCAACAAACCACTCACCGAAGATCAAATGGCAGAATATCTGAATTTTTTTAATCAACTACTGTTTGACGAGAAAGAAATATCGCTGGATGTAAACCGCCCCTATATCGTGCAAATTGCACGCTTTGATCCTTCCAAAGGGATTCCTGATGTACTTGAGTCCTATCGGAAATTGCGAGACATGTTCAAAGGCAAGGAAGATTCCTTCCCGCAACTGGTGGTGGCAGGGAATTCATCGATTGATGATCCTGATGGGCTTCCTGTTTATAATTTGATCATGGATTTACTAAGATCAGAGGAGTATGCAGATATTGCAAATGACGTGAAAGTCGTGCGACTTCCTCACATGGATCAACTGCTCAATTCACTGCTGAGAAGATGTACTGTAGCGCTGCAACTTTCTCTGAAGGAAGGGTTCGAGGTGAAGGTGACGGAAGCGCTTATGAAAGGCAAACCTGTTATTGCTTATAGAACGGGTGGTATTCCGCTCCAAATTCGGGATGGCGTGAGCGGATTCCTGGTGGAGGTGGGAGACACCAGCCAGGTTGCCCTGCATTTGTATGATCTATTGACCAACAACGATCTCTATCAGAAGATGAGTCACGCAGCCGCACGCTTTGCCTCCAAAGATTATCTCACCGTCCCAAATGCGATCTGCTGGCTGTTCCTGGCTCTCTTTCTGCTCGAACATGGCAAGATGGAAGGAAGCTATCAATCAGTACTAGAAATGGCCCGTCATGCTTTCGCCAATAGCGCTGAGCAGGAGACAGCGTTCTAA
>DMFQ01000073.1:6667-7787 GCA_003450555.1 Ktedonobacter sp.
AAATAGAATGTCAAATTGAGATTTTATCAGAAACGAATTGTTGAAATTACCTATAGGTAATTTTGGCTATGTTTCAAGACGTGTCATTGCATTTCAATGTATGCATGGTATCATATGCATGTTCCCCATTAAGATGAGCGCCGAAAGCGCGTGTCTGTGTGTTTGTAAGGATACATGTGAGGA
This sequence comes from Ktedonobacter sp., assembly GCA_003450555.1. Lineage (GTDB taxonomy): Bacteria > Chloroflexota > Ktedonobacteria > Ktedonobacterales > Ktedonobacteraceae > UBA11361. Next base: position 6,851 of record DMFQ01000073.1, read on the forward strand.
ACTAAACTGCTTGCGGAGGTTTGCAACTTATCTCTAGAAAGAGGAAAAATGCAAACATATCAGCACATGCGTATGTGCTTACAACATTTCGTTAAGGGAAGTCTCGTAGGAAAGTTTAGTATTGGTATCGCGCTTGGACTGCTCCTCATGGTCACAACATTCTTTGTGAATGTGCCCGGAGCTAGTGCGCATGCATGGGCTACCTGCTCAAGGAGTGACTACTCCTACAGAGTGGTGGCAGGTGACACCCTCAGTGGGATTGGATATCGTTATGGCAAAAGCTGGTCAGGGCTGGCATCCTACAACCATATTGTCAATCCCAACCTGATCTATGTGAATCAGATTGTTTGTATTCCGGTTCATGGAGCAAACAACACTGTTTCAGCGCAAGGACAGGTAACGCAAAAAAGTGCGACAACATACGTTGCGCCACAGAAGGTAACGCAGAAGAGTGTGACAACATATGTTGCTCCACTGCCTGCGCCAGTCGCTAACGGTAGTGTTGCAGCTATGATCTACCAGGTGTTTGGTGGTTATGGTTCAGCAGCTATCAACGTTGCGAGGTGCGAGTCCGGTCTGAACCCCGGTGCTTACAATCCATCGGGCGCTGCGGGCGTTTTCCAAATAATGCCAGGTACATGGGCCGGGACCTCAGAAGCAGGCCAATCGCCCTATAATGCCTTTACAAATATTGTAGCAGCTCATCAGATCTTTGTACGCGACGGATATAGTTGGAGAGAGTGGACGTGTCAGCCCTAGTGGAACTGGGAATGACAGGTCTATAAAGAAATCCACACCCTTCGCGCCTCCTAAGCAGTAGGACAGCAAAAGCCCAGGAGTTAACAAGACTCCTGGGCTTTTGCTTGGAACTTACGCGCGAATTGCAGGGTGGAGGCAAGCCGCACCCTAATAATTCACAGGGTGGGGGCAAGCCCCA
>DMFQ01000185.1:0-517 GCA_003450555.1 Ktedonobacter sp.
ACCGAGATCTGCTGCATCGCAATTTCGATAGGAGAACCACTGAACGGTCGCTTGCCGCAGAGCCACTCGTAGACTACGACACCAAGAGCGTATTGATCGCTCATTGGCTGTGGCTTCCCCTGCAGCTGTTCAGGTGACAGGTAGGACGTGGTGCCTACAAAGGAAGCAGTCATCTTATGCGTGCTGTTGTCAACGGTCTGTGGGTTGAGCATTGCCAGGCCGAAGTCAGAGAGCAGAATCTGGTCTTGAGCGTCAAGTAGCATGTTCTCCGGTTTGACGTCACGGTGAATCAAGCGCCGATCGTGGGCATACTGTAAAGCGGAAGCCACTTGCTGTACATAAGGAAGAATGGTTTCAGGAGGCAAGCGCGACCCTTGAGGATGGCGTCTGCGTAGCGTTCCTTTAGGAGCATACTCCATCACTATGAAGGCAATGCCATTTTCAACCGCGAAATCGAGCACGCGCACGATATGGGGATGGGTCAGGCGAACAAGTGTCTGTGCCTCCACCATCAGGC
>DMFQ01000185.1:722-4842 GCA_003450555.1 Ktedonobacter sp.
ACTTCGGCAAAGCCTCCCCGTCCCAAAAGACGAAGTATGCGATAATTGCCCAGTTGCTGTCCTACGCGATTGCTGGCCCGATCGGGCATGTCTGTCTCCCTTGATTCATTTCTCTCATCGCAACACAGTATACCCGAGGGGATTGTGATGTACAAGAGAAAACAAAAAGGAGGAGCGCTTCAAATCGAAGCACTCCTCGTGCAGTTTGACGCCCGTTTATATATTGTGAGTCAATTCACAACTACAGAGACCTGTGAAGTTGTAGTACCCGTGTTAGAACTTATCGTCAGTATAGCGGTATGACTACCTGGCGAGAGCGTGCTGGTATGAGCCGTCACATTGACTAGCTGGTGGTGACCAGGCTGGATCGTTCCATGGTTTATATCCAACGACAACCAGGTTGCCCCTCCCACGTCCGCGTGCCAATTCATTGACAAACTCGTATTCGTGTTCGCAACTACGGTTTGCACCGTTTTCTTGCTTCCTCGGGTAAGGGTGCCAAAGTCCAGAAGCTGCGGGCTTACAACAGGAACCCTGGGACCGCCAATGTGATCAGGTAAGCCAAGCGAGAGATGATTCGATGGGCAAGAACGTATCATTGCGTAGAAGTAGACGTTATGCGCTTTTGGTCCTTGCAGGTATTCGTCTACGCCTCCCTCGAGCACAACAATCGAGGATTCACAATCTGAACATGGATATTCAGTCCTTTGTACGTTGCTTATATGGTACGTAACCGCTGCTCCCCCGCTCTTTGCTACAAGTTCAATCTGATCTCCATCCTGTGAAACTATATTCTCTGCCATACTTATGAGTCTCCTCTTTGTATCACTTCAAAGTATCATTTCAAACAAATGTCGGGCTTTGCTTTCCATATCGTGATTCATAGCTGCAACGACGCTGGCGCGTCTGTCTGAAAGCCATCCGTCCAACGAAGCTAGCGCTTCTACCTACGGTCAGCAGCCATGAGATGAGGTAATTGTATTTTTTTATATATAACTATGTCAAACCTCGCGCTAGAGGTTCGGGACTTCGACTCCCATGCGCCAGCGAATTTGATCCGCGTTGCGCATGAGACGCTCCATAATATTGCGACGAAGGGCGTATATTTCCCGCACATCGCTAAACTCTTGAGAACAGTAACGAACAATATCTCTGGGCTTCAGGCTGCAGTAAAAGAGCAGGTACCCCAGGCGCTTCTCGCGAGGGTGGAGAAGTAAGCTTTGAATAACTTCCCATAACTCGCTTGTTTCCTCAGGCTCTTCTACCAATGGCTCCTCCAGGAAACCTGGTTCTGGCAGCGGCGTCTCCTTTAAGCGCCCGTAGCCGCGCAGTGTATCAAGAACGGCGCCGTTCAAACTCGCGCGCAAGTACTGTAGAGCGGCAGCTACCGTCGGAAATGCCAGCTTCCGATTACAACTGGTTGCCTGCCAGAAGCGCGCAAATGCTAGAGCCACGTAGTTCTCTTCACTATCATAACGGTAGGCTTCCTCTCTTCTGGGATGGCGGCGCAACCAGGCAAGGACGATCTCGCCGAAGCACTTCTGCAAACATGTCCACGAATCATTGTCACACTCTACCATGGCACGGCGAAAAAGTTCTAAACCATATGTATCGTCAGGTACTTCTCCACGACGATATTTGTTCATTTCATCAATGCAGTGCTCTACAAGCGCTGACAGTTTCATTGTACTCAGTGGAGGCGCTGAGACCAGGGATGCAGGAACGGATATTTCAGAAGGCTCATCCTGGAGGTCAGAGACTCTTTCTGTGTAGTTGGCACTGGGCTTATTCATCGTGCCGCTTATCCTTTCGAGTGCTTTCAACATAAATGTACTCTTTGCTGGTGCTGTGTTCTTGTCGCTACAACCATTTCGCAAGCGTATACTCCGCACTATACAAAGTCTACCTTGCCAGGCGGTGATACACATCCGTAAAATAACGTATTCGATTACGTATCTTCAGGCAGCCTCAACAATTTTTTAGGATAAGCATACGTAAGATGAAGCCAGTTCTTTTCTTGCAGAAGGTGGAGAGCACATGAAGAGTGGTTAACTCTCCCAAAGGGAGAGAGCTTTTTCAATGGCTGCTATTTCATCGTCAGTGAAGCTCCAATTGCAAGCGTTCAGCATCTGCTCTGCTTCCTTTGCATTGCGAATGCCAATGATAGCGCCCGTCACAGCCGACTGTCTCAATAGCCAGGCAATTGCCAGCTCGAATAGTTTTCGGTTATATCTCCTGGCGATGGACTGTAGTGCCGTTCGCAATTGTATGAGTTTGGCATAGTTCGGCCCCTGAGCATATCTCAGTTTTCGTCGAAAATCCTGCGGATCAAGCGTATCCAGGTCAAAGGTGTCCACTAAGAATCCGCTTGCCAGGGGCGACCAGCACAACACTCCAATGCCATGCTTTTGTGAGAAGGGTAAGACATCTCGCTCGATATCTCGGTTGAGGAGGTTATATTGATGTTGATTGGAGGTAATCGGTCCCAGTGTCAACGCCCGTACCATCAGTGCAATTGGATGATTGGATAGCCCGCCGTAGCGAACTTTGCCTTCCTGGATGAGCGTTTGCATCGCAAGCCATGACTCTTCGATTGGAATCTGAGGATCAGGATCGTGAAACTGGTAGAGGTCAATGTAATCGGTTTGCAAATTGCGCAAACTGGCTTCGACTTCGCGGCGGATACTCTCAGGTTTGAGATTTTCGCATGTATTTCCCTGTTCGTCACGCAGCGTGCCGCATTTTGTAAAAATAAAGACGTTATCGCGCTTGCCTCGCAGAGCTTTCCCTACAATCTGCTCTGCTCGTCCCCAGCCATAAAAGGGTGCTGTGTCAATCCAATTCACACCGAGATCAATAGCGGTCTCAATAGCTCTCACTGCCTCGGCTTCATTCTGTGGTCCCCAATAGACACTCCAATCAGGAGTGGAACCAATAGGGGCCGTCCCAATACCGACTTTCGTAATGTTGAGCTCACTCTGACCGAGCCGCCTGGTTATCTGCTGCATAGCTTTTTCTCCTGATGGTTTTCTGAAGGATGCTACCTATTTCCACTACTTCCAGTCTAACTTAAAGATACACGCCTGGTACTGGACGATGTACCAGGAAAGGGGCTGTACGAATGTTCAATTATTCAAGGGCTGGCCGTCATATACGACACATTGACTGTGGAGAAGCGTTCAACACGAAGTTTTATCCTCATGCGTATTACAAGTAATCGTACAATGAAACAGAGATACCGAAGGAGTACAAGTAGTATATGAACAAAGTAGATCTTCAAGCCGCATTCGTCGCGGCAGGACTATCACGCGTGATAAAGGATATTGATCGGCTGGCGCGGCAGTCAATCCGACTTTTAGCCACGGCGGCCGATGAGTCTTTCATCAACATTGGAGCCTCGAAGCTTGGTGGCGTTCCCGATCTACCACCTGGCACGGCATGGCCAGAGTTGAAGGGGCTGCCACAGTCGTTTATTGCACAAATACGTCTCGATGAAGTGCGCCTGTATGATACCGACAAGGTGCTGCCCCAAAGTGGGATGCTCTGGTTTTTCTACGATGCGCAGCAGCAGACGTATGGCGCGGACCCAGCTGATCGCGGAGGTTGGCAAGTTCTATTCAAGGAAGGCGACCTTAGCAAGCTGCAACGCGCTTCAGCACCGGCCCAGCTTCCTGCCACAAGCCAGTTCAAAGCCTGTTTTTTGGGCTTTGCAAACGAGATGACGTTATCTCAGCAGCCACAGCTTGAGATACCCAACCTGGACTGGACAGCTGATGAACAAAAGAAATATGAGACACTGCTCTCAACGTTTCCCGATCAGGCCGACCGTGCCACTCAGCATCACCGCTTGTTGGGTAACCCTGATACCATCCAGGATGATATGCGCCTGGAATGCCAGCTCGCCTCAAATGGTGTGACCGATACAGACGACCCGAAGGCGGCTGCACTATCAAAAGGAGCCATGGACTGGCAAATGCTCCTGCAAGTAGACACCGATGATGACATAGGGATGCGCTGGGGTAACTCAGGCATGCTGTACTATTGGATAAAATCAGCGGATTTAAAAACACACCGTTTTGACGCGAGCTGGCTTGTGCTGCAATCCGAGTGAGAACATACT
>DMFQ01000117.1:0-3399 GCA_003450555.1 Ktedonobacter sp.
CGCACGCCCTGCTTTCATGTTCTCCTTACAAAGTGCTCCGATTGTAGAACTGCTACGGCGTTTCACCCAGGCCCTTCTGGATGAATAGCCCCATATCGTATGAACCGCCGGTATCACCAATGGCACGCCGCTGCCACCACCACTGCCAGATGTGTTGGGCAGCCAGGCCAAAGTTGAACTTTGCGCCAGGAGGTGGGTTATCGCCATAGGATAGCCAGAGGCCTACGCCAACTCCACCCCAGGTAGGCTGGTCAGTACACTTATCCGTCCTCGTCGGAACACAGGGGGGTGGTTTGTAGCCCTCGTCCCACCAGGTACGCATGTGATACTGACTAAACAGGTAGTTTTTCCCAGGGCCAGCATATTGTGCTTCAGAGTTATAGAGATTGTCGCCCCCCGCGATAATGACAGAGTAAGACGAGGCAGGGTAAGCACAATTATCGGGATAGTTTAAACAGACGTTGGTGTAGTCGCGGAGATACCAGACAAAAGGCCAGGTCGCGTCGTTCATCATGCCGATGCGCAGCAAGTGTTTCCCGTTATCCATTTTCTGATCGAGCGCATCGATCTTTGCCATCACAATATTGACATCGGTGGTTGTCTGAACGTAGACCATCATCTCATGCGGACCGTCAGCGGCATGAACATAAGCCACTTCGTACATGTTATGTACAGTTGGCAGCAAGAGCAGCACCGCGATAATCATGCCAATCACAGCGGCAAAACCGGTCACCTGGGGACGCAATCTCGGACGCCCTGCAGGCATATTCACAGCTCCCCCTCTTGCTAGTAACTTCGCGGAAGAGGTGCGAGACAATGAATTTTTCACCAGGTTAACGACAGTCACCACTATCGGTTCGAGACCCACAGCCCCTAAGAGCATCATTGGCATCGTAATATGGATACTGAGCCATGGCATTTTCTCAGCTGCCCAGGAGTAGATGAAGAGATTTCCTACGAACCAGTAGACCAGGAAGAGGCGAAAGCGGGTAGGCCGCACGAGAGAGCGTATGGCACCAACCAGCCCGAAGACCACGCCGATCTGTTCGTACAGAGGGATGAGCAAGAGATAGTAATACCAGGGTTGACCGCCGCGCGCCACCTGTTGTTGCTGTATCCAGTAATACAGGCCTTGCCAGATGCCGTCCCCGATCCCATTTTTAATATTGGTGAAGAGGACGGTAAACAAAACCAGGAAAATCGTCCAGCCAACGAGAACGGCGAAAAACCAGTGCGTCCATGGCATCGTTACAACGGTGTCCAACACAGGTTGACGCTCAGGATCGACCCGTGCCGCGAGGCCATGCCGACCAGCCGATGGGAAATGGCCGAACATCTCCCTTCCCAGGATAAAGAGAACGTAGCAACCTAGCAGAATACCAACCCAGGGCACGATCTCCACCGTCCTATCTTTCAATCCCTGGACAAAAAGGTCGGAGGCGGTGGTATTTTTCGGGTCGGTGACATAGATTGAGAGCGCCTTGAGCCACCCAAAGAAAAACTTCGCCACCAGCCCTAGCACAATGAAATAGAGCAACAAGACGATAGGTGCAGCCGTACGAGGTATATACCATGGGGCTGTATCACGGTTGAGCTTTGCGCGTACCGGCCATCTTAATCCAAGCTCCCAGACTACTAATGCGCCGAAGAAACTGCCGAAAACTGCTACCGTCAAAAATGTAGCTTCTTTCGTCGCGTAGGATAATGAGAAAGCCAGGGCTGCCAGCAGGAGCCAGCGCATCTTGCGATCGCGGATGTAGCGCGCAACTGAGACGACCAACAACAGCGTAAAGCAGGCCATGTAGATGTCTTCTCGGGCAAAGCGTGAGAAATAGACCAGGCTTGGTGAGACCGCGAGTAGGAAACAGGCCAGCCAGGCACCCCACTTGCCGAGATAATCGCGCAAGAAATACGGCAAGCCCACAATGACCGTTCCTAAGGTAGCCGCCAGGATGCGTACAGTAGTGGTATTCACACCATTATCTGGCGCCCCCACAAGCTGGGAAATTTTATAGACGAGCGCAATGAAATGGAACTGGAACGGGCCATGCAGCAAGGGATCATAGTGATAACAGGAAGCAGCAGGATTGAAACAGCCCAACCAATTTTCCATATTATGCATAAGCTGTAAGGAAAAGTAGGCATGGAGGCTCTCATCGTGATGGAGAGGTTTGTCGCCCAGACCCCAGAAGCGCAAAATGCCCCCAAGCAAGATAATGCCCCAGAAAGGTGCCCAGTTCAGAATGCGCTCGCGTAAAGGCGGCTTGTACACTGGAGTTTGAGGCGCTTCAACCAGTTTTTCGTCGTGCGAAGGCGTCATTAGCACCAGTTGATGGGGAGACTCAACTTCTTCAACAGAAAGGTTAACATCATCCTCCATTTCCTGCGCATCAACTAATGTACCCCTATCACCGTTTCCCTCATCTCCAGAGTAGGCAGCATCCATCACAGGCTCACTCTCATCATGTACCTCTCCCGCTCTATACTGCTTCTCCACGAGTGGTTCCACGCTGGAGTCTCCTTTTTCCCGTGGTTCAGTTTCATATCTCTTCAATGAACTCCTCCTTGAGCACCTGCAAGGGTGCCTTTACGCCATCCTACAAGTGCTGCCATGACCAGGAAACAATGGTAGATCTTAGCTTACCGGGACCTGGTATATCGTCACGCCATGAGCAGAATAGACAACATGCAAAAATGCACTAAAACGCTGTAAGTTTGCCTTGGGGTATTTCATTTGCTCTAATAGCCCAACGTATAGATATTGAACCTGGTAACGAGCCAGTAAGTTCATCACCACACTGGAATGTGGGTCCGTATAGATCGTGTCCACATCACTTTTTCGACTATCAAAATCAACGGCGTTGAGGCCTTTATTGAGCCAGTTTACCCGCCACTGGTACTCGTGTCCTACCCAACCCATTGGCGTAGGCAGTCCTGTAAAGGCGGAAATGCGCGCATAGCTCGAGTAATCATCTCCCACGGCTTCCACAATCACCGGGTCGCCACTCACATGGCTATTGAGCCAGCGAATCGCGGTATAATCTCCGGCAGTATCGTAATCACAGTCAGGGACTTTACAGCTTTGCAAATAGTCTATGCCATCCAGGCTATTTGTGCGCTGCGCGTAATGATTGGTGCGCGCGTAGGTACCCACGAGTGGATAAACCGCGCTGGCCAGCAACAACAGCAGCAAGCCCGCGATCCAAATACCCTCCACGCCACGTTGCAGCCAAAGTTGTCCGCGCGCGACTGCTGCCTGCGGGCGAAAACTCTCCAGAATAAAGTAGAGTCCAGCACCCGAGGTAATGGAGAGCAGCGCCCACGCCTGGAAATAGAACTTAAAAACGGTGTTCATGCGGAGAAAATCCCCGCCTGCGAAAACATCTTTCAAGAAGAACA
>DMFQ01000117.1:3525-5262 GCA_003450555.1 Ktedonobacter sp.
AGAGCGATACAACCCAGTGCAGCAATACCGCTGGCCGCCGCAAAGGTCGCGCTATTGGGCAACACAAGTAGCGTGAGCAGAACTGCCAAAATGACGAGCACTACGCTCACAATGCCTTTATTGAACCAGGGAAGACGGGTTGATGAGGAAGTGGCTAGTTCTTCAGCAAAAGCAGGGTCTGCGCTGCTACGCGTAAAAAATGGATGTCTGAACATCCTGGCCAATAGCAGCGAGAGAAAGACAAAGGCAAACATGCCATAGATCAGTATTTCATTTGAGAGCGATGAGCGATTGGCAGGTCCTACAAACCCAAGCCCCTGCGATGGTGAAATGAAGCTGAGATAAAAAGGAGCGTACAAGACAAACGAGAGCGCAATCAAGCCAGCACAGGCGATAAAGATATCCAACACCAGTTCCAGGCGGAAGCGCGAGCGGTAGACAAGCCACTGCTGCAAAACAATACAGACCACGGTCAGACCAACATAGGTGGGGAAGTCCCAGCCATTCATAGTGAAGAGACCACCCAGAATCAAGGCTGTTGTTCCCATGGTGACGGGAAGTCGCCAACCACGTCCAAAGACCAGCAGACCTCTGCCCTCCTGTTCCAGGAACAGGTTGAAGGCTAGCGCTATCGCGACGATCGTAAAGGCCAGCGCTAGCACGTGTGCATGAAAGCAAGAGAGCAAGAAGCTGAAGGCGGGAAATTCGTTGATGGTTCCATCGACGACACGCGATGGAGTGAACCAATCGAACTGCGTCCAGTCGCCATGTTGCTCCCACCATTGTTGGGTTGCCGCCAGATTGCCGAGCACAAGGGCCATCAGCATGGTCAAAAAACCATAAGGAACGGCACGCAGGAGCGGTGGATAGCTTGTATCAGGCCGTTGTACTTCTGTTGCCCCATTCACACGAGCGCCTTTGCGAGCATGGTGCGCCCAGGAAACAATATTGCAGGTGACGCCAAACAGGTTCACAGCAGTCAGACCATAGAACATCGAAATACCGGTATTAAAGGCAATCGAGGGAGACTGGCCGAGCAGTTTAGCCAGGGCCGCAACGGTAAAGTGAGCATAATAGTAGTAATTGATGGGGAAGCCTGAAAACCACATATCGTTGGGTGGCAAATGGGGGCTGCGCATGATGGCGGCAATAAAGCCCTCGTCCATAAACATTTCGAAGGAGCGGATATCAGGCACATATGAGCGAATCCAGCCCAGTAAAAGCATCATACCCGCGAAGACCGTTTCACTGATGAGGATGTAGGTGAAATTGACGCGCATCACTTTCGCAATGGTCTGGCGCACCCGTAAGAAGCCTATGATATTGAAAGCTAACAGGAGGAGAAAAACTCCGGCCACAAAGAATTGGCTGAAGGGCAGGAAACGCAGGCACATCAGCGGGAACCAGACACAAAAAGCTAAAACTGCTGTACCAATAGCTTTACTGAAAGCCCATCCACGGTCTGGTAGATTATGAAATACGGTGATAGTGAGCGGCAGACAAACGAAGCCTAACACTTCGACCATAGCCCACATTTGTAGTAATTCGAGCATTACTTCTCTCTAAAGATATGTAGCTACCATTATAAAACACGTTGATGGGATAACAATTTTACACAGACATTACCACGTTTAGACGCATTTGTGCTATCAGAAGTTCCTTTTAGTATATCATCTGAGTACTATCTTCCCCCTACTAGACAAAAAAAGCCTGGATTGGTGACACTATTTGCAGGAA
>DMFQ01000234.1:0-310 GCA_003450555.1 Ktedonobacter sp.
GGTTCGCCGAGTGGATAGCCAAGAGGAAAGGGCACGAATAGTGCTCGTGGAGGACGAATCTTCTCCGTTATTTCGCGCAGCAGCGAGATAGAGACCGTTGTGATCCCGGCAAATTCAATGGCGCGCTGAATCAGTCCCACGGACTGGTTGCACATCGGTCAGACTGGCGTGAGCAAGACAACATCTACCTTCTCGTCGGCGAGGCGTCGTGCCACCTCTGGAGCAGATTCATTAATCAACTTTCGCGGCCCGGCAATTGATCCCATGAAGCTGTAGTGGTACCGGGCAACAGACCCGATTTCTCCACGGA
>DMFQ01000234.1:435-642 GCA_003450555.1 Ktedonobacter sp.
GATTTCTCCACGGATATGCATCTCACGTAAGCGATCAAGTGGAAAGGCCAGGTTGCGGTCCCGTAGCACACCGGTCTGATCAAACGCCCAGCTTCGCTGGTTCATTTCGAGTAACTGGGGAGAGGTATCGCCAGGGATCTCACGAAACGAAGTATCCCCCATTTTTATGGTGACATCGAAGGGTGGTTGTCCTGGCAGACTCAGCCC
>DMFQ01000234.1:865-1096 GCA_003450555.1 Ktedonobacter sp.
TTCAACATCGTCCAGTTTAGCCAAAGCAGATCCTTATCTCTGTTCTTGCAGATTTTATTACTGATACTCCCCGCCATCAATGGACGGGGGTTCTTCCTTCATCCAGCCCGCTTGCCACTTGTCCTCGTAATATATCACAGGTTTATTATCCTCCCCCTTTTCAATTGCAGCAGTCTAGGGGGTGGGACTGTCGGTTGGAGGCTGAGTAGGATAGCTCGTTGCTGTCGGAAG
>DMFQ01000234.1:1244-2994 GCA_003450555.1 Ktedonobacter sp.
ACAATCACATCTGTGCCAGGCATAGTCCAATCACGTGCCTCATCGTTCCAAATAATCGTCGTCAAGCTCAGCAGATTGGCTTGTGTCAACACTTTTTCATTAAACACGCCATATGGAGGGCGGAAAAATGTTGGGCGTACTCCAATTGCTTGTTGAATAGTATCAGATGTGAGATTGATCTGTGAAACGATTTCGCTACCTGAGAGCAAGGCGAGGTTGGGATGTGACCAGCTGTGGTTACCTATCAAGTTTCCATCTGTGTATTCCTGTTTCACCAGGTCTGGGTAGCGCGCGACTTGCCGACCAACACAGAAGAAGGTAGCTTTTATGCCAAACTGCTGGAGAATTGCCAGCACCTGTGGAGTGTAGTATGGGTTCGGCCCGTCGTCAAACGTTAGCGCAATCTCAGGAAGGGAACGATTGCCCGTGTAAAGGAGACGATTATGCGCCTGGAGCGCTGCTATCTGTTGCCATAAGAGGCTTGGAAACGGCAAAATAGGAGATTGGGCATTCGTTAGTGAAGACGCAGACGAAGCGAGAGCAGCCGCAGCGGTTATAGTCGTCTGCTCTGAGGTCCTTGTCGTTACAGTCGTAATGGAAGTATTGTTTGCCTTTATGCTGCTTACGTTCTCAGTCATTGTCAGCATCAATGAACCGAGGAGACCTAGAATCGCGCAAAGGGTGACCACCAGGGAAGTGCGATTGATTTTCCGCGTTGTGCCTCGTAGATAGAATACCTGGCTTTCAATACTCTCGATATTCATACGTCCTTGCACCCCTCAAAATCCGTCTTACCGAAAAGTTTCTACCACACATACCTGTAACTTGTCGTTCTACCTGTGAGTATCAGTAGGATCGCTCTATGTAGAATACAGCGCGAAATGCTTGAGTCTATTGATAATAGTACCATATTGTGGGATGCGCAAGTAGGCTCTTTGGAGCCGAGCAAAGTGGTAATATTTCACAAATCGCAGGAGTAGAGTTACTTCTGAAGCATTTCTGACGTTTTTCTTGTGAAAGTAATTATCATACTGCGCTCATGTACATGTTTTTATCTGTTCTCGAACCTTTTCAGTGGAGCCAATACTATGCAGACCTCGTACCTGACACGGCCAATGGCAAAGAAACCAGGAGCCATTTTTATCGTTTTTTTGTGCTCCATGCTATTATTTCTCACCGGTTGTAGCGGATTATTGACTGAAACTTCGTCTTCTCCTACCCCCACTCCAACTACGGCAAAACTCACTTCAATATTACAGCCTGTACAGGCAAAGGCAGATAGCCGTGGTAGCGCCACGGAAGCGCAGACACGCGCTCAACTTGAAAAAGTGCAGCAAATCCTGGCGGGCATGACGCTTGAGCAGAAGCTTGGACAGTTGATCGTCGTGGAATATCTTGGACATAGCTACCAGGATGGCTTGCAATATATGATTTCACAGCAGTTTGTAGGTGGCTACATGTACCAGGAAAGTAACCACAATTTTGATCCTCCCTATAACGTGGAAAGCCAGGTTGATGCGCTCTCTCAGCAAGCAATGCGGGATGCAAAAATACCTTTGATGATAGCCACCGATCAGGAGGGTGGCCTGGTCAACCGACTCTACCGGTTTCATGGGTCTTTGCCATCAGCCGCGGATATGTCTGCCAGCGGCAGCCCTGCTACGGCGCTTACCCAGGGGACACAGTCCGCGAAATGGATGTTTGAATTGGGTATAAACACCGATTTTGCTCCTGTTGTGGATGTCCATAC
>DMFQ01000234.1:3049-3238 GCA_003450555.1 Ktedonobacter sp.
GTGGCCTGGTCAACCGACTCTACAGGTTCCATGGGTATCTGCCATCGGCCGCGGATATGGCCGCCAGCGGCAGCCCTACTACGGCGCTCACCCAGGGGACGCAGTCCGCGAAATGGATGCTTGAACTGGGTATAAACACCGATTTTGGCTCCTGTTGTGGATGTCCATACCGTTGATCCAGCGGTACTG
>DMFQ01000348.1:0-9006 GCA_003450555.1 Ktedonobacter sp.
ACGGGTGCAGGCGCTGCGGGTTGTGACTCCGGTTCCGGTGGAATGATGCGTGTCGCGTTCCCCGGTTTTGCATCTTCTATCAGCCACGAGGACGATGTGGGTGCGACAGGTGAGGCGGACGGCGCGGGATTCATGACCCTCGTCTCCGTCGGTGAAAATGAATCACGCATCGGCACGGGCGGAATGCGCTGCTCGGTTGTTGGTCGCTCGGTTACCGAGGGTTGCCGTAATTGCTGTGGTTGCTGAACAGGTGGGGCAGGCGCCGCATTTACAGCCGATTTGTTCGCAATCTGTGTTTTATCCGCGTCGCTCAAAATACCCGTCAGCCAATCTGGCAGTTCTCCACCTGTGTTATTATTTGTAACTCCGGGTATGGATACTTGTGCTGCTGCTGGTAACTGTGCCGAGGCGGGTGGCGGCCCATTGGGCGGCATGTTTCCCGCGTTAAAGGCCATAGTAGCGGCATCTTGCATAGCAGAGGGCGCTGGCTGCTGTTGTGGTGGAGGTGTAACAGGTCGTGCTGAAGCAGGCGAGTTCATGATCTGTTGCATCATAAACTCGACCTGGGCAACCTTATCATTCCAGCCGCGACTGCGCAGGAAGCCCAGTAGTGCATTGTAGACCGTCAAGGCCTGCTCTTGTTCACCTAACGCGCGGTGGGATTCCGCTGCTTCCTGGCAGAGCTGAAGCAATTGGTCAGACTCCTCGACCGTCAGGGCGTCCAGATTCACGCGATCAACGGCTTCATCAAAATGAACCGTCGCTGTGCGCAGATCGCCGTGCGCGCGATAGCACTGCCCCAATGCATAGTAGCAAGAGAGCGCGTAATCGGGGTCATTGAGCAGCAATTGGAATTGACTGATAGCCTCATCCCAGCGCTGTTGCTCTTGATACAGCCAGCCTAAAAAGTATCGTGCATCTGGCCGATCGAAACCACTCTCCAGAATCTGTTCACAGAGGTCGATAGCATCATTAAAACGTCCCTGGGTCTGAAAGGTTTGAGCTTGCTTCAACACTCCTGTAACCTGGCTAGCAGTTACTCGTCTACGTGGAGCTGATTCCGTGCCGCCAGCCATGCCTACACCGGCAAAAGATGGCCCAGGATTACCCACTCCACCAAAATTGCCCGCGTTACTCATGTTACCCATGATGCCTGTATTCCCTCCGCTAATGTTGCCCGCTGTAGCCGACTCGGCCACTGGGCTATCTGTGATTGCTAGCGGACCAGATGGCATGCCAGCCATTGTACCCGCCGCCCCTGAGTAAGTTGCTCCCGCTCCGGTGGGGAGTGGGCCTGAATGTTGTTGCTTTTGCTCATTCATCATTGAGAGCAGTTGTTGTGCTTGTTTATTTGTAGCGTCCGCGCGCAGTACTTCTTCACACTGTGTGCGAGCCGCTGAAACATCATGCCGTTGAAGATATCCTTGAGCGGCCGCCAGGCGCTCCTGGATCATAAAGGCGATATCTTTTTTCCCTAGATAGTAGGCTGCGAGACGTTCATGTGGCTCGGGGTCGCCAGGAGACAACTGCACAGCCTTTTGCCATGCAGCTTCGGCACGGGCGCCCTGACCGGCCTGTGAGTACAAATCCGCCAGGTGCAAATACGCTTTGTAAGCATCTTCGCGCCGGTTCAGAATGCCATACAGTTCGGCTGTTTTGCTCAAAGCAATAATGTTGCTATAGTCACGCTTCAGCGTATTTTCATACTCGTCGAGAGCATTCTGCCACTGCTTGGTCTGCATATAGCAGAAACCTAGTCCACCCCGCGCCATCGCATCATCTGGGAACTCCGCTAGTGCTCGCTGGTACTCCTGCGCAGCTTGCGCCCACTGGCTATCCCAACGGTAACGATCCGCTGTATTCATCGCCATACTGAAGGCTTGTCTGTTCCCAGGCATTAAAGGTTCACTTTCTCGAATGGTTCTACAGTAGAGAGGTGCAACGTATCACACCACCCGGACTCAACTCAACAAGTCCAGTTGAATCTAGGTTACTACAAATCTTGTTTTACGCCACTTCTTCTGGTACTAAAGTACCTTGTGTACTGCCAGGGTACTCTTCAGGTATTATCCTCGGTAATTAATGTATTGTAACGCGACGGGGTAATCTTTTTGCTTGAGCAGCGCAATTACTCCTTGCAGATCATCACGGCTCTTGGCTGTTACTCGCACCGCGTCTCCCTGAACTTGTGGTCGCACTTTGGGGTTGTTGTCACGGATGTACTTACTTATCTCTTTGGCGAGTTCTTGCGAAATCCCCTGCTGTAAATCGATGACCTGGCGTACTTTGCCGCCTGACGCGTTCTCCTCTTTCCCCAGTTTGAAAATCTTCAACGAGAGATTGCGACGAACCGCTTTCGATTCCAGGATATCTCGTACGCTTTTAAGCGTGAGTGAACTATCTGTGAGGATAGTAATGCTTGTTTTACCGTGCGCTATTTCGGTTTTTGTATCTTTCAAATCATAACGAGTCTGAACTTCTCGTCGTGTCTGGTCAATGGCATTGACCAGTTCCTGCTCGTCAAATTGTGAAACTATATCAAATGAACAATCTCCAGCCATTGATTTCCTCCCTTTGAACGTGTAACTGGTACAGAATGGCTATCATGAAATATTCCCTCTCCCTGTCCCAACAAATAGTATACTGTCTATCTGTGAGGCATTGTAGCGCATTTTTCCGGCATTTGCCAGAATACCCCCCCAAGTCTCTTACTGATGCGCGCTAGACTTGTGATATCATGGGAAGGTCCATCCTGGAAGCTGGAAAGAGAATATGTCAGCAATAATATATGATAGCAGGCCACTCGTGGCTCGTATGACCGAAGAACTGCGAGCGGAGGCGGCGCAATTTCGCAAACAACACCACCGATCGGCTCGCCTGGCACAACTGGTGGCAGGCCATGATGTCGCGGCGGAGGTCTATAGCAAGGCAATTAGTGCGCTCCTGCCAGACTATTGGCCTGGGCTGCGCCACCCTGGCCTATCCTTTTGAAATTGGAGAAGAAGAACTGCGAGCAGAGGTCGCCGTTCTCAACGATGATGCCAATACCGATGGTGTCGTCCTGCTGTTACCGCTGCCAGCACATATTCGGCAGCGCATCGTGACGGATGTCCTGCGTCCAGAGAAGGACGTTGACGGACTTGGCT
Organism: Ktedonobacter sp.; assembly: GCA_003450555.1. Classification (GTDB taxonomy): domain Bacteria; phylum Chloroflexota; class Ktedonobacteria; order Ktedonobacterales; family Ktedonobacteraceae; genus UBA11361. Next base: position 3,147 of record DMFQ01000348.1, read on the forward strand.
CCCGCAATGCAGGAAATATGCTGCTTGGCTTTCCCAGCTTCATTCCTTCTACGGCAGATGCCATGCTCGCTGTCCTGCGCGATGCTCATCTCTCCGTGGCGGGCCGCAATGCTGTCATTGTTGGACGCAGCAATATTGGCGGTAAGCCCATCGCGCTGGTTTTGTTGCGCCAGGACGCTACAGTAACAATTTGCCACTCGCATACGCAGGACCTTGCCAGCATTACCAGAGACGCCGATATTCTCGTAGTGAGTACAGGGCGTCCGGCCAGCCTTACTGCTGATATGGTGAAGCCTGGCGCGATTGTGCTGGACGCTGGCATCAATACCGTCGCCGGAAAAGTTGTTGGCGATGTCGACTTTGCTGGCGTGCAAGAAGTGGCCTCCTTTCTCACACCAGTTCCCGGTGGTCTTGGCCCTCTCACCCATCTGATGTTAATCCGCCATACCCTGCTTGGCCCACAGTAAAAGAAGTCAAAACGCTATAAACCGGCTCGAAGTGCAGGTTCATAGCGTTTTGACTTCCTATGTATTTATGCTTGCCGGACTTTAACCCGGTTAGGCCGTGTAAAGAACGCAATGGCAATCAATATTGCCGCGCAAGCGAAGGCACCCACGGCGTAAAAACGATGGACACTCTTTACGACCGCAGGGTGCTTGATACCATCGATAAAACGGAGCGTCCCATCATGGATAGCCAGGTAGGGATGGTAGATGCCTGGAATGAGAAAATAAATGCCCGCGATGATTGCGAGCGCTCCTATGGTGGCTGCGACATAAAAAAGAGTTTTTTTCATGTTTGAAAGACTTTCTCCCTCTGCTATACTTGGTTTTTGGGTAGATCAACTCCCCTTGTAACTATTCAAGGCTCATTCTCTTGCCGCCTTCGGCGCCACATTGAATGAGGGAATAAGGCAAGGTTGTCCGTCCTCTACACTCCGGCTGAAGAGTTACCTACACTCTATCAAACGAGCATCTATCATCCACATAATTACCCGCGACAAATTAGCCATTTTGGGTTAATTTGTCGCGTGACGTTTCTAAGCTCAGGTGAATGCACTGAAAAAACTAATAGTATCTGCTGGATGTAGTTGCATAGCGGTTCTGTCGGGTCACAATATCACCACTGATACGGACTGCGATGCCCTCTTTCTCGAGAGCGCGCCGCAACTCGGTCAGGTTGATATCGTTACTTGCGATGAGAATATTGGAGCTAAGTTTACTCAGGTTATATTTTTTCAGCTTACTCGAGGAAACAATTTCATCCGCTACAGCTTCGCTCGACACTTCAATCAACATGACCTGCGAAATCTTTACGTCCTTGTACAGCTTTACCCAATCGCGCAAGGTATAAGCAACATTCTGAGGAACTTCTTTCTGGCTACTTTCTTCAAGGACCTGGAGTATCTTGTCAATCGTGTTACCTGCCTCTACACCGCGCAGCACCGAATTACGTGTCAATGTCAACCGGCTCACCATGTTGACCTGGTTCACCTGTGCAAACGGCAAAAGGCTATAGAGCGCGGGCATATCGGGATGCAGTAAGAGCAACTCAAAATTGGGCTGTAAGACCAGCGAGCGGATACCATTCTCTTGCGCGGGCGGAGATACGGAGACCTGCGCCGCGGCCTTTGTCTCTGTGGAGATGGCCGCGCTTCCCAGTTCGGTTAACATGAAAGCAACAGGATTCTTTACCTCGCTGGTTTCGGAAAATTCTTGGCCTTGATAGCCAAGCGAGACGAGTCCCAACTCTAAGAGAGAAGAGGATAGCAATCCAATATAGTATTCCCCTTCAGCGCTATTCCACTTGATACGCATCGCGCCGGTCTTGGCGCGATCACCTTTGCGGATAGTGTAGTGGACCGGGCGTAGCTCAAACGCGTCCTTGTCCCAAATTTTCTGTAGTAACGCGTCAACGCTATACCACTGCTCGGGGATACAACTCTGTAAATGTTCAACAATTAAACTACGTGCCTTTATCGGATTCCAGGTGTACGGATCCCACTGCCTGAAATGGGCTCCCACGATGTCCATCCAGCGAAAGCTTTTTTCCCAGCATTGCAGCACCAGCCGGGTCTGTTCCGTCATATCCAACTTTGACCACTTTCCCAGTTGGGGACCTGGCTCGTAGTGGGGTTTGATGCCTTCCATAGATGTGCGGGGAAGGTGAATGATGTTAAGCTCCTGCGCTAAATTGAACAGCATGTCCAGGTATTCGTCTTCTTCGCCAATGTACCTATGACGCTGTTTCCCGTGCAGCAGCGGCTGGATTTTAGCGGCAATACGCTTGGGTACCTTGCCGGCCTGTGTCGGCTCTATCGTTTGCTGGTAAATCGCTCCGGTGATAACCGCCAGGTCGTAGAGTATAGCGGGCTCCCCAACCTGTATCGTCTGTGGGGGATCAGCCAGGGGCACAAATTCGTTCCGCTCTTCGAAAGGTTCCTTCATTACAGTCGCCTTTTTAATACTTTCATATGTATCGGAAGGCACAAAGAGCACCCGTCCCTCCGCCGTAAATGTATCGAAGGCGAGGGCGTACTCTTCGAAAGAATGGAGAGCGTTGAAGAGGGTCGTATCGTCATAGCCTGTATGTTTGCGCAGTGCTTGTATGCTCACCTTGCTGCCCTGTTCGCAGACCCATTTGAGGATGTCGCGCAGCGCGGGCGCTAGCTTTTGTACCATCTCGAAGGCGCTATTCGGTTGCACCAGTTCTTCTAAAATCATGGTGCGGGCTTCCGCGCGTGAGTAGTAAACCCCAGGGTTAAGGCCAAAGTGCCCGGCCAGCGTATCCAGTTCATAAGCGAGGTAAGATGATGTCAGAATCTTTTCAAGCGACATCTGTGAGCGATCAGATTTCGCTGAAAAATACTCTTTGCCCGCGGTATAAAGGGCCTCGGCATTCTCCTGGTAGGGATATAATTGCTCGACATCCTCGGCCGTCGCAACACTTTTACTTTTATAAGAATAACGTTCAGTATGTATCTTTACCGTCTTTTGCCAGAGGAGCAGGCGCTGCTCGAGCGAGGATAGAACTGTTTCAAACTCTTTTTCTGAAAGCTGGGACTTTTTCAGTGTGACATCTCGTCGCGTACCGCTGCGAGCCGAATGTCCTAGCAAGCGGTACAATACCTGGCGCTCATCTTGTGAGAGGTAGTCCCAGGCAAAACGCCCGGCGATAGGATCCGCCATGCGTTTGAGCAGCACATCCTGGCGTTTTTGCCCGCCTTTGTCGGATAGCCCATCCATACCCCATAGGTGGTATATTTCCTTAAGTTGTTGTTCAGTACACTGTACCAATTCCTGTCTAAATGTCTTCATCTCACGCACCTCTAAGCCTACAAGGGACATTCATTTCTCTTTTCTTTGTTATTGTGATACTTCGGGTTGATATTGTTCAAGGTAGCGAATCACTTCGCGTGTCAATTGGCTGGGAGTCGAGGCACCGGCGGTGACCGCGATACGCTTTTTGCCCTTCAACCAGTCAGGGTTCAGTTGCGAGAGATCCTCGATGCGTACCGCTGGGACGCCAGCCAGTTCCTCGGAGACCTGTACGAGCCGATTGGTGTTGTTGCTGCGCGGGTCGCCGACGACAATCGTCAAATCAGCTCCCCTGGCCTGTGCTACAACCGCCTCCTGGCGCGTCTGCGTGGCCGCACAGATATCGACATGCACCTCGGCACGTGGATAGTGGGCCTTGATATACTCGATGACGCGTCGTGTATCCCATTGCGAAAGCGTTGTCTGGGTCGAGACCGCCAGTTTCTCCTCTTGCGCCGGGGTGAGCGCGAGGGCATCAACGTCCGCTTCATTTTCTATCAGGCTAATATGACCGGGTACTTCACCCAGCACGCCTTCCGGCTCGGGGTGCCCCTTCTTGCCGATATAGAGTATATAATAGCCGCTTGCCACCAGTTCGAGGACGAGATCATGTGTCACAGTGACATCGGGACAGGTGGCATCGATACAGTTCAAGCCGCGTTCACGCGCCCTCTTCTTTACCAGTGGGGATACACCGTGTGCTGTGAAGATGGCGGTCCCCTCGGTAACCTGTTCCAGGATGCTCGCGCGATCAGGTCCGTCAAGGGTAATCACGCCGAGATTGGTCAGCTCCTCAATGGCGTGGCGGTTATGTACAATTTGTCCAAGCACGTAGATGGGACGAGGGACGTTTGGATCTTTTGCTGTCTGCCGTACCAGTTGTAATGCATCGACAACCCCGTAGCAGTAGCCACGGGGAGAAATTTTTGTGACTTCCATGGAATCCTCATATAGTAACTATGAAATGTAGGCATAGTTCTTCGTTACGAAGGGTACACCTATCCTACCTCTTATAGTTTACCATAAATTACAATGTTGCTTCACGCCAACCGGGAGAAAATGCGCTGCAGGTCGTCGGGGGTATAGAGGCAGACGGCAGGCAGGAGACCAGCCAGCTCTTCAACAGAAGAAGTTGACTCGGACAAGTCAAAGATCAAAAGAGGCGTTCGACGCCCGATACATCCCCTGGCTATAGATGCTGCCGTCAGGAGCGGCACGGGTGGTCGAGCGGTCGGCACGCTGATCAACAACTGGATATGAGGAAGTATTGCGGAAACCTGGGCGGGAGTATCTTCCTGGTAGAGGTATTTCATGCCTGCTTGCTGCAGCAAGTCTGTGTAGGGACACCGCTCTTCTTGTGGCCCAACCAGGAGCGCTGAGCGCCCGCGCAGACCTCCAAGACAGGCATCAGCGATAGAGACGATCTCCTCGGCTCCCCTTACTCGTCTATAAGCTGTAGCATTCTGCATTGATATGTTCCTCTACTGTATTGAAAAAAAGCCTTTTCTGCATGGATCACTCACAAACCTCTCCCTCCCCCTACTTCATACTATAGGCAAATTTTAACCAGAAAACATCAGGTAATCACCCTATTTTCCACATAAATTTGGATATCACAACATTGTGATGGTGGGTAATGTGAAACGTGCTGTCTGCAGTGCATCGCAGACAGCACGTTTCACGTCAGAAAGGAGAAACTCTAGTCCAGCCCGTCATCATCGAAGGGGCTATAGAGACTACTATTGCAGTTGTCACTGCTTGAATGGGGTTTCTGGTGCGCTGCCTTGTCTCCGGCCTGTACTATCCGCGATTTGCCTCTTGTCGTACCTGCTTTACCTTTTGTGCCCTTAGATACGTCAGGCGGATAATACCGTGAGGGGAAACCATCATTGATAGGCTCAACATTTTTCATTCCAGAGTCATTTGAGCCATTTGAGCCACCAGAGCTTCCTGTGCCCTCTGGTGAGCCAATCGTACATGCCTTACTCATTGCTCTCTCTCTCGTTCCATCCACGAAACATCAGCCAATTCCGCGAGTTAAGCGATTTACACTACATTACACTACCATACAAATAGAGTGTTCAGAAGATCGAAGGGGACCGTTTGGGAATGTAATTACCACATTTTCTATCTACCTGCGTCGTAACTAAAACTTCCCGTGTAAATTATGCTTGCAAATTACAAGGCTACGCAATATCATGTACTAGGCATTTCGGGTTGGGAGAAACATTCTGCTCTAAGTTCGCTCGCTTGAGCGTTTGAGCTGCAATAACTACACAGACAAGGGTGGAGAGGTTGCATATGGTAAGAGAAGCGGATAAAGTCGTTCCTAATCGGCGATTGACGTGTGAGCGTTTGAGGCAAGGTTGGTCACAGCAAGAGCTGGCGCATCTGGTTGGTACAGGCCCCGACACCGTGAGCCGTTGGGAGAGAGGCCTCAATTTTCCTCACCCATCCATGTGCAAAAAGCTCTGTGAATTATTTGCTAAAAGCCCCCAGGAACTTGGTCTGGTGAAAGAAGATACAGCTGGCGATGATCGGCC
>DMFQ01000348.1:9080-15606 GCA_003450555.1 Ktedonobacter sp.
ATTGCTGGCTGATCTCAAGCGGCGGCTTTGCTCTGGAAAGAACGCGGCGCTGTCAGCACTCTATGGCTTACCCGGTGTCGGAAAAACAGCAATCGCGGTGGAACTGGCTCGTGATCGCGAGATATTGGATTATTTTCGCGATGGCTTGCTCTGGGTTGGTCTTGGGATCAATCCCAACCTTTTGGGACTGTTGGGCCGGTGGGGAACGCTGCTTGGCCTTGCTCCCTATGAGATGGAGACGCTCACTACTGTCGCAGCCCTGGCGAAGACGCTTAGTTCTGTGATCGGGACGAGGCGCATGTTGTTGGTAATCGACGATGCCTGGCGGATCGAGGATGCGCTGGCTTTTCAAGTGGGCGGCGTGAACTGCGCCCATCTCGTTACGACGCGCTTTCCAGAAATCGCGCTGCAATTCGCCCATGATGGCTCAACCGTCGTGCATGAATTGAGTGAAGACGAGGGGATGTCTCTGCTGGCACGCCTGGCTCCCGAGGTCGTAGCTAGCAAACCAGGTGAAGTGCGCTCGTTAGTGGGGGCGGTTGGAGGACTTCCATTGGCCTTAACACTTGTAGGGAGATACCTCTGGTCTCACTTCTATAAAGATCAGCCCTACCGCTTGAGCGCAGCATTGAGCACATTGCAATCGATTGAAGAGCTTTTACGTTTAACGCAGCCAGCGTCGGCAAGTCACACGGCAATGCCAGCAGAAGCCCCCCTCTCGTCCTTGCAGGCGGTAATCAATATGAGCGATCAACATGTAGCTAAGCAGGCACAGGATACGCTGCGCGCCCTTTCAATCTTTCCCTCCAAACCAAACAGTTTCCCGGAAGAGGCGGCATTGGCGGTAGCTCATACTCCCGTAGAGACGCTTGATACGCTCGCCGATGCTGGCTTGCTGGAAGGAAGTGGGGCTGGTCGCTACACCCTGCACCAGACCATTGCCGATTATGCCCGGCTCCAGCGCACTGATACGCTGGTCGAGGAGCGCATGGTTTCATTCTTCACCCTCTTCCTTGCAACGCACGCAACTGATTATAACGCCCTGGAACGCGAAACGGACAATATCCTTGCGGCCTTTCAGATTGCGTATGAACGCAAAATGTCCGAACAGTTGTTACGTGGAGTAGTGACCTTCGCACTGTATTTAGAAGTGAGAGGGCATTACTCCATCGCTGAAACTCAATTGGTGCGGGCACGACAGGCAGCGCTGGACGCGGCAGACCAGGCCGGTTTAGCATTCACGCTGCTCCATCTTGGGAGAATAGCTGAACGGCGCGGTGTTTTAAACCAGGCCGAGCAACTCTACAGCGAGGGACTGACAGTAGCCCGGCAAAGCCAGTTACGCACAACGCTGGTCGACCTGTTGGCGAATCTGAGTGAGGTTGTCTTGAACCTTGGAGAGTATGGACGTGCTGAGCAGTATGCGCAGGAAGGACTTGATCTCGCGCGAGAACTTGGCGATCAGCAGAGAATGTGCGTCTTGCTGAAAAGCCTTGCCGAGGTTATCGACTGCCATGGCCAGTTTGAACGAGGGGACGAGCTGTATCGGGAGGGACTTGCTCTGGCCAGGGAGATCGACGACCGCGAGATGATGTGCCTCTATTTGCAAAACATAGGAGCGAAGGCCTCGAAGCGTGGGAAACATGAGCAAGCCATGCCCTATTACCAGGAGGGATTGAGCCTGGCTCGTGAGATGAGGCACCGGCAGAGAATGAGCGCCTTACTCTCGAATATGGGCATGGTCTCAACGAGAATGCAGCACTATGCTCAGGCGGAAGCATACTGCCAGGAGAGCCTCTCTCTTGCACGAACAATTGGACATAGCGTGCGTATGGGGAATGCCCTGCAAAACCTGGGTATTATCGAACGCGAGCGCGGCAATTTCGCCCAGGCCGAGGCGTATTTTCAGGAGAGCCTGGATCTCGCCCGCGAGATGGGACACCGCTGGTTGACCAGCGAGACGTTATGCGAGTATGGAGAATATTATCTGGCTCAGAACAAAGTTGAAGACGCGTTCACCGCTTTCGCTGAAGCCTATGCTGTAGCACGAGGGTTTGGCGGACAAGAATTGGTCGCCCGTGCCCTGTACGGCCTCGCCCGTATCGCGCTGCTCAAAAAAGATTTCGTTGCAGCACGCCAACAGGCGCAGGAAAGCCTGGCGATCTTTGAAACAGAGCGACACGAGAAAGTAGCCGAAGTAAAGCAGTTGCTTGCGGCATTAGAAAATAGTATGTAGAGAGAGGACGGATCCTGGCAGTGAAAGAGAGAGACAAGCCTGTTCCAAATCAACGACTGCGCAGCGAGCGACAGAGCCGTGACTGGTCACAGGCGTATGTAGCAAGGCAGATAGACACCTATGCATTTATGGTGCACCGGTGGGAATACGGTCAGACCTTTCCCGCGCCACACTATCGACGGAAGCTCTCGGATCTCTTTGAAAAAAGTGCCGAAGAACTTGGCCTGGTACCGCTTCAGGATACAGACGATACTGTGAGCGAACCAGCATCTACTCAAGATGTAGTCCCGCGCACTGCTCGCTTAGCAGAGCCACTTTATGACCCCTTGATTCCCGCTTCGCTGCTAGGCTCTGTTGGTCTCATCGGTCGAAAGGACATACTGCACAGGCTCAAAGAACGACTCTACGCCAGCGAGCGCGTTGCACTTTCCGCCATCAATGGACTGCCAGGAGTGGGCAAGACAACAGTAGCGGTTGAGCTGGTACACGACGGAGAGGTGCGCGCACATTTTCGCGATGGCGTGCTTTGGGCAGGTCTTGGCCCCGTGCCAAATGTAGAGGGGCTGCTCGGCAGGTGGGGAACATTACTTGGTGTGACCCCTGAGCACACAGACATTGCAGGCTGGCAAAAGGCCATTACCACGGCGATTGGGATGCGACAGATGTTGCTGGTCATCGACGACGCCTGGGAGTTTGCCGATGCCGCTGCTTTCAGGATGGGCGGCCCTCATTGCGCTCATCTGCTAACGACCCGTTTCCCCGGTATTGCTCAGCGTTTCGCGCAGGGTGAAATGATAGAGGTGCGCGAATTGGATGAAAACGACGGGCTTAATCTCCTGGAGCGACTGGCTCCCGAGGTAGTCAGAAGCGAACCGGAGGGAGCGCGTGAACTGGTACGCTCAATGGGTGGGCTTCCCCTGGCCCTGACCCTCATCGGAAAGCATCTCTACGTCAAATCCTCTAGCGGCCAACCGCGCCGGTTACAAGCGGCTTTACAGAACTTGCGCTCCTCTGTTGATCAGCGTTTGCGGCTGGCGCAGCCACAAGCCCCTGTCCTCGCCTCTCCCAGCTATCCACCAGGCACGCCGCTATCATTACAATCAGTCATTAGTCTCAGTGACCAGCAGTTGGACGAAGTGGCACGTTCCGCCCTGCGCGCCCTTTCAGTCTTTCCAGCCAAGCCCAACACTTTTCCAAAAGAGGCGGCTATAGCAGTCTGCGCTGCACCACTAAAGGCGCTCGATACATTGATCGAGGCTGGATTGGTAGAACAGAGTGATGTTGATCGTTACACCTTGCATCAGACCATTGCTGACTACGCCAGGCTTCAGCTTACAGGTACCACCGCCGAGCAGCGGATGGCCGAGTATTATGTAAGCCTTGTAGAGGCGCATGAGTTGGACTACAGCCTGCTTGAGCAGGAAACCAATAATGTGCTCGCGGCCTTAGACGCGGCATTTGAACAGGGAATGCAGACAGTTCTCTTGAGAGGCGCGAACGCGTTCTCGCACTTCTTACTGACGCGCGGATTGTTTGATATGGCGGAACTGCAATTGAAGCGAGCGGAACAGGTTGCGCGCTCTGGAAATAACACGGCGGGGCTGACAATGACATTGCTCAATGTTGGGAGGCTGGCAGAAAGACGTGGAGACTTTACCTCCGCGCAGGCGTCCTACCTTGAGGGACTATTGCTGGCTCGCCAGGTCGATTATGCAGAACACATCTGTGACTATTTGACATTTCTGGGTGGTATCGCTACCAGGAGGGGAGAAAGCAGGCAGGCGGAAGACTATTCGCGGGAGGCGCTCGCCCTTTCTGAGCAGATTGACTACCACAAGCATGCTATAACGCTCCTGGGAAACCTGGGTGGCTCGGCATTCTATCATGGAAACTATGCTGGTGCGGAAGACTACTGGCAAAAAGGACTGGCGCTTGCGCGCCAGGAGCATCACCGCGAACGTATAAGTGCTCTCCTCGAAAATTTGGGCGCGATAGCGGTCATTCGTGGCAACTACGAACAGGGTGAAGCATATTATCATGAAGGCATTGCGCTTGCGCGCGAGATAGGGCAGCGCGAGCGGATTAGCAGTATCTACATCAATCTCAGTGAGATCGCGCTGCGACAAAAGAACTATGCCCGCGTGCTTGAGTATACCCAGGAGGGACTGGCCATGGCCCGTCCTATCGGGAACATAGAAATCATCAGCCTCCTGCTGCTGAGCCTGGGCGAAGCACAGGTTGGCTTGGAAGACTACGAGCCAGCAGAGGTCTCTTTAGAGGAAGGGCTAGCATTGGCGCAGCAGGTAGGGCATCGCTGGCTGATCGCTAATGCCCTACGCGCCTGGGGCAAGCTCTACTTTGGGCTACAGCGCTTAGACCTGGCGCTTACAACCTTCAAGGAGGCGCTAGAAATGGCGCGCGGCTCCAGCGAGGAACTGGTTGCCTTCACCCATTTTGACCTGGCGCAGGTTGCCTTTGTCCAGGGAGACTATGGCGAAGCGCACCGCCAGGGCCAGGAAAGCCTGGCTATCTTACATGAGCAGGGCCACGAAAAAGCGCAAGAGGTGGCTGATTGGCTGGCAGAGAGGTCAATTGGCGAAAACCATGAAAAGAAGCAATAGCCGTTCCAGGGCAATTACACCCAGGAAACGATTGCACTTTCTCGGTTATCAGTGCAATAAAATTATCAAATAAGAACAGGTGTAGAAAGCTATGATCGAGTATGGCCAAACGGTCTTATGTCCCGAGGTGGCGACCAATGAGCCTGTCTTAAGGGCTGAAAGGCTAACATCTTTGCTCAAGTGGGCTGGCGGGAAAGAGCAGGAACTGAAACATATTTTGCCCTTGCTTCCATCCTTTGACGCTTACTACGAGCCATTTGTTGGCGGTGGCGCTGTCTTTTTCTCAATACAATCACAAAGAAAGTTCATCAACGATAAATCTCCTGACCTGTTCAACCTTTACCTCATGACTGCACAGCAGAACGTAGATTTCTTTCGCTCCCTGGACACGTTACTGCTTGGTTGGCAATCTGTGAGCAACATTGTGGACCGCTGTGCAACAGAGCTTCTCAACACATATACAGCTTACTCTATGGACAAAAGTTCATTAGAGGAGATGCAAAGCAGATTATATGAGTTTGTTCTGCAACATTCCGCAGAGTTTAACGCAATGTTTGAAGCTTTCTTCGCTAAAGATACCGGAAACTTTATCCGAGAAATCCAGAGGAACCTACTGAGCAAAACCAGGCGTATGAAGGAACTGGAGCACAAGAAATGGAAACTGCCCGAACATGACATCATAGCGAACATAGAATGCGCGTTAAAAAGCGCTTTCTATATGCACCTCAGATATTTGTACAACAGGATAAGTGCATACAGCATTCCCGTGAGCCTTGCTGCCGCGATCTTCTTTTTCGTGAGAGAGAATGCTTACGCTTCTATGTTTCGCTACAATAGCAAGGGAGGGTTCAATGTTCCGTACGGCGGTATATCCTACAATAGAAAAGACCTGGCCCGCAAAGTCGCTTACTTACAATCCCCCCAGGTAGAGCTTCATTTCAAGAACACGGTCATCGAAAATATGGACTTTGCAGCCTTCTTACAAAAACACCCGCCGCGTGCAGAAGACTTCGTCTTCTTAGATCCGCCATACGACAGCGAATTCAGCACATACTCACAAAACGAATTCGGCAAAGGGGACCAGGAGCGTCTTGCCGGATACCTTCTAAAGCAATGCAAAGCTAAGTTCATGCTGGTCATAAAAAATACACCCGCCATCCTTCACTTGTATGGAAACACAGGCCTCAACATCAAGGCATTCGATAAGAAATACCTTGTAAGCTTCCAGGACCGTAATAACCGGGATGCAGAGCATTTAATCATCACCAACTTTTGAGGGAGAATGACTGATAAGCGGGTACTATGAAGCAGAATTTACCCGCCGTAGCCATTCACAAGCCAGCTTTCACCAGTTCCTCTTTTAAAGCGCGTAGATTGCGGTTCTGCTCACGCAACGCTGTCACATAACTCTTCCATGCCTCGTGCTCGCCAAGCTTTTCGTACAACTCGCGCATCTTTGCGAGATACTTGCAGGCTGCCTGGTAATTCTTGCGATCTCGCAGGGCGATCAGCCGTTCGGCGGACTGCCGGTACAGCTCGATTGCCTCGTGCGGACGCGTCTCTTCAGCAGCCCTGGCGACTTCAAGGGCGATGTCGCCGAATCCGTAATACCCATAGCCATCATTGTAGGTGGTGCCGCGGCTATCCTTCTTCGCCATCCCTTTCAGCA
>DMFQ01000348.1:15736-17865 GCA_003450555.1 Ktedonobacter sp.
CGATCAAGCCGTCCTGCAAGATCGCGCAACTCCTGGTAACGCCTGAGATAGGGCTGCGCGCGGAACAAAGTTTCGGCTATCTCCAATTCAGCGGTGTAGTTGCCCCTGGCATGATAGTATTTTTGGAGCCATTCCAGCAGGTGCAAGGGCTGGTTTTCTTTGATGCGTGCTCTCACCAGGCGTTCGGCCACCGCATCCTGTCCATGCTGAATAAAGAGATCGGCCAGCCTGAGGATCGCATGATCGTCAACAGGTTGTGTTTCTTTCGCAGCTTCGTCAATGCGCCCAAGCGTTAAGAGCCGATCAACCAGGTCAGAGGTGCGCCCGGTCTCGCGACAAATGCGCAGGTAAGTTTCATCGTCGAGGGTATCTTTCTCCAGGTCCAGTAAGAACTTGCCATAAGCCTGGCGCGTGGAGCCAGCGACCGCTTTCTCTTCATCGGTCAGCACGTCGCGGATCCACTCTGCGATAGTTTGTCGTTCCAATGGCGTGGAGTATGTGACGAGCTGCTCTGCTGCGCTGGTAGCGAAGCCGAGGCTGTTGTCGGCATGTAAGTCATGCTGGTAGATGTCGAACAGCACTTCGATGATCTTCTCACGCGCTACCCGATCAACCCGTTCGTCAGCCAAACAGGTACCCAGTGCTTCAATGCACTCCCCAACAAGTTCTTCTAATCCCTCCTCTGCTGGATAGTACTGTTCTTCTTCGTAGTAGTCATCGTACTCGGCTTCTTCATCATAATAGAGGTGTGACTGCTCGAATATCTCCGTCACCATAGTCTCATAGATCGTTGCTGCGCCAAGATAGTCTTGTTGTTGCGCCAACTTTTCAGCCGTCTCTTTCACCGCGAGCAGTCCCTGGGTTATGCGCGGCGTATCGCGTTGAAAAGCGTCGGCGACCTGTCGGCGATAGGTCGCCGGGTTCACGGAGAGGATCCTCTGAGCTGGTCGGATGAGATAGCCATCAGGGTGGCGCACCCAGAATTGTCGCATATGCCAGGGATAGTCGGACAATGGGCGTACGATGTCTGCCTGAGCTTGTTGGGCCTGGTGATAGACGGCGTCTACCTTCTCTACGAGGAGGACGATCTCGACGCCGCTGCCGCGCTGTCCCGGCGCGAGAAGGTGGGGGCGCTCGGACGCCCAATATGGTGCGTTGTCTGGCGCAAGTTGAATAAAGGTCTCCCCATGAGACAATTCAGCATAGTCGTTTGCGTCGCGGGCCACGACACGAAAGCCCAGCACATTCTCAAACCACGTGATGGATTGCTCGAAGTCGCTCACGCAAATCTCAACCCAGCTTGTTTTGGTCATTTCTCAGCCACCTTTCAAAATAAGAGATTGCTATCGATTGCCTAAAAGCGATAAATATATGACGTTTATTATGCTTGCTGATGCCTTCACTTTACTCGCATAGATTTGGAAAAATCAACAGGCGAAAATTTTTATGTGAGATGGTGGCCGTCCATGGCCGCGCTTTTGACGGCCACCATCACATAGAAATAAAACTTCCCCACTGTGTTATAATCTTCCCTGAACACTCGTTCTTACAATAGAGAACAACCCTTTCCTTTTCTATCGCTAATTTGGAACACTGGAGACCTGATCCATGCCAATACGTCAGCTTGCGCCGGATGTCGCCGCCAAAATCGCCGCGGGCGAAGTCGTCGAGCGGCCCGCCTCCGTCGTCAAAGAACTTATCGAGAACAGCATCGACGCTGGCGCCTCGCAGATTCGCGTCGACCTGACGAATGGAGGGCTGCAACTTATTCGCGTCACCGACAACGGCAGCGGCATCCCTGCCGCTGAGTTGCCGCTGGCCCTGTCTCGCCATGCCACCAGTAAAGTGGCGCAGATCGACGACCTGGAGCATATTCGCTCGCTCGGTTTTCGCGGCGAAGCCCTGGCCAGCATTGCCGCGGTGGCAGAAGTCACCCTGCTCAGCCGCCATCGTGAGGCCGAACAGGGCGCGCAGGTCAGCGCCAGCGATGGGCAGATCTCGCAAGTGAGCGCGGCAGCTTCTCCAGAGGGCACAACGTTGACCGTGCGCAATCTCTTTAGCTCGGTACCCGCCCGTCTCAAATTTCTCAAGGGCCGCAATACCGAGATAAGCCACTGCCACCACATGCT
>DMFQ01000275.1:0-3500 GCA_003450555.1 Ktedonobacter sp.
ACAACATTGCTTCCCTTTGTGTTACAATAAATATATAAATATACAAGGGGACGTATTTGAGGTCCACCTTGAAGCAATCAAAATACAAAAGATTTCATAGGAGTCAATTTGCATGCAATGGGCTGTCGCTACGGCTGCATTTCTCGCCTCCGCTGTTGAATTTGTCGAGGCATTTACAATTGTCCTGGTAGTTGGAGTAACAATTAACTGGCGCAGTGCACTGGCAGGAGCATTTGCAGCAGCGGCCACTCTCGCCCTGATTGTTGCCACACTCGGAGTTGCTCTGGTCCAATATGTACCCATCGATATATTACGCCTTGTTGTAGGTATCATCCTCATCCTTTTCGGCCTGAAGTGGCTCAAGAAGGCTATCCTTCGCTACAGCGGTCTTAAAGCCCTGCATGATGAAGAGGCAATATTTGAAGAGACTCGGGCTGAAGTGCGCGCACGCGGTGAATCTATTATCCCCCGTTTTGAGCCTTTCGGAATAGCCCTCTCCTACAAAGCTGTGCTCCTCGAAGGACTTGAAGTCGCTTTTATTGTAATCACCTTTGGCAGCAGTGCCGCAACGAATGTTTGTAACAATACCTGCGGCATTAACTCTGCTGCTATCGGGGCTGCAATCGCAGGAATTCTGGTGATCTTCGCTGGGGCAGTCATACGTGCTCCGCTAACCAAAGTCCCGGAGAATACCTTGAAGTTCGTGGTAGGCATCATGCTGACCTCGTTTGGCACCTTCTGGGCGGGTGAAGGCTTCCATGTCACATGGCCTTACGCAGATGCTTTTATCCTCATCCTGGCAGCCATCTATCTAGTGGCCTCTTTTCTCCTGGTTACAGCTCTCAAACAAATCAAACAGCGTAGCCTACCTACAACAACCGGATCTGCCACTACCTCGCCAGTTGCGACTGAAAAGCACGAGGAGGTACATCCATGAACGTGATCAAAGCCATCTACAACTTTATTGTTGGAGATATGATCATACTCGTTGGCGTCCTTGTCGTCATCGCTCTATTGGCATTGATTGATAATGTCGCGTCTTTGTCATCGCTTCGAGTAATAGCAGGTCCCATTTTAATCGTTGCTGTACTCGGCGTTCTCACCGCTACCCTCTTGCGCGAGGCCAGGGGAAATAGGTAAGATTTATTCTTTCCGACTGAGAACAGCAATTTACCCGTTCCAAAATATTTGACGTTAGCCCTACAAACTGCTAAGATAGAGCACAAAAAGTGCTTATAGAGCTATTTTAGCAGTAAGGCTAACAATATGCAGGAACAATTAGAGACATGGCGAAGTTTGCTGAAAACAATCATCAGTGACCCTCAAGAAAGGCAACGTCTGGCAGAAGAATTGGGCATCAAATCAATCACCTTGAGTCGTTGGGCAAACAATGAATCAGATCCACGCCCACAGAACCTGCGCCACTTACTCACCGCTCTTCCACAGCAGCGCGAACAAATGCTGGAGTTGATCAGGGAAGAGACTGGCTTTGAGGAATTTACCAATGCAGGTTTTGATGACTCATCGATTGATATTCCGTCCGCGTTTTATATTCGCGTGTTTTCCGCTCGCTCTTCAACAGTCGAAAGCATGCGTTTCTGGTCAATCAGCAATTTGATATTACAACAGGCAATCAGTCAGCTTGACCCTGACCGTCTGGGTATAGCTCTCAACGTAGTCCGCTGCATGATACCTTCACCTAGCGATCAGAAGGTGCATAGCCTACGTGAAAGTGTTGGATTTGGCACACATCCTTGGAGTGGGGACCTGGAACAGAAGGCAATGTTTCTGGGTGCTGAATCCTTGTGTGGATATGTTGCTACTATCTGTCGCCCAGCCTCAAACCAAAACGTCGACGATAAGCAAAATCTTATTCCGGCTCACAAGGTGGAACATGAGAAAAGCGCATCAGTGCATCCCATTTTATTTGCAGGCCGAATTGCAGGATGTTTATTGGTCTCGAGCACACAATATAATTATTTTCTCCCTCACTCCCGCCTGACTCTGATCGAGAATTATGCAAATTTGTTAGCCCTGGCATTCGAACCTGAGGAATTCTTCGAACCACAAGATATTGAACTGCGAGTGATGCCGAATCAGGAAGAGCAGAAGAAACGTTTTGCTGACTTTCGTCAGCGAGTAGCTAATACGATGATCGATGGCTCAAGAAACAAGCGACCGGTCAACAACGTGCAGGCAGAGCGAATTGTCTGGCAGCAACTCGAAGAAGAACTCCTCCATCAAGCGACACTGAGCAGTTGATGAGTAGAAACAGCATTCGCACAACTATCGATTATGTTTGACGATTTTGCTCAATCAATGGATCGGCATTGGAAACCAACATGTGTTGGAGGCGGTTCATTGCATATCGTTAATTCTGCCTTGCGCATGGAGTTTCCTTCAGCGCAAAGCGGTCAATATGTCGATGCACAGGTCGATGACTACACAGGGTTGGTACGTTCTGCTTTTCCATGGAAACCCCCACTACGCATGGAGGTGCGCGCGCGGTCTTCGCTGCCTGCCGCGATAGCCAGCAGTACGCTTGATAGCGCAAACATATTGCGCGGCACAGCCGGTTTTGGATTCTGGAACTACCCGTTCTCAATTCGTGGGGATATCCTTCTGTTGCCAGAAGCCATCTGGTTCTTTTATGCCTCGCCTCCATCGAACATGGCCCTTGTACCAGGTGTACCCGGCTGGGGATGGAAAGCACAGGTGGTACACAGCATGCGTTTCGCCGCATTAACGGCTACAATTCCCACCGCTTTATCAGTCGCGTATGCAAGGCTCACGGGCACTTCACGTCCAGCAGCAAGGTGGATGCAAAAACTGAGCGGAGCACACGAAGCATTGCTCGCTGTTGAGATGGACTCCTGGCACACGTATACCCTGGAATGGCGCCATAACGAAGCCCACTTTTGGGTTGATGGTTCTCTGATACTCACCGCTCCAGAACCGCCGGTACGACCTCTTGGTTTCATCGCATGGCTCGATAACCAGTATGCCATCGCGACACCACAGGGCTCCATCCATTTTGGCTCGGGTCTCTAGTGGACCACAATGGTTTGGAATAGATTCAATCAGGATCGAACCCTGTTGATCAGTGCGTGTGCACTCGAGCCAGGAAAAAAGCGCATTGCTTCTCCTGGCTTCGAGTAGTCCCCTTATTTCTCAGCGAGAGTCAGCACTTCGTCGACGATGCCGTACGCTAACGCTTCTTTGGCGCTCATAAAGTAGTCCCGCTCTGTATCCCGCTTGATGCGTTCAAGAGATTGGCCAGTGTGATGCTGGATAATCTCGCTTAGGACATCACGCGTATGCAGTATCTCACGAGCGTGAATATCAATATCGGTAGCCTGTCCACCAATGCCTCCTTGAATCAGAGGCTGGTGCATATGAATGCGCGCATGAGGAAGAGAACGTCGCAAACCTTTGTCACCTGCCATCAATAGGATAGTACCAAAGCTTGCGGCGAAGCCGACACACGTTGTCGCGACCGG
>DMFQ01000275.1:3582-11294 GCA_003450555.1 Ktedonobacter sp.
GGCGAATTAATGTAGACATTGATCTCACGATTTGCATCTTCCGAAGCCAGAAACAACAATTGCGCAACGACAAGGTTTGCCAATGTCTCCTCGATCTGGCCATTCACCATGATGATGCGCTCTTTTAACAGACGGGAAAAAATGTCATAGGCGCGTTCGCCGCGTCCTGTTGTCTCGATAACTGTAGGAACAAACAAACTAGACGACATAGCCTCTCTCCTTATGCCATTTTTTGACGAACAAAGTAATAATGGACGAAAGCACTCCCAGTTGAGCTTCGCTGATCCAATACTCCTGTGAGCAACCAGCCTTGATCACCTAACTCATTCAGAGTGGCGACATCAGGCAAAGCCATTTCACGTGTATCGACGGACAACACCCGATATTCCCAATTAGTTGGAGCTACCGGCACATTTTCATACACCATAGGCATAGGTATCATCGGTCTGACATCCTGTTGTCCAAACGTAGATTGATAACGAGCTAGTGATAGGGACATGTAATGTTTCTCCTTTGCAATGAAAACTTCCTTCCTCCTTGAATATAACATGCTAATAGTTTATACTGAAAGAAAGAAACTATGCTAATAGCATGTCTAACTTGAAAACTATGCCATGAGCATAGGAAGGAAAAGCAATTATGGCTGATCTGCAAGAAATTCTTGGGAGAGTTATACGCAGGGAACGGCAGGAACGCAACCTCACCATTAAAGAGCTTGGTGATAAGGCAGGCCTTTCAGAGATTTATGTCGGCGAGATTGAGCGCGGACAAAAATACCCCTCTGCTAAAGTGCTGGAGAGTATAGCGAATGCCTTAGATTTAGATATAGCGGATTTGTTAGAACTGATGGCAGAGGAAATTCGTTATGAGCGCGAGCCGCGCACAACCAATGCAATTGGCTTTACGCTTCCTGTAACACCTGGCCAACCTCGCCGCCTGGTGATAAAAAAGATGGTCAACATGCTCGACGAAGGGGACGTAGAAAGTGTAGTGGATTTCAGCGCTTTCTTGCTCTCCAAACACTTTACTCCGCAGTAATAACTGCCAATAACAAGAGAAAATGATTTAGCAGAAAACCGCTTGTCAACGCAGTAGCATGAAAAGCTATCACCGATAAGGGATTTCATATCAAACAACCAGTGTCATTCAGAAACGCAGAAGGATGGCCTGGAATCGGGCTTTGAAACCGATTCCAGGCCATCCTTCTGCGTTTCTTTCAAATTGATGGACCACCTATGTTTACAAGATGTCCTTAAAAAAGTCGAAAGCGACGTCGTGGTCGGCGTGCATACGTGCCACGCCGGTAGTACCGCGAAGAGTAATGTCGAACGCGGTGATAGGCAAAGCCGCTCCAGATAGCAACCATAATTGCCGCCACGATAATGGAACTGATTAGCGGCACACCATACCAGATTGGTTCTCCAGGAATGTGAAAATGCAGGATACCGACTAACAGTATAATCGCCAGCAGGCCCAGGATTATGGCACCAAAGATACCACCTGGAGCTCTGCGATGGGCAATCAATTCGCCAACGACCCCAACAATTGCTGCAATAATTATCCAGATAAGTAGCGATGTCAACGAAATTGTCATACCTTTTCCTCCTTATGAAATCCACTACGATGAGACCTCATTACACCTAACACGTATAACACGACCATTTGGTATTCAAAAAACTCGACATTTCTGTAGAAAAAACAGTTTACTAATGAAAATCTAATAATTCGAGCAAAAGTAATAAAAGCAGCAAAAAGCCGACCTTATATAACTTCCAAAAGTCATCTTCATAAGTCGGCTATACTGAAGAGATAGTACTTCCCTTACCGTGCTTGAACAGCTTTCTCCGCTCTTCTTTTTGCTCTATGTTTGGCATACCAGGTGATGGTAAAACGAAACAGAAAGATGAAGAAGAACAGTTCAAGCGCTCCTTCGAGATAACCACCTAAAACGTCTGTCAGCCAGTGATCCCCTTCTAATATGCGCGAATAGCCAATAGCAATGATATCGTAGATGGCGAAGAGCTGGAATGGCAATAACAGCCAGTGATAACGCCACTCACGCACAGGTTTAGTAAAGCTCAGGTAGAGCAGAAAGCCGTAATAGGCCACATCATGCTCGGTATGCCCGGAGGGGTACGTCGGGAACGGCACAAGCGGTGTATAGAGGTGGATATGATAAACTTTTGGGTCTGGGCGTGGACGTCCAATAATGATATCGAGCAATACATTAAGACCAGCCGAAGTCATTACAGTTAGTGCAAGAAAAATTCCCGCCATAAACCAGAGAGCAGCAGGCAACTTCCGCAATAACCTCACGAATCCTACTACCACGAGGCCAACGCACCACATGATTAACGCTACTGCCGAAGGAATTGGGTTGTTTAACACACTCGGCAGTTGAACCAGACTATTGAGCCACGGCCAGAGGTGTAGCCCCTGAACCGCCTGAGTTGTTGCTACATCAAAAGGATAGGGTCGCGGGTGAAAATGGATGACAATACAAGAAGCTATGAAAATAAGCAGTCCAATACACCAGAAGACTGCTTGAATGCGATAGCGTTTTTGAGCATCTCGTCGGTTCTCACCGCCCGCGGTTGTTTGATCCGTCGGGATTTGTAGGCCCTGTCCCTTAGGGTTAGTTGTACTAGACATGAGTATCCTTTGCTCTGCTAAACTGATTAATAACTGGTTATTACACGTTATGAAGAGCCTGACGGGATACAGTTGAGCAAATTTGCCTTATAATGTTATTTAATGTAGTTGCTATTCAAAAAGTGGCTGAGAGCGCGACGAATATAGACAGTGGCCACCTGTTTGCGATAATTCATCGTCAAGTCAGCATTATCCAATGGCTTAGCACGTCTGGCAGCGCTAGTAGACGCCGCCTCAATCGTCTCAGGAGTAAGACGTTGCCCAATTAATAGAGTAGCAGCATCTTTCGCAACCACAGGATAAGAAGCAACAGCCCCAAGCACAATCCGAACTTCGGAAACAGTTCCATCTTCGCTTGCGCTTAGCGACACCGCAACCCCAAGAATCGGGAAGTCGAAGGATCCCCTGCGGCGCAACTTCAGGTAGACGCTCTGCCAACCAGTGGCCGACGGTAAAATGACCTCACTGAGTATCTCGTCCGTCGCTTTAGTGTAGGGGTGTATGCCATCGTCACGAAATAGATCTTGTACTGGTACGATACGCTCACCTCGCACGCTCACTAACCGTACACTGGCTCCCAGACTAACCAGTACAGGGGCAGTATCCGCCGAAGAGATTGCCCAGCAACGCGGACTGCCAGGAGCTACCAGGCAGATATCGCCATCCTTCTTCATGCAGTAGCCTATCGAGTGGCGCCAGAACTCCGTCTGATTATAGTAGTTGCAGCGCGTGTCCAGCAGTAAATTGCCCCCGATGGTGCCAACATTGCGTAGTTGCGGTGTCGAAACAGAGCCAGCAGCAGTGGCGAGTGCGGGATAATGCGCGAGCAAAAGAGGGTGCTCGGCAAGCGTGGTGAGGGTGACGCCAGCACCTATATGCATCCCCTCTTCAGCAGAGCCACTGATATTTTTAAACGTGGGAATACCCCGCAGACCAATGAGCACTGGCGGAGTGAATTGCCGGCGTTTCATATTCGGGTAGAGATCTGTCCCTCCTGCGACCAGCATGGCTCGCTCGCCCTCTTGCGACAGCATGTGCGCAGCTTCAGCTAGGTTCTTAGGAGCCAGGTACTGAAATGGCGGTAGTCGTAGCATTACAAGACTCCTTCTTGCAACGAAGTATGATCCGACTGACGCTTCATCGCCGATTGATGCTCCTCCGGCTGCCATTTGATAAGACGGGTCGGCCAGGGAGAGGGAGTTTCAATAGGCGAGGGTTGGAGTCCCATTCCTTTGCCCTGTGACTGGTTCCTCAACGCCTTGAATACCTTGTCGGACGTAATCGGCACCTCGTCAACACGCACGCCCACAGCATTGTAGACCGCGTTGGCAATGGCCGGAATCACCGGGTTCAGCGGACCCTGACCCGCTTCCTTTCCCCCAAATGGTCCCTCGCGATCAGGAATTTCCACGAGGATGGTTTCAATCTCCGGCGTATCCAGTGTTGTAGCCAGTTTGTAGTCCAACAGAGAGGGGATCTTATGCCTTCCCTTGCGAAAAATTTGCTGTTCCATGACCGCCTCGCCATAGCCCATATACGCCCCGCCCTCAACCTGGCCCGCTACTAGCAGGGGATTGATCGACTGCCCCACGTCATGTGCTAGCCACAGTTTTTCCACTACTATCTCGCCCGTCTCTTCATCAACTGCTACCTGTGCCACGCAGGTCGAGTAAGAATAAGCGGGCGAAGGACCGACTCCAGCTCCTTTGTAATCACCATGAATCCCTTCAGGAGGAGTATACGAGCCAGCAGCCACTAGAGCGCCAAAACGAGCCTCGGCAAATTGCACGGCATGTTCAAAGGAGAGCGTTACCCCTGGATCATCCTCATCATAGATAACGTCATTGACAGCATATAGTCGTTCAGGAGAGACCTGCATTCGTTCAGCAGCAACCTGGAAAAGCTGTTCTTTTAGCTTGCGTGCAGCAGCAATAGCGGCGTTGCCAGCCATAAAGGTAACGCGACTGGAATACGAACCCAGGTCGACCGGTGTCAGTGCCGTATCGGCCGTCTGCAGGTGAATGCGCCCAATCTGTATACCCAGCTCTTCAGCCACGATATACGCCAGGATCGATGTCGATCCCTGCCCGATGTCAGTAGCGCCACAATAGACGGTCACGCCTCCACTGCGATCAAGCCTGATCTGCACCGCAGAGTGAGGCAGTTCATTCCAGTAGATTGGCTTACCCGCGCCACAGATATATGACGAGGCAGCCAGGCCCATACCGCGCTTGACAGTGGTTACGGCAGACGATGCCCCATTTTCTGCGTGAAGCCCTGCTGCCACGATTTGTTTATCAGCATGAAAGCTATTCCAACCGGAGCGTTCAACGACCCGGTCGAGACATTCACCCAGTGCGCAGCTAGTAATACGTAGTCCATTGACCGTGTAAGAATATGGTTCAATCAGGTTGCGGCGGCGTAGCTCAACCGGGTCGATCCCGAGGTCAAACGCAATCTTATCGAGATGAACCTCCACAGCATAGCGCGGCTGCGTCGTCCCATGGCCTCGCTTCGGACCGCATGGC
Organism: Ktedonobacter sp.; assembly: GCA_003450555.1. Lineage (GTDB taxonomy): Bacteria > Chloroflexota > Ktedonobacteria > Ktedonobacterales > Ktedonobacteraceae > UBA11361. The sequence goes on from DMFQ01000275.1 coordinate 8,763, forward strand.
GGCTTGTTAGTAAAAAGGCGCATCCCTTCGAACTTGTAGCAGGGCAACGTGTAGGTCACGGTCTGCAATGCGCCTGTGTAATAGGTTGAAGCGATGCCATACGAACCATACGCTCCGCCATCGAGAAATGAGCGGAAGTGCATCGCCGTCAGCGAACCATCGCGCCTGACACCCGTCTTGATCCACATTTTCACTGGATGGCGACCGCGGTGAAGCAGAAAGACTTCTTCCCGTGTGCATGTGATCTTTACCGGTCGACCGGTACGTCGTGATAATTCGCTCGCGCAGATCTCGTGAGAGAATGGATCGCTCTTGCCACCAAATCCTCCTCCGACATGGGGCGCGATGACACGCACATGCGACTGTGGTATCCCCAGCACCTTGCTAAGCTCCCTGTGCACATAATGAGGTGTTTGTGTCGAAGTCCAGAGCGTCAATTTGCCACCAATAGGATCACTGGGATTCGGTTCCCACTGGGCCACGCAAGCATGCGCCTCTAATGGAGCGTGGTTGTTGCCTTCATAATAGAACCAGTCTTCGCGGATGTAATCCGCCTCGGCAAAACCAGCCTCGATCTCACCAAACTCATAGGAGACAGCCTTGTGAATATTGCCAATACGCGCTTCATCGTTGATTTTTACTTCAGGATGCGCCAATGCTTCATCAATACTCATCAGCGCGGGTAACAACTCGTACTCCACTTGAATGAGTTTTATTGCTTCATCGAGGATATCGGGATCGAGCGCTGCAATAGCAACAACCGGGTCCCCCACATAGCGCACTTTGTCGATAGCCAGAGCATACTCGTCCTGGCTGGATGGAAGGATGCCAAATTTCTGCGGTAGATCTTCCCCCGTGATAATGGCAAGAACACCTGGCAGCTTTTTGGCGCGGCTGGTATCAATTGAAAGAATACGCGCATGTGCGTGCGGCGAACGTAAGATTCGTCCATAGAGCATGCGCGGCAGCAAAATATCATCGGCGTATACCGCCCGCCCCGTTACCTTCGCATAGGCATCAACTTTCGCTCTGGGCGTCCCAACGATGGTATATGGATGGACCGGTTGTGCACGATTCTGCTCCTGCTTAGACATGGTATTCCTCCACTTCAGGGCGCATCGGTTGCTCTTCTCCAGTGGACATGCGTTGTGCAGCGACTTCAACGGCCTCGTAAATTTTGGTATATCCGGTACAGCGGCAAAGATTTCCGGCAAGATACTCTTTCATTTGCTCTCGTGTGGGGTGAGGATGTTTCCGCAATAAAGCCACACCCGCTAGCAGCATACCCGGCGTGCAATAACCACACTGTGCCGCACCCAGTTCAGCAAACGTCTCCTGCAATGGATGTAGCTTGCCGTTCTGTTCCAGACCCTCGATAGTGAGGATGTCGCATGCCTGCACCTCTATAGGCAGAGCCAAGCAGGAAAGCACAGGCATACCATCGATCAGTACTGTACAGGCGCCACACTCTCCCAGTTCGCAGCCATGCTTTGTCCCAATTAACCCCATATCTTCACGTAGCACCTCCAGGAGCGTATGATGCTGTAATACCGCTATCTCGCGTCGCTCACCGTTCACTTGTAGCGAAATCAGTTCGCGCATGCTGCTTCCCTTTCTTCCTCGTACCGAAACTAAACTGTCATCTCCGTGATCCTCTTACAGACTTGCCCCCAATGAGCGTGAAATAGTCTCTGCCTCGTTATGTAGCTGCTGAGTCGCATGTTCTATAGCTTCACCTCCGAAGTTCGAGGCAAATCCAACGATCCAAAGCAGAGCCACTACTGTGCTATTAGCACTACGAATGGGGGCCGCCACCGCGTTGACACCATCCAGGTACTCTTCACGATCTACACTGATGCCCATACGCGCGACCTCCTCCACCGCATGCAAGAACTGTTGGGTGTCAGTAATCGAATGTTTTGTAAAGCGAGGCAACGCGTGAGTCTTGAGGTATGCCTCACGCTGCGCCGCCGTCCAACTCGCAAGCACCAGGCGGCCAGTTGCTCCGGCTAGCAGGTGAACACGAGTGCCCCGCGGCGCAGAAATGCGTAAGGCCGGGCGTTCTCCTTCATCCATGATACATTCGACGATCCTGACACCGTTTTGCTCAATCTTGCCCAGAAAAACAGTTTCTGCGATGTTTGTCGCCAGGCGTCGCATGGCAGGCAACGCAAAGTGGCGCAGGCCCGCGCGCTGCACATAGATCTGCGCAAGGTCGTAGATGCGCGGCCCGAGGACATAGCGGCGCTCATCCGACTGTTCGATCACATGGCTGGTCTCCAGCGTTTTGAGCAGCCCGTGCAAGCTCCCTTTGCTCATATTCAATGCACGCGCCAGGTCAGAAAGCGTCAAGCCCTCCTCCGCTACGCTTAACAGATCCAACAGGCGAAAGGCCCGTTCAACCATAGGCGCAGGAGCAACAGGTGCCGTGCCGCTCTCTTCCGACATTGATAGTAGTTCATTATACTGAACATTCCGTTCTTTCATGAGAACAGCATACCTATTTTATCTTTGCCTGTCAAGTCTTTTTGA
>DMFQ01000275.1:11418-13004 GCA_003450555.1 Ktedonobacter sp.
AGGATTCTTTACAATATGATAGGATGTGTGTAAGGTTAGATCCATAGCACAGGAGCAACATATCATGCCAGAAATCGACAGTGATCACATCTTTGGCTTCGACACTCTTTCGGTCCACGCGGGACAACGCCCCGATCCAACTACCGGCGCAAGGGCGGTTCCTATTTATCAAACGACCTCATTTGTCTTTGACGACACCGACCACGCGGCCCATCTCTTTGCGCTGCAACGTTTCGGCAATATTTATACACGTATTATGAACCCAACTACCGCAGTTTTCGAGGAGCGCATTGCATCTCTTGAGGGCGGAACAGGCGCGGTCGCTACCGCCTCTGGTATGGCAGCACAGATGGCGACAATGATGACTCTTCTTCGTCCCGGAGATGATTTGATCTCTTCCAGTAGCCTTTACGGAGGTACCCACACACAGTTCGACCTGACCCTCCGCACCTGGGGTATTAACACGATCTTCGTGGATAGCACCGACCCGGAAAATTATCGCCGCGCTCTCACCCCTCGCACGCGAGCCTTCTACGGTGAAACCATCGGCAACCCGCGCGGCGATGTACTGGACATCCGCGCCGTTGCTGATATCGCTCACGATGCCGGCGTCCCTCTCGTCATTGATAACACCTTTGCTACACCCTATCTGTGCCGCCCATTTGAACATGGTGCCGATATTATTGTGCATTCAGCGACCAAATTCATCGGTGGGCATGGCACTTCCATCGCGGGTGTTCTGATCGAGTCGGGCAAGTTCCCCTGGGATAACGGCAACTTCCCACACATCGTTGACCCTTCACCTGGCTATCATGGTGTGCGCTTTTACGAAACCTTCGGCGATTTTGCCTTCGTCATGAAAGCCAGGGTCGAAACAGTCCGCGACACAGGTGGTTGCATCAGTCCATTCAATGCATTTCTGCTGCTGCAAGGCTTAGAGACGCTCTCACTGCGTATGGAGCGACATTGTCAGAACGCCATACGAGTTGCGCGTTTCTTGCAGGAACATCCTGCCGTAAGTTGGGTACAGTATCCTGGCTTGCCGGATAATCTATCATATGCGCTTAGCAAGCGCTATCTCCCGCTTGGCGCCGGTTCAATCTTTACATTCGGCGTCAAGGGTGGCTACGAAGCGGGCAAGAAAGTCATCAACAGCGTGCGCCTCCTCTCACATCTTGCCAATGTTGGCGATGCTCGCAGCCTGATTATTCACCCTGCCAGCACCACCCATCAACAGCTTTCGGATGAGGACCAGGTAGCTGGCGGTGTCACTCCCGACCTGATTCGTATCTCGATTGGCATTGAGAACATCGAGGATATCTTGTGGGATCTGGATCAGGCGCTGCAAGCCACATACTGATCAGAGCACAACATACTTGATAAAATTGGCTTTTCCCACGGATGGCTGTATAATTTAATTGCGTTAGTCAGATTGAAGGACACAGAGAATGACTCTATCAACATCTAACGCCAGACATGTACGACCGCCTACAGATCTTGCAACAATATCGACACGTTGCCATTGTTGGTATCTCTGCTGACCCCCTATCGCCCCGGCCACTTTGTCGCCATTTACCTGCGGGCAG
>DMFQ01000102.1:0-178 GCA_003450555.1 Ktedonobacter sp.
GTAAGAAGAGCTGTGCCTCTTCATGCTCCGCTTTCTGCAAATGGACGTAGCCCACATTGCAAGAGACATGCGCTACTTCTCGTTTATGGTCGTGCTCTTCGAGGATGCTCAGAGCAGTATTGAAATGCATGAGAGCCGCTGTAAGCTGCCCAACGCTACTAGCAAGCGCGCCCAGTAA
>DMFQ01000102.1:368-622 GCA_003450555.1 Ktedonobacter sp.
TCACCCTCCAGCGTGCGCCTCATACGTGTCAAGGGAGCAGCATTGCCATGCTGGTGCCGCTGTTCGGGGAGCATCTCCTCAAAAAGATGTAAAGCTTCGTTGGCCGCGTGCCGCGCCTCATCGTACTTACCTTCTTGCCACAACATATAACTCTGCAGAAAGTACAATCTGGCCCACGCCGGACCTCCATTGACACTGGCCTGACGCAATACCCGTTCTCCTCGTTCGCAGCACTGGCGCGTGTGTTCATAATC
>DMFQ01000102.1:784-3251 GCA_003450555.1 Ktedonobacter sp.
CTCAATAGCAGGGCATCGATCTGCGCTTCTCGCTCTATTTCATTCGATGAGGCATGAGCCTGTAGTGCGCTGCGCTCTTGCAAAAGTTGTTCGTACACACGGCGGGCCTCTTCATAATTTCCCTGAATACGAATGCATTCGCCCAATTGTTCAAGAAGGTGGGCCATGCGCGCTTGATTTTCCTGGTCGATCGCATCATGGGCAATGGTGGGCTGGGAGACCGCCAGGACCGATCGAACATTTTCGGTAGCGATGCGATAATAGCGTTCGGCTTCGGGGTAAGCCGAGAGAGCGTAGGCGCGATCTCCTGCTATTGTTGCATAACGAACGATTTGTTGTGGTTCGGCTCCTCCTGCAACAAGGTGATGGGTGATGGTGGCGGCCTCCCTCTGCCTCACGGTTGGCATAGGACTGGCGGAGAATGTCGGCAGCACGTCTGTGTAGCAGAGCACGCCTGGTAGCGGAGAGGCCATCGTAGAGGTGACTGACGAGCAATGGCTGCCAGAAATGGTAGTTGACGCGCGCTCCTCTGCCCTCTTCGGTCAAAACGCCGGACTGGAGAGCTTCATCAAGTAAATCAAGGACAGTATCTTCGTCGCTGGCGGAGTTGTTGATTTCCATCGAGCGGATGAGGGAAAATTCAAAGGAGCCACCGAGGATGGCGGCGTTCCCCAGCAGTTGTTGACAGTCACGGCTTAGTTTGCTCATACGCTGATCCAGGGCAGCAGCAATTGAGTGGGGTAACGATGAGCTTTTCTTACGGGCGGGCTGTGCTGTATGTTCGTTTGTAGATGGTGATGCGACACTATAAGAGTAGGCCAGTTCTTCGGCAAAAAAGGGATTGCCTGCCGCCTGCTCGCGTATATCCTGTACCACATGCTCCGGCAGTTGGATGCCAGCGATGAGGGTATTAATCGCTGCATCAGTGAGCGGTTGAATTTGCAGGGTAGTGATCGTGTGTTCACGCTGCATATGAGCCATAAGGGGCCGCAAGGGATGTTTGGGGACAAGTTCGATTTCACGGCATGTCCCGAGAAAGACGATGGGGAAGTTGGACAATCTGCGCACAAGATAGGCAAGCAATTCACAACTACTGGAGTCGGCCCACTGCAGGTCGTCGAGCACAACGAGCAAGGGAGTGCGCTCTATGCTCAGCTTGAAAAGTTCAAGGATCGCCTCCCAGAGGCTCTGCTGCTCCTGTTCAGAAGACTGACGGATGGGAGATTCATCATCAGGTAACAGCATATACAATTCAGGGAGCAGAGCTGCGAGTCGAGCGAGGAGAAGCGGATGTTTATGCAGTTCTTGCTTCTGCCAGGGATCATTACTGATAAGGCTTCGCAAGATTTCAATCCAGAGGCGATAGGGGATCGTGCTCTCTTGCGCGTAGCTTCTGCTCCAGGCAACGGCCCAGCCGCGTTGCTGGGCCTCACGGCTCGTCTCTTCGGCCAGTCGCGTTTTACCGATACCCGCCTCACCTATCAAAACCATGCACTGAGGCTTGCGTAAGGTGTCAAGCGGGATAGCTGAAGCATTCCTCTGGAGCCTTGCCTTTGCGCCACGCTGCGGCACAAAGAGAAGTTGACGCAACATCTCCAATTCAGATGTGCGTCCCACAAGTGGATTACGGTGACTGCGACCTATATTACCCTTGCTGTTCATCACGGAATCTCCCTGTTATGCTCTCTACTCGTAGAAAACGAGAGAGACATATGCCGATTGAGGATAACAGACAAGCACATAGCTGATTTGATTATATCGTATACGTCAATAAACTTGCCTGAAAAGCAGGACATAAAATAATGCGGGTAAAGTGAGCTTTGTGGCTTCCTAATACCCGCATTCATTATATAGAACATAAGTCCTAAACGAGCGTCTTACTGTTGTAGTGCTCTTACTGGTTAATCAATATGCGACATATACGCAATCCTTTCAAAGTGACATGTCTTGTATGGCAGTCTACTCTATGAATTACCGATTCCGGCGTTTGCCATTACCTTAATTCCTACAAAATTCAAAAATGGATGATTTCGCACAACTAACACCTCAAGGATGACGAGATATGATGCTGATTCCTCCACTAGCCAGGCTGTGAATTGTGTGCCAGTAAACATTGAAAAGTTGGCTTCCTTCAAACCACACAACGGCGAGAAGGAGGATAGCTAAGAAGGTAAAGAAAAGAACGATGGCAAGTAGACGGTGACTGTGTTGTGCGATTGTCATGCAGTTTGCTCCTTTTGTGGTGATGAGATGATGTGAAGAAAGATATTCAGTTCTTGAGGACAGTACCTTACCCGATGATTTGTAGCAAGTTCGCTATGTTTGCAAAAAGTAGTGACTGGCATCTGGGTTTCTCTCTTCTGTACGTAAGCTGTACGGAAAGGGTGAAACTCTATCTTCGGATTAAGATATTGATAACAAATTACCATAAAACACATGAATTAAGCTTATGTTTTCTAGCAGATTC
>DMFQ01000242.1:0-5984 GCA_003450555.1 Ktedonobacter sp.
TTTGTGCTGTCTCTGTTATGTCCATGCATTACACTCCATACCGGAAAGGTCTGTCATAGATGCTGATGGGTACGACGAGGGGAAGATTGGAGACGGAACGTCTTGTCCCATCCTAGGGAGGAAGAGAGATCATGAAACAGAAGCACGCTGATCACGAGATGTCCCCTTTTCCGAAGTTCCGGCGCTTTGAAGCTATCATGCTGCGTTCAATCCAGCGCATGCCCATGATCCATGGCTTGCTCGAAGTCGATGTAACCAGGGCACGCGCGTTCCTTCGTGACCACAAAGCGAAAACCGGTGAATCCTTATCGTTCACGGCGTTCATCATTGCCTGCCTGGCAAAAGCGATCGATGAGAACAAATCCGTGCAGGCGTATCGCAAAGGGAGGAATCAGCTCATCCTCTTTGAGGATGTGGACGTGAACACACAGATTGAGCGTGACATGGATGGCCAGAAGCCAGCCATTCCCTACACCATCAGAGCGGCCAATCGCAAGACCTTCCGAGAGATTCATCACGAGATCAGGGCAACTCAGCGAGAGGACGTGGCACAAGCCGCGGAGGGTATGGGTTTCAAAGCGCTTCAGTTCCTGCCGACCTTCCTCTTCAGAATCGGTTGGTGGGTCCTCTGGAGGATAGGGAGAACGTATCCCCAGGTGTGGACGAAGTATATGGGGACGGTGGGCATCACGGCAGTGGGCATGTTTGGGAAAGGTGCCGGCTGGGGTATCCCTCTCACCGGCCATACCCTCTATATTACGCTGGGCGGCATCGCCCAGAAGCCAGGCGTCGTCGACGGGCAGATAGCTATCCGGGAATATCTGAGTCTGACGATGAGTTTTGATCACAGCATTGTACATTGGCGCCCCGGCAGCGCGCTTCACAGGGCGACTGAAAGACCTCATTGAGAGCGGCTATGGTCTGGACGACTCAACGGTCGAGTCGGAGCAGGCCGTCGCTTCAGGGACATCAAAGAAGAGCTAAAGTGGTCCGCATTGAAAGGAAGAACCATCCTGCAATGGGCGTGGATGTTGGCCTCTTGCCAGCATTTTTGCGTTGAACAACGTGAAGCGAAGGCTCACATGGACATCCTTATTGAAGGAGGAGGAAAGACATGGAAACCATGAGTGTAGGAAGATCATCGGGAGAGGCTGTTGCTGGTCCAGACCCATCATGGAGAGGTCTCTATCGGGCTGGGGCCATTTCAGCAGTTCTCTATGTCGTTCTCAACATGGGAGCACTTGTGCTCTTCATAATCACGCCGCCGGTCCCGAGCTCGGGCGGGGCTGCCACCCTCCAATACATCGCCTCAAACAAGTCGGCCTACCTACTCGAACTAGTGCTGTTCGTGGCGGCCAGCGTCTTCGCCATGGTGGTCTTCCTGGGCTCTCTACATGGCGCTCAAGCACCTGAACAAGAGCTTCGCCGCAATAGCCGCCTTAGTCGCTATCGCCTACGGGGTTATCGCTCTGGCCCTCAACAGCAGCCCCCCATCGCTCAACGGCGGCCTGGTGTACCTGAGCGATCAATACGCGACAGCCACCACCGCTGCACAACACATCGCCTTCGCGACTGCAGCTGAGGGTCTTATCGCAGTGACTAATGCGGTGAATTCAGCCGGTATCCTGTTCGAGGTCGGCATTCTGATCATCTCTCTCGTCATGCTGAAGGGCGTCTTCCATAAGGGCGTCGCCTATTTGGGCATAGTCACTGGCGCCTTAGGCATCGTGAGTGAGGCCCTCAGGCCCATTCTTGGCTTCGGCTACGTAGTCTTCTTTGTACTCGAAGTGATCTGGTTGATCGCGGTTGGCTGGAAACTCTACAGGCTGGGCTAAGGGATCGAGGAAAGGGCCGCGACTTAGTAGCAGCGAATGCCAGTGTCGATAGGCTGAAAAGTTTAAACATACAGACCGTTTACCCCGGACATGGCAAGCCATTCCCGATGGAACTGTTCATAAAAAATCACTAACAGCTCGACGGGAGCAGCCCGATTCCACACCGGGCTGCTACAAGAGGAACGGATTGCGATGATATTGTGTTACCAGAGCTGACAAACGTGATGCAGGTGTGAGGTGCGTGTAGTATGGTCCCCTTGAAGGGAAGTGAGGAGACATCCTGTTCGAAAGGAGCAGTGTTATGAAAACGTCCAATATGGTATCTCCGTCCGCAAGCCAGAAACCGAGCCGCGACAAGAGTAGTAGCCTCAACAAAAGGAGCAAGAGCATGAAACACACACTGGTCCGTATCGCCATCGGGGTGCCGGAGGCGTTTATCGCGCTGTCGGCTATCGGGGAGGCATCGTCCTGCTGGCCGGTACCTACAAGGAATCTCATGGATTGAAGGTCTGTACTTCGGGCTTGGCCTGGTAATGTCTGGGCTGGCTACCTCCCTCTGGATGGCTGAGCATCGCACTCATCGCTTGCAAATCAAGCATACCTGAGAAGTAAGGAAGGATACGTTCATGTCTAAAACATATCACGTTAATATCGCTACCCGCACGAGAGATGCATTGTTTATGACACTTCTGCGTGCTGGCGTCAACATGGGGACGACGTCGCTGCTGACCGTACGCGGTCGCAAAAGTGGTCAGCCTCATACGGTTCCGGTGATCCCGGTTGAGCAGGATGGTGAGCGCTTCCTGGTCGCTTCTTACGTCGTGGTGCAGTGGGTACACAACCTCCGTGCAGCAGGGGCGGCAACGGTCACCCGTGGCCGCCACTCTGAGACAATCTCCGTCACCGAACTGCCCGCACAGCAGGCGGCTCCTATTCTCAAACAGTATCTCTCGCAGGTTCCTACAGTTCGATCTTACTTCGATGCCACGCCAGATTCGCCCCTTGAGGCTTTTGAGCGTGAGGCACCGCGTCACCCGGTCTTTCAGATCACGACGAAGGAGAAGCCCTCCAGAAGGAACGCAGTATGAAGGAGGCTGGATGATGTCACAGACAACACTTACACTTCATACTAGAAAGATCTGCACTGTGTCATGAAAGAGAAGGAGCGATAACGTATGTTTAGCTATACAAGAAAGACCGCTTTAATCACTGGTGCCTCGTCGGGAATTGGGGAGGCGTTTGCCCAGATCCTGGCGGCACGTGGCATGAACCTGGTCCTGGTAGCGCGCTCAGAAGAAAAACTGCGCGCAATGGCGCAAGCGCTCTCTGAACAGCACGGCATTCGTGCCGAAGTTGTCCCTGCTGACCTCAGCAGCGAAAGCGTTGTGCAGGAGGTCTATCGACGAACGCAAGCACTGGGCGTTCCGGTAGATCTGCTGGTGAATAATGCTGGTTTTGGTACCTATGGAGGCTTTGACACGCTCGCCCCTGAACGGGAACACGAGGAAATCATGCTCAACGTCACGGCCCTGGTTGATCTGACACACGCATTTTTGCCAGCGATGGTAGAGAGAAAAGACGGGGGCGTCATCAATGTATCCTCGATCGCTGCCTTTCAGTCGCTACCCTACCAGGCTGTCTACGGGGCAAGCAAAGCGTTTGTGCTTTCGTTCAGCCTGGCGCTCTGGGCGGAGTATCGCAAGCAGGGCGTGCGCGTGGTAGCACTGTGTCCGGGTCCGACCGCGACCAATTTCTTCACGTTCCTTGGTGCTGACGAAGTGCCGATGCTGAGCAAGATGCACACACCGGAGGCCGTGGTCATGACAGGCTTGCGCGCTCTGGAGCAAGGGCGCCCATATGCCGTCGAGGGTCGGAGGAATGCCTTTGGAGCACAGGTGACACATATGACGCCACTTGCCCTGACGACGCGTGTGTTCGAGAGAGTGATGAGACCGCGTAAGAAAGAGGCAACGCCTGTCGCTGAACCGGTCACCAGGTGAATCGTTTGCCGGGTTGGAGGAGCCATCGCTCCGGGGATATTGAAGTACCACAGTTGACATCGAGCGCTTTCGCAGTGGTAGATTACTGGAAACAACCAGACTACTCTAGACGCAGGAGAGCTCTACGATATGACCATCGATAGTGACTTCCACAGCCATGTCTCCCGCAGTTCTGCCCACGAGATGGCCCTGGCAGCTCAGGAGAAAGGACTGCGTGTGCTCGGCCTCTCCGAACACATCTTTCAAATGAATGAGGCGCGCCCAATACTAGAACATATGCATCTCGAAGGTCCACTTCTCACCTTTCCCGCTTATATTGAAGCGATCCATGCAGCAAATCAGTTGGTGAGCGTTGATGTACGGTTAGGCATGGAAGTAGATTTTATTCCTGACAAGAACGAGGCCATCCAAGCGCACCTAGTAGGCCACCCGTGGGATTTTCTGATTGGCTCTGTCCATGAAATCGACGGATTGCAGTTTGAGCACGTGAAGAAGTGGGACCGCGAAGAAGGAGAGAGACTCTGGCTCCGCTACTTCGAGCTGTTGAGACAGGCGGTCGGAAGCGGTTACTTTAACCTTGTCAGCCATCCGGTGCGTATGCGCCTAAAAAATCCATATCTCCCATCTCAATTGGACGAGGAACTTGAACATCTGGCGGCTGAAGCAGCACGTCATGACGTAGCGTTAGAGATAAATGGCCATGACGTGCTGAACTACCCGAGCCTCGTTCAACGGCTCGCACGCGCCTGTGCGCTCCACAAGACAGCAGTGAGTGTGGGATCAGATGCGCATTACCCCCTGAAAGTCGCGCAGGCACATGCACAGAGCGAAGCTATTCTACGAGAGGTGGGTATAACGAAAGTGCGAATCTGGAAAAAAAGGACAGTTGAGGAGTACCAACTGTAGCCAGAGCGACCACAAAGGATCGCCCATTGGCACCAACAGAAGGATAGAAATCTGGACAATGGAACGGCATCGGAGACCAGGGTGATCGCACGCGCACGAACCAGGATGACCGCAAGGGTCATCCCTACTATACTTCGACGCGGCTTCCAGCGTGGCTTCACGCTTGTGAAGTAGGGAACGTGTATAGTAGGGATGACCCNNTGACCCTTGCGGTCATCCTTGGGGTGGGGTCTGACCTTATGTGGGTGCTAATGGGCGACCACAAAGGATCACCCTGGCTTGCAATCGCCAACAATATCTTCCCTACCTCGGTTTATGACGTATAGCCTCCACTATCCGCCGGGTAGACGAGGGAACGAGGCGCTCGCTCTCCGCTAACAGTTTTCGCATCATTCCACGCTGCCGCGTACTAAGACGGCGGACATTGCTCAAGATCCCGGTACATATCGAACAGGTAGGCACGTGTACGCGCAACTGTTCCAGCAGCAGGGGATCATCAAGGGCAAGGGGTTGCTCAGATGGTGTGAGTGGAGCTTTTTGTGGCAGAAAATAGAGCATATCCAGTTCGTCGCTAAAACGAATGCAGTGCTTGCTGAAGGGACAGTGCGATAGGTTTTGTGAACTGTCATACTTCACGGATATTCCTCCCGGTCGAGTCTGTTATAGAGTAACTGAAACGATTGGCGAGCGCGTGACAGGCGGCTCCGTACGGCAGAAAGCGTGTCGTGCATGGTTTCCGCGATCTCTTTATAGGTAAATCCCTCCGCGTCCAAAAGTAGACACATCGCCGAAGCAGTTGGAAGTTGCGACAGTACTTGCTTGACAAGGTCGCGCTCTATCACCGATTCTTCAAAACGGTCGTCGCACATAAAATATTCTTCGTGCGATGCATCAACTGCATCGTCGCGTCCAAACAATGGCGGAAAGGGAACCAGGATTATATGTTTGCGCCTGCGCCACTCGCTGCGCAACTGGTTTAGCGCAATACGATAGAGCCATGGAGCAAAATGCAGTTCCTCCCCATTCATATGGCGCATCGCACGATATGCCGCCAGGAAAGACTCTTGACAGAGGTCCTGCGTCAATTGCACATCATGTGTCAGGCTATAAAGCATACGGCGGATACGCGGCTCGTAGATAACCACCAATGCCTCAAAGGCCGATACTGATCCCTGGCAAGCGTCAATAATGAGTTGAGACTCATCATCTTCCACTACTCTCATAGAACACCATTAGACATCAG
>DMFQ01000242.1:6004-6839 GCA_003450555.1 Ktedonobacter sp.
GTACCGGCAAGCAGAAAAATATGAAGTAGATCACTATTTATCGAACTGATTGTTATACGCTGCTGAAGTCTGCATCACCCAGGTGCGGCAGAGAGGAATGTTACAGCGCCTTGAAGCGAGGCAGATGAATGTCCTCCGATACAACATCAAAAACGACCGTAACAGGCAGGTCTATACGCAGTTCGGCAAGATCTGTCTCCACAATAGTGCTCATCAAGCGCGGACCCTCTGCTAACTGTACCACGACGACATTGTAGGGAGTGTCCTGCACAAATTCAGGGGACTTATTCTGGTGAATGACGGTATAGGAGTAGATCACGCCGCGCCCAGAAGCTGAAACCCAGCGTACGTTGCTAGAACCGCAGTGCATACAATAGAGGCGCGGATAGAACTGGTGCTGCTGGCACTGGTCGCAATACTGGAGCAGCAATTTGCCCTGCCTGCATCCCTCCCAGAAGGGGCGGTTCTCCTCTGTTACAACTGGCAAGGGCTTTGGGTGTGAATCACCTGGCATAGTCATCGCTTCTCCTCGTTACTGTCTCGCTTCTCAGAGTATACTTTATTTTCTGGAGCGATACAAGAAAACAGCTTCGCTTGCTTTGCTCATCAAGCAAGAATCTATAATGGTGCAACCGAAGTAGCGATCATTTGATAGAGTATGCGAGCGGGATCATTCTTTTCAAAAGACAACCAGGCGCGGTTGAGCTCAGTTCGTGGCTACACAGAGTAAGCAAAGGAGCACAAAACATATGTCCTTGTACAATGGACGCGTTGCCATTGTCGGCGTCGCCGAATCGGATTACGGTCGAGTTCCACATATGACCGAGATGCAGCT
>DMFQ01000242.1:6941-10232 GCA_003450555.1 Ktedonobacter sp.
TCACACTCGCTGGGAATGCCTACCATCATGCTCTGTGAATATTTGCAGTTGTTCCCACGTTATAGCGATACCACCTCAATTGGTGGCTCCTCTTTCGAGGCGCACCTCAATCACGCAGTAGCGGCAATCCACGCGGGCAAGTGTGAAGTAGCGCTGATCACCTATGCCAGCAATCAGCTTTCGAGCCGAGGAAGGATGATTGGCACTGGCGGACGGCCCGCGACGATCCCCGAAGCTACTTACGAAGCTCCCTATGGCAACACGTTGGTGGGAGCATACGCTATGGCGGCGCGTCGACACATGTACCAGTATGGCACAACCTCGGAACAACTGGCCGAAATAGCTGTTGTCACGCGACGGCACGCCAGTCTCAATCCACTTGCCATGTACCGGGAGCCGATTACGGTGCAGGATGTGCTCAACTCGCGCATGATTGCTGAACCGCTTCACCTGCTGGACTGCTGTGTTGTCAGTGACGGCGGCGGCGCGGTGCTGGTGACCACAGAAGAGCGAGCGCGTGATTTGAAGCAGAGGCCAATCTTTGTGCTAGGAAGCAGCGAAAGCCATACACACGCGCATAATCTCGCAGATGCCGGACATGACGACTACCGCGGCGGCGGTAACAGGGCCACGCGCCTTCGCCGAAGCAGGAATCAATCCTGCTGACATTGATATGGCCATGATCTATGATTCGTTTACCATCACCGTGCTTCTGCTGCTCGAAGACCTGGGATTCTGTAAGAAAGGCGAGGGAGGAGCGTTTGTCCAGCATGGACGAATTGCCCTGGGTGGGCAGTTGCCGATTAATACCGATGGCGGCGGCCTATCCTCAAACCATCCAGGGATGCGTGGTATCTTCCTGATGATCGAGGCCACGCGCCAACTGCGCGGCGAATGTGGTCCGCGCCAGGTGGAAGGCGCTAAGCTGGCAGTGGCTCATGGCAGCGGTGGCCTGCTCTCTTCACAGGCCACAACCATCCTGGCAAGTTGATAAGCATTATTCAGGCAGTTGAGCCAGAGACGATTTCACCTCGCTGTAGCGAGCAAGAATAAAGACAAGGTCAGAGAGCCGGTTCAGGTAACGCACGACTTCACCATTCTCGATGATATGGTCATGCAGCAGTTTGACCGCCATGCGCTCCGCCCTGCGAATGATGGTACGAGCCATGTCTAACGCCGCTCCATCAAGGGTATCACCGGGAATGATAAACTTGTTAGGTATCTCCACTTCTTGCTTGAGAGTCTCTTCGATCTGCTCCAACCTCTGCACGTGTTCAGCCGTCATACGAAAGCCCATCTTTTCATAATTTTCCGCTGTCGTGGCCAGCTCCGCCATCAGATAATAGAGCTCGTTCTGAATGTCGAAGATGATTTTTTTGACCTTTGGATCCTTTGTCATTGCACGCGCCAGTCCCAGAGCGGATGTCGCTTCATCGACCGTGCCGAACGTGTCGGGACGTGGATCATATTTGGCCACACGTTCAGATCCAAGTAAACCTGTATAGCCAGTGTCGCCTGCGCCAGTGGTTACCTTCGCCATGTATGTATCCTTTGATGCGTAAATATAGGTGGGGAGCTAATATTGAATGAAAACATCGCTCATTCGTTAGCAACCTGGTAGCGATAGGCGCGACTGACACGGCGCCAATCGAGTTCTCGCCCACGCACCGGGCGCTCCTCATCTAATAATTCAAGCCGATTGGTTGCAAGGAAACGCCGCCTTAAGTTTGAAAGGTCTATCTGCTCATCCACCGGAAAAAACGCCCGGTAGAGCAGAGCAGCCTCGGCAAGGGTGATTATACCATCACCTGGCGTTGGCTCCTTCAGAATGCTCATAGGACGCGTCTCTTTGCCCGTGAAGGCTTTCCCTTCCTGTCTCTCCTGACTCCACCAATCCCCCTGGTTTTCACCCATGTCCGCCAGGTAACGCAACACTATCTCCGGGTCGCGTTGAACCTGTGAACAGAGAGTATGGAGCGCCGTACGCAAGACGGGGCGCACTTCTGAATCCAGCGCCCGCTGATTTGATTCGATCTCGCTCACAGGCGTCCATCCCACACGCAGGCTAGGTACTGAATGAGCGCGGAGATTGGGGCGCAGCTCATCACGATTCGCTCGCAATAAAACACTGTGAATAAGTGAGACAGCTGATCCTTGTTCCGTACTGCCCCACACGTAAACCTGTTGTTCCTGCCAGCCCGCTTTCATCTGTATCAATGGCGCCTTCACGGGCCACATCAAAAGGGCTTCGATGGTGCGTTCTACCGCGTCGGTGACAGATTCGCTGCCAAGGACAAGGCGCATTGGTGGCCCCCACGGGCCATCGCGCAACAATACCCATAACGACCAATCGCGTATCGCGAAAATAGCAACGCTCGCTGTGACAATCAGGCGGCGCGGCACATCATCACGAGCGGGTTGAGAAGCAGTATCTGTGTTTGGCCCGCCAGGTTGAGTCGTAGTCATACTTTTACTCCAACCTATCAATGGTTTTATTACTATCGAAATTGTACCCATTCCAACCGTTGAACGCAAGTCCATTGCAAACTGAACAGAAAGTGGGTACAATTACGATACATTCGGTCCATATCTATCTGCAAGTCAATTGGCAATGAGAGGAATGCAATGGAGAAGGGCAAGCATCTATGAGCAGCGATACGCCATTAGTTGTCAATCTCGAAGTTACTGTTCCTCGCATTATCGCAGCAACAGGCATACCTCATTTTGGCTCAAGTGAAAGAGAAACAAGGGAGCAGGATAGCGAAGGTAGCGAGAGAGAAGACGTAGGAGAACAGGTGCGCCTCGTGCCACTTGGACAGTGGCAGGACACTTCAGTTCAGCAGCGTAGCGCTTTACAACAGGAGGACATAGAGGCAACTCTACGCATGGCACATACTGTACGCTTTCGCCTGTTCCGCCTCCAGCTACCTGCTCAAGCTCAATCATTTCTACTCCAGGTTCACCGCTGGCGCGCCTGGTTCAGTGGAGCAGAAAAGCGGAAAGCGGCCAGCAGCAGTCGTGAGCCATTTTATCTATCAGACAAAATGACCTTCTCCCTTGAGTATCGCCGCTCCACTGAACCTGGCAAGACAGTGGAAGAGTCTACCCCGGCGCCCACAGTTATCCCTGGAATGAACAAGGTGGTAATTTATCTGAACAGTGAAGGCGCACCTGAAAGCTTTAGTATCGATGGTGCAGAAAGCTAAGGAGAGGGAACGTTAATGCCCGCATTTCTCACGCATTGGCGCATCCTGATAGAAACAGCTCAACGCAGTCAGGATGCTGGTAACG
>DMFQ01000242.1:10313-12602 GCA_003450555.1 Ktedonobacter sp.
GGTTCGACCACTCCACCTGAAAGTCCACCGGCAGGAGCAGTATGGCATACTGGTCCACTCCCCCAGATAGATATGCGTTTCCCTGGTAGCGATATATCCGCGATGGCTTACCTGGGAGCAGTAGCACCTGATATGACGTCCTTCCAGAAAGGGATCTTTCGCCAGAAAACATCAGGAGCCAAACAACAAAAGGTACCCAGCTCTCAGTCAGCGACAGGAGACGAAAAACGATGGGCTGAGCTGCTGCATTACAACCGCTCGGGTGATGTTCTCCTTGCTTTCCTGGAACACACGGCGAATATACCTTCACCCGCTCTGCGCAGCCAGGGCCTGGCCTTCGCTATGGGCTATCTTTCACATATAGCGACGGACATCGCTCTTAACCCTTATATCAACGCCCTGGCAGGAATGTATGCAGATAGTGATATACCGGGCATATTCGCGCCACTCGGGATGCACTTCTATATCGAGCTTTGCCTGGACGAGTATGTTGCCACTACATTTTTTAACCGACCCCTTTATAGCTGGCTGCGCCAGCCCTGGAGAGAGTACATAGAGCCAGCAGCCGAGAGCTGTATAACGCCTCATACTCTATCAGCACAAGTGCTGAATGTACTGTGTGACGCGCTAGACTTCACCTATGGCTTGACGGAAGAGCAGTGTAATGGCTACAAGCAGGATTTTCAGGCGGGGCTACGACGCTTGCGCAGCTACCTGGCGGGACGCGGCATTTTCCACCTCTTGACATTCAAGGCGCTGACTAGAAAACGCGAGAATGATCCAATCATTGCCAGTATTGCGGGCACTGCTCACGAGCCAGGTGCAATGAACGTCGAGCAGGTCATAGCTTACGCGACTCGCCTGAGCGAACATCTCTGTCGTCGCGCTATTGGCTATTACTCAGCGTTACGCAATACCTCTGCAACTGCAAACGAAAGGAACCAGAGACGAACCGCGCTCTGCGAAGACCTGCGCAATTGGAACCTGGCAACAGGATATACGATGGAGGTGGCTTTTGATGAGGAGGTGACGCTCCG
The DNA here is from genome assembly GCA_003450555.1 of Ktedonobacter sp. Taxonomy (GTDB): domain Bacteria; phylum Chloroflexota; class Ktedonobacteria; order Ktedonobacterales; family Ktedonobacteraceae; genus UBA11361. Next base: position 11,351 of record DMFQ01000242.1, read on the forward strand.
CCTGCTACATAACTGGATTCATTTCGCCCGGCTCTGGGAGAATGAGTTGTCCCCAATGGCGCAAGGACAGAGTTTGAGTCGCTAGCTAAACGGACGCTGCTATGATTGTAGGGAGGATGACAAGCCAGAGCTAAAGCGTTCTGCGAACAAAACATAAGGACACCCTGAAAAAGGTGTCCTCTATAGAGATTTTTGGATTGTAATGAATGTATTTTTTAGCGGGCAAAGATGTAGTGTAGACCAAAGGCACTGCCCACCCCGAGAACGAGTGCCATGAGCTGAAGTAAACGGTATCTTAACAGGAGTAGACGGTTGTCTATGGCTATAGCTTTGGCGCCGCTGGATTGTCGAACATAATTCTGTTGCTGCATAATTTTTTTCCTCAAACTAGAGATTCAGCCAATGTTCAAGCAGAGTAACTGAAGTCTTTCTTATAGTATTATACGCTTGAGTTGGCCAATTAGTTGCACCAGGTTTCATGAAAACGCTGGATGAAGCTCGAATCAGTAATGAAAACATGAGATCAGATGGAAATATTCCGGATGGGACGATTGCTGCTCTCATTCATGGCTACATAGGCAATGCCGGTGGCTCCTGCCCCTCATTCTGCCCACCAACAAGTGAGGGATCAGAATCTCCAGGTTCCGTATCAAGAGCTGTTGGGAGCAGATCGCTATGCATCTCGAGTAAACGACGTGCTCGCGCGTACTCTTGATCGAGAAGCACGCGGAAAACTTGTTCGCAAACGGCCAGAGATTCAGCGGCGGCAGCACGCTTTGTGGCGGTTAATGACCCCAACATATCGTGACGTTTGGCAGTGCGGAAGAGCACATGAACTTTTTCTAATACTTCGGAGAACTCCGCGTGAACCTGGTCGTTCCAATTTTGCGATTGGATGAGGGCGGCAGCCTTCCCTAAAAAGCGCGTGCAAACTTTTACGACGGTAGTGTATTCATTGGTGCGAGCCTCAAGCAGTGTTTGCATAATGCGCCGCTCATCAGCAATATCGAGCGCTACAACGGAAAAGATGCTGGCTTCTCCACCCATATCCCGTATCTCGTGAGTAAGCTGGCGAAAATGTTTCTCTACCTCCTCTGAAAAGGGCAGCAGGTAGACAGAATTCTGCAGCGCGAAAGCGCCGAGGTTTTGTAAACGTCGCCAAACCCAGACGCGTTTCTGTGATGGCTCACTGGGCACTTTATATGTCAGTTGCAACCAGCGCATTGGCTCGCGCTCTAGCATATGAATGTCT
>DMFQ01000242.1:12706-15736 GCA_003450555.1 Ktedonobacter sp.
ATATATTTATGTAAAGTTAATAATACAGGTAAGCATGCGCTTGAGGATGTGGTATAATTTGTTTTTCACGCTACAGGAGCAGATTTGCGATGAAACTGAAAGAATATCTTGTCCTCTTCATACTGGCCGCCCTCTGGGGCGCATCATTTCTTTTTATCAAAGTAGCAATTGAAGATATGACGCCCCTGACACTGGTAGCAGTACGTCTTGTCCTGGGATCACTCGGATTGTTGCTAGTCTTGCCTTTTAAGCCCTCTATTATGAGCGGATGGCAGAGGCGGCTGTGGGGATTTTTCGTGGTCGCCATCTTTAATGCTGTTATACCCTACCTGGCTATCAGTTGGGGCGAGGTGTATATCCCGTCGGGAATGGCCGCCATCCTGAATGCTACCACACCTCTGGTAGTAGTGATTGTTTCGCACTGGTGGCCAGGAGGAGAACGGCTGACCTGGCGGCGTGCTAGCGGTGTTCTGATCGGTTTTCTAGGGGTCGGACTGCTGGTTGGCCCCACAGCCTTTACGACAGCAAGCTCAAACCTCTTTTTATTCGGTGCATTGCTCGTCTTCATTGGATCGGCTAGTTACGCCTTTGGCAGCCTTTTCGCGCTAAGAATGCTTTCTGGGCTGCCAATGATGCAACCGGCTATTGGACAGACCGCAATGGGCGCGGTGGTACTCGCACCCATTGCGACAATCGCTTTCATCCTTCAACCGCAACAAACATTACATATACCGCTGGGCCTGGCATTGGGGTCGGCTGCGGCCCTCGCACTTGGAGGTACATCGCTGGCATACATCTGCTACTACTGGCTGATTGTCCGAGTGGGACCAACACGCACCCTTATTGTCACCTACCTCTTGCCCTGTACTGCGTTGATCTACGGAGCACTACTCCTACATGAGCCGGTAGGTGTCAACGCAATCGGTGGTCTGGCACTCGTCCTGACGGGAATCTTCTTCGCGGGCAAGAAGATAGAGCAAAGCAAGACCACTTCTGCGACTAAAAAAACGCTTGTACCTGAAAAGTAAACACGGGGGAGATGCCGTTTTCCACGTTTATCATCGGTTTGAAATATACTTGTACCAAGGCTAGAAGGAACATAATGAGAAGAAGAAACTTATAGGGAGGGAGTACAGCGTATGGCCAAAAAGCAACATGTTGACATCCTCAAACAAGGGGTGAAGAAGTGGGATCAGTGGAGGAAAAAGCATCCTGATATTCGACCAGATCTAGGGGGAGCCAACCTTAGCAGAGCCGATCTCAGTGATGTCGGCCTCTGGGGGGCTAACCTCAGGGGAGCTGACCTCAGCGATGCCACCCTCAGCAGAGCCGACTTCAGGAGAGCCGACCTCAGCGATGCCACCCTCAGGAAAGCTGACTTCAGGAAAGCCCTCCTCAGTGATGCCTACTTCAGCAGAGCTAATCTCAGCGGAGCCAACCTCAGCGGAGCGTACCTCAAGGATGCGAACCTCATCGACGCCACCCTCAACGATGCCACCCTCAGGGGAGCTGATCTCAGGGGCGCCATCCTCAGGAAAGCCACTCTCATCGACGCCGACCTCAGGGGAGCTGATCTCAGCGGAGCCGATCTCAGCGGAGCTGACCTTCGCTTTGCCATCTTCATTCAAACACATCTCCACAAAGCTACTCTAACCAATTGTCGAGTGGATGGTATAGCAATCTGGGATGTTGACGTGGCTGAAGTAGCTCAATCTGGCCTGGTTATTGCAGATCCCTCTTCCAAACAGCCAAGCATTGCAGTCGATAATCTCAAAATGGCTCAGTTTATTTATCTGTTCCTGAACAACAAAGAAATCCGTGAGGTCATTGATACCATCACCTCCAAAGTCGTGCTGATCGTAGGTCGCTTCACATCTGAGCGCAAAGCCGTCTTAGAAGCACTGAAAGAGGCTCTTCGTACGCACAACTACGCACCTATCTTGTTCAATTTTGCGGAACCAGGCAGTGGTGATTGTACCGAAACGGTGAGAACACTTGCTCGCTTAGCACGGTTCATCATCGTTGATCTGACCGAACCGAGCAGTATTCCCCAGACGTTACAAACCATTCTTCCAACTTTTACCGTCCCTGTTCACCCAGTACTATTTGAAGGGAAAAGAGAAGACGCATTGTTTGCAGACTTTAAGACATACCCTTACCTACTGCCCATCCACCATTATACGGATCCAGCTCATTTACTCGCTTCCCTTCAAGAACACGTCATTGCACCTGTTGAACATTCGATAAAACCAGGCACGAGAGAGGGCTGAGTGAGCAGTAGCTCAAGCTGGTCAGGATGACGAAATAAACACAACAATCCATTTACCATAGACACGTCTTGAAAACATTATGACACACGTTACGAACTCGAAAGCATTGGTTGGATGGGAACAACTAGTTCACCGAGTTCAATGCCAACAACATTGAAAAAATGAGCACCCACTGATGAAGGCAAAAAAAGAGAACAGTAAAAGCCTACAGAAAACTCAATCCATGAGCTTCAAACTCGTGAGCAGAAGAGATAGGTTCCATGTCCCCGCTGGCAGTTTTGCTATAGGTCGCGCGTATATCGCCACGTGCTATTGCTAACAGGCCAGAAGCCAGGCGATCAATGTCATCCCTGCTGGTTGCCAGGCCAATACTGGCCCGTACCATTCCCGGCAGTTCGACTGGCAACCCGGCAATCAAACGCTCGCGCGCTTCGGTTGAGTCCTCCTCGGAGATGCCCAACAGGTGGGCAACGTAGAGATGCGCGCAGAAGCAGCCGCTGCGCACGCCGACGCCCCACTCGTTCGCCAGTACAGATGCGACCTCGACATAGGAGTGCCCTTTCAGGTTGAAACTGAAGACTCCCAACCGATCCTCGGTCCCGGCGAGTACATCTTGCCACGAGGGTCCATAGAGTGACAGGCCAGGTATGTCCTGCAAGCGGCGAATAGCATAGTTCGTCAGTTCGCGTTCGTGTGCGGCGACACGATCCATGCCAAAGCGCATCAGTTCCTCTAACGCGGCAGCCATGGCGACGACACC
>DMFQ01000242.1:15856-17752 GCA_003450555.1 Ktedonobacter sp.
CCACCGCCGACAAGCATTGGTTCTCCGTCGGCAAAAAGTGTGGCAGGCATGACCAGCGCACCGGAACCGTAGGGAGCATAGAGCTTATGACCGGAAAACGCCATGAGATCGATACGCTCAGGATCACTCACCGCGCCCATCGCGAAGGACCGGTGTGGAAGAAGCTGTGCCGCATCTACCGCAATTAAGGCGCCGTGAGCGTGGGCAAGCCGAGCGATACGCCGTATATCAGGCAGGATACCCGTCACATTGGAGGCCGCACTGACCGTCACGAGTCGTACTTTCCCCTTATGCTTTTTCAGGCGTTGTTCAAGATCTTCCATATCGATAGAGCCATCGGGAGTAAGCTCAGCCAGTTCATAGGGACAGCGGTACCACGGCAAGAGGTTTGAATGGTGCTCTAACCGCGTCGTCAAGATGAGTTCGCCCGCTTCAAGCACGATGCGATGTGACAACAGGTTCAGGGCCTCGGTCGTATTGCGCACAAACACGACCACGTGAGTTGCAGGGTTGGCATTGCTAAAGCGCATGACAACTTCGCGGGCATGTTCATAAAGATATGTCGAGAGGCGCGATTTATAACCAGCGCCGCGATGAACACTGGAGTACCAGGGGAGGAAGTCTTCGACAGCCTGGCGCACCTTGACCAGAGGTGGCGTACTGGCAGCGCTATCCAGGTTGACGTAGCGCACGCGCTTTCCGTCAAAGAGCGGCACTTCCGTCCGTGCACCGACGATGCGCGGACGTGGATAGGCTGTTGTGCGTTTTGCTGCTATAGGTCGACTGGTTGTCGTCATTGACAAGTCCCTCCAAAGTAAACTAAGCGACAAAGATTAAGATGTTTCCATGAGAAAGTATACACATATCTGCCCCTAAAAATCCATTAAGCGTATCCCAAAAGATGAAAGTAAGCACTGGAACACAGGTGGTATGCTTATTGTAGAAGAGATTTTTCAGACTACAGCTCCTGATCATTTTAACAGGATGCAAGCAACAAAGGATTAACACGATGGATACAACCACTCGCGAAACCATCACAAGATTTCTCGCTCAATACGATACACTTGCCCTTGCCACCGAACAGGAAGGGCAACCTTATGTAACGCGTGTATTTTACGTTGAGCAAGCGCTTCAGGATACGAGTTTGATCCTGTATGGGACGTTCCTCACGACCTCGCGCAAGCTGGCTAACCTGCGGCAAAATCCGCGCGTGGGACTGTTCATTGGCCCATCTGAACCAACCGCGTGGCTCGAAGCAACGGCGGTCGCACATGTCTTGACCGGCGAAAGCGAGAGCCAGGCAGTTCGCGAGAAGCTCAGCAAGAAGTCCGCCGTCGCTGCAACATTTATAGCGCAAGTACCAATTGTGGCAGTGGAACTACAAGTGAATTGGCTGCGCATTACAGATATAGCAGCCAACCCGATGTTGACTGAAGCGACATTCGGTGCTGACGGGGAGCAGGGTCAATGAAGCAGTTGAACCTTTTGCTAGAGGCTACCCGAGCGCGCACCTTTCCGGTAATGCTCGCGCCAGTACTGATTGGCTCTATCCTGGCCTGGGAGCAAGGTACACCCTTTCAGTGGGGCTTCTTTGCGCTGGCACTTTTAGGAGCTTTAGCCGCCCATCTCGGAGCCAACGTGATCAACGACGTCTTTGACTTTGCGGCAGGAACAGACCAGGCGGCACAGCAACTGATGCCAGAGGGGACGACTCTTGCAACTGGCTCTCAGGCGCTGATGAGTGGAAAGCTCTCCTACACAGCCTATCGCGGGCTAGCGGTCGGACTCTTCGCGCTCGCCCTGCTCTGTGGTATTCTCTTAACCTTTTTCCGACCCTGGGCTATTGCTTTTGGTGTGGCGGGCTTTCTGCTGGCATTTTTCTATGTCGCGCCGCCC
>DMFQ01000242.1:17856-18353 GCA_003450555.1 Ktedonobacter sp.
CCCCTACGGCTAGCTTACGTGGGACGTGGGCTGGGAGAACTGGATATTCTGATCTCGTTTGGCATGCTGCCGCTGGTCGGTTCCTATTATGTGCAAACGGGAACTATCACTTTCAGTGCGCTGCTGGCCTCGCTTCCGATTGGCCTCTTTACAATGGCGGTACTATACTTTCACCATTTTTTACACTGGCGTGCCGACGAAGCGGTAGGAAAGATCACGCCAATTGTCGCTCTTGGGGAGAGGCGAGCACGCGTTGTAGGAGCCGTCTTGCTCTCGCTGGTTGCCGCTACCATCCTTTTTGACGCCATTCTCAACGTTTTCCCATGGTACAGCTTCATTGCGGCACTCACCGTCATTCCAATATTGAACTCACTGCGCCATGCAACAGGAGATCTGAAAAGCTACCTCAAGCTTATGGCGGCCAACCTGAACGGCGACCTGCAAGCAGCTCTGATAATAGTGGTAGCACTGCTTATACGCGGCTTCACGCATCTGTA
>DMFQ01000242.1:18544-18781 GCA_003450555.1 Ktedonobacter sp.
TCGTAAATGAGAAGCGCACTATGCCAAAAGAACAGCAGCACTTCAGCCGCCAGGAACTCAGGTCAGTAAGCACTCTAAATTGGCCTTCAATCTCAAACGCTTACATACCTTATCATGGGCGTAAAAGACGTATCAATCACCTTGGGCCGCTTTCACCTCCGGCACGTAGCGCTCCGCGTGACCAAGCGGTGTAAACCAGAAGGTGAACGCAACCAGAAAGACCAGCACACCAACACT
>DMFQ01000260.1:0-1329 GCA_003450555.1 Ktedonobacter sp.
CTGCAGCACCCCTCCAGCGTAGACCCCTATCGCGGCGAGGCCCGCTACCAACACCGTCAGAAACTGGCCGCTCAAATGATTGAGCGAGAAAATCCCTACATAACCGAATAGCACCTGCAAACCCCAGGCAACGGCGACCATGGCGGCGGTCGCGACGCTAATTTTTAAGAAGGCCGGGATGATCTCGCGCAAGCGCAGCGGACCTATTGCTATACGCAACATGAGCAGGAGAATGATGGGATGGAGGGAGTTCTGTACGGTATTAGCAACAACGAGGGCGGGCATGCCAATGGTCTGCCAGAAGGGCAGCGCGACAGCAAGATAGCTGCCAAAGCTGACAAAGCCGACGATGACCGGCGTGATGGTATTTTTTCGTGCGTAAAACGCCGAGAGCAAAAGCTGGTCGATAGCCACGAAGGGCAACTGAACGGCGTAGAGCTGCAGTGCAAGCGTTGTGAGTTGCGAATTATGTGCGGTGAATTTGCCATGCTGATAGATCAGGGTCACAATTGGAAAACCCAACACTATCAGCCCTGCCGCAGCGGGAATCATCAACAGCAAGCCAAGGCGAAAACCCAGCAGCAGCGTCTTCTTGAAGCGTTCATTGTCGATTGCTCGCGCGTGCTCTGTCAGCGTCGGCAGCACGGCTACCGAAAGTGCGGTGGCGACTAATCCCGCTGGGAACTGGATCAGCGTAGTGGAGACGCGCATAGCGAGATAATTGGCCGCGCCTGGATCCTTACCAACACCGGGAGTTTGCGAGGCGAGCGATTGATCAAGAATGATAAAACACGCGCTGACCAGAAAACTGAGCGCGACCGGCCAGTAAAGTTTCAGAATGCGCCGCAGCGCCGGTTGCTTCAGGTCGAGCACCAACATGTAACGCAGTCGCTGCTTGCGCATTCCTGGCAGCAGCAGAGCGATTTCTCCGACCGCGCCCAATAGCACCCCAAAAGCCAGCCCGTATGTCCCCAGGTAATAGTTTCCAACGAGTGCGCCAACAATCGCCCCTATAATGATACCGATATGATACGCCGCGGTAGCTACTGCCGGCCAGCCGAATTCTTTACGCGCAAAGAGTGCGGCTTGCAGCACAGCAAAAGGCCCCAGCGCGAGCAGCGAGAAAAAGATGATGCGCGAGAATTGTATCGTGAGCAACTTCTCCTGGGGAGTATAGCCGCGCACCTGAATGTTACTGATAAACCAGGGAGCAATCAAGAGAAAGACAATAGCCGCGCCCAACATAATCAGAAAGACGAGATTGACCAGCGTGAAGACTAGACGACGCAATTGTTCGCGCTTTTCCGGTGCAGCATAGTCGTTAAAAGT
>DMFQ01000260.1:1493-1784 GCA_003450555.1 Ktedonobacter sp.
GAGGCCACCACTTGCTGCCGAACCATGCCCATAACGCTGCTGCCCAGGTTTCCGAGCATGACCAGCGTGGCCGACTTGACGATGTGCCGCCGTTCCCCTGGCACTATCTCCCCTTCCGCAATCTCCGTGAGGGGAACGGGCAACAGCTCTGGTACTGTGCCGGCAGTGCCTCCCGTCACAACGGGCACTGCCACCAATTCATTTTTTGATTCTTCAATAGAGTCTTTTGCCATAAATAAAGAGAGTCTCCCTGGACGACTGCGTTCCTAAAGCTATCGCAAGCATCCGTGG
>DMFQ01000260.1:1828-3854 GCA_003450555.1 Ktedonobacter sp.
CTGCCCGTAGGGGCGGGAGCGGCGTGCGCGATGGACGGGGACGCTTGCGTCGCCCTCGTCCCCCTCAATGACAGAGAACCATATATCATTATTTTGATGATCGCTCGGGCAGTTGTTTGATGGCCGCGATCAATTCGGTTGTTGAATGGTGGGGCAAGTATGGGATTAAACGCACGCTGCCGCCGTATTCCTGCACGACTTTTGCCTCTGGCAGACGACTGGTATCGGGTTGGTCGCTGCCCGCGTTAGCGTAATCACCGCCCTTGACATAGATTGTCGGCTGTAGCAATTGCACCAGCGGCCCGGCCGTCGGCTCAGCGAAGATGGTGATGTAGTCTATACAGTTGAGCGCGGCCAGGATTTCTGCCCGCTCTTGCTCCGGCACCAGCGGCCGACCAGCGCCTTTGAGCGCGCGCACTCCAGCGTCGTTGTTAAGCCCCAGAATCAGAAAATCGCCCTCTGCCCTGGCTTCCTGCAAATAGCGTACATGACCCAGGTGCAGCAGGTCAAAACAACCATTGGTGAAGACGCCGCGCTCTCCAGCTTGCTGCCGGCGCTGTACCTCCCTGGCAAGCACGTCGCGCTCCAGTATCTTCCGTTGGGTTTCGCGTAAAAGGTTGCTCATACTATTGCGCTCATCAATTCTTCAGGTGTGTTACTGGCGCAGCCCAGTCGACGGACGACCAATGCCGCGGCTGCGTTAGCAATGTAGGCCGCCTCCGCCATGCTGGCACCTGTGGTCAGAGCAAGCGTAAAGGTAGCTGCTACCGTATCACCCGCCCCATTCGTATCTACTATCTCGCTGGCATGATCAAGCCGGTGAACCGGCAAATGTAGAGGAGCCTTGCCCGCTTCAAAGAGGCTCATCCCCTCGGCGCCGCGCGTAATCAGCACGCCCTGCGCGTGACTACCTTCGAGCAGCCTGCGTCCCGCTTCGTCCAGATCAGCCGCGCTCCTGATGGTCATACCGAGCGAGAGTTCCGCCTCTGGCTGATTCGGTGTCAGCGCGGTCACTCCCTGGAAGCGCGAGAGCGATCCGTGTGAGTCCACCACGACAATCTTATGCAATGCTCGCGCCATGGGAATACACACGTTGATGATATCGGGACTGATCATGCCATTCTCGTAATCCGACATGATAACCGCGTCAATCGAGGGCAAGACCTGCCGGATGTAGTCAAGGATGCGCCCTTTGCTCGGCTCGCCCACCTCGGAGGTATCCACACGATCGATACGCACGATATGCTGCTGCACAATCTGGGAACTTCCTGCCAGGATACGCGTCTTGGTAGAGGTAGGACGCGCAGGATCGGTGACAAGGCCCTCCTGGTGCATGCCGAGTTCACTGATGGCGCGCCGCAGGCTTTGGCCAGGCACGTCTTCACCCACCACGCCTGCCAGGAAAACATCAGAGCTGAGGGTACGTGCATTGACAGCTACATTGGTCGCTCCTCCTGGCACGATGCGTTCCTCACTCAACTCCAGGATCAAGATAGGAGCTTCGCGAGCAATACGCGTAGGATTACCGATCAGGTATTCATCAGCCACCATATCGCCAATAACGAGTAAACGTTTGCCACTGAAACCATCGATGAGCGCGTGCAAACGCGCAGTAGTAAGTCCTGTGAGAGAGATATCAAGCGTCATATTTCTTACGTCCCCTCAAAACAACCCGCACGGCAAATCGCGGCAGAGCCAGCATACGGCGCCAGCGCCGCGGCTCACGATAGAGACGATACAACCATTCCAACCCCATGTTACGCATGAACGCCGGAGCACGGTGTTGTCGTCCCGCGAGAAAGTCGTAGGCGCCGCCAACACCCATCGCTACCGCGACCGGGAGCCGCGCAAGATTGCGCCAGATCCACAATTCCTGCCCCGGAGCGCCGTACGCTACGCACAATACATCGGCGTTGGCCGCTCGCACGCGTTCAATGATCTCATCTTCTTCTTCGCGCGCAGGTGAGCCAGCATACGTCCCCGCGATCTCCAGACCCGGGGCAAGTTCTTGCAAGCGCGCGCCAGC